>NZ_JAFIBI010000001.1:2729552-3059105 GCF_017832975.1 Arthrobacter sp. PvP023
TTTCGCTGCTTAGCCGGATCACTTCGGGCACTACGCCCATCGACGACAGCCACCGCCCTTCGTCCGTCTCCGCCTGGATGCCGGAGGGGCCGGCGAACCACGGGCGGTCCAGCAGCCGTGCCAGTGGTACCGGCCCGTGCAGCACTGCGAGGGGATGCGACGCCGCCACCACGAAGACGCGCTGATACCGCAGGAAAGGGACCATCTCCAGTCCAACGTCGGAACCGGGGCCGGCTGGCTGCGCAGGCCTGGCCCCGAGGGCTATGTCGTAGGCGCGGTCAAGGAGCAGCGACGCTATGTCGGCAGCGGACTCCACTACGACATCGACAGAGGCTCCGGGGACCCGTTTGGTGAAGAGGTCGAGCAGCCGTCCGGCCGCATGTTCAGCGAACGGAGCTGTTGCGACGATTCTCAGCAACCCCGCATCTGTGGTCGCGTGGGAGACCTCCCACCGGGCCTGGTCAGCCAGGCCGACGATTTCCTGGGCATAGTCCGCCAGCGCCCGGCCGCCCGCCGTCAGGGCAATGCCTCCCGCAGCACGGACGAAAAGAGGGTCGCCAAGGTCCCTCCGGAGCGCCGCCAAGGCCGAGGAGACCGCAGGCTCGCTGACGGCCAGGGCCGCCGCGGCAGCGTGAAGCGACCCCAGTCTGGCCACGAGCGCGAAGGCGCGCAGCTGGCTCAAAGTCATCGACACGGCTTCATAACCCTTCGCTTATGACGATATTGACACTCCACTCAGGCCGGGGCAAGACTAACCTCAAATCGGCGTCTTACATGTGCGGCGCCATGGAGTGAGGTAGGGACAATGCAGATTCCGGCTCCTTTTGATTACGTGCGGGCCAGCACGGTGAACGATGCCCTTGAACTTCTTGCACGCCACGGCCCCGAGTCCCGGGTGATAGCCGGCGGGCACAGCCTGCTGCCCATGATGAAACTCCGCCTGGCCCGTCCCGAATGGCTGATTGACATCAACGACCTGTTCGAGCTCGACTTCATCCTTCTCGACGGGGATCACCTGCGGGTGGGCGCGCTGACTCGCCATACGGCCCTCTTGGAATCAGCCGAAGTGGCCCGCCTCTTCCCGATCATTTCGGACGCCGAAGCGGTCATCGCGGATCCTGTGGTTCGCAACCGCGGGACTATTGGCGGTTCCCTGTGCCAAGCCGACCCGGCCGAAGATCTTTCCACGGTCTGCGACGTCCTGCGTGCTGTGGCTGTGGTCCGCGGTCCCGGCGGCGAACGCCTCGTCGACATGAAGGAGTTCCACCGCGGCCCCTATGAAACGGCGGTGGCACCAGACGAGTTGCTGTGCGAAGTCCGGTTCCCCGTTCGTCCGAGCTCGGGAAGCGCCTACGAAAAAGTGGAACGCCGGGTTGGCGACTGGGCCGTCGCCGCAGCCGGGGCGGCCGTCTCGCTGGCGGACGACGGTAGCGTCGATGCCGCGGCCATAGGTCTCACGGCACTGGGCCTCGACGGAACCGTCGAGGAAGCCGCGGCCGTGCTCCTTGGACAGCAACCCCGCGAGGAGCTGTTCGTCGAGGCCGGCCGGCTGGCAGCCATTGCGTGTGATCCCGTCGCGGACCAGCGCGGACAGATCGACTACAAACGGCATCTGGCCGACGAGCTCACCCGCAGGGTCCTGCGGCTGGCGTGCGCCCGGGCTGCCGGAACACAGGAAGGTTGAGCTCCATGCAGATCAGCATGACCGTGAACGGAAACGAAGTAGCCTCCGACATCGAACCGCGGGTGCTGCTGGTTCATTACATCCGCGAAGTCCTTGGCCTCACGGGCACACACTGGGGGTGCGACACCACCAACTGCGGAACGTGCGTGGTCCTGATGGACGGCCAGCCCGTGAAGTCCTGCACCGTGCTTGCGGCGATGGCGGCCGGGCACGATATCCGCACCGTTGAAGGACTCGCCACGGCAGGCACTCTCGATCCGGTTCAGCAGGGATTCATGGAGGAGCACGGGCTGCAGTGCGGCTTCTGCACCCCCGGCATGATGCTCACGGCCCGTGCCTTGCTGGACAAGAACCCGCATCCGGACGACACCGAGATCCGGAAGGCCATTTCCGGGCAGATCTGCCGCTGCACCGGATATGCCACCATCGTCCGCTCAGTGCAGTGGGCTGCAGCCCACCCGGCAGGGGCGGCCGCTGACGTTGCAGCACCAGACGAAGTCATCGAGGGTACGGACACGGCGGTCCCGGACGTCGCAGACACAGAGGTGAAGGCATGACTGTCATCCACGATCGGCCCGGCAACCCGGCGGCCGGTGACGCCGACCGCCCGATCGGTTACGGGCGCATCCAGCGCAAGGAAGACCCCCGGTTTGTCCGTGGGAAGGGCCACTACGTCGACGACATTGTGCTGCCGGGCATGCTGCACGGCGCCATCCTGCGCGCCCCGGTTGCCCATGCGCGGCTGGTCTCGATCGACACCACCAATGCGTTGGCCCACCCGAAAGTGCTCGCCGTGATCACCGGCAAGGACCTGCTGGCGCTCAACCTCGCGTGGGCGCCCACGCTTTCAGCGGATGTGCAGGCCGTGCTCGTGACCGACAAGGTGCGCTTCCAGGGGCAGGAGGTCGCTTTCGTCGTCGCGGAGAACCGCTACGCCGCCCGCGACGCCTTGGAACTGATCGACGTCGAATATGACCTGCTCCCTCCGGTGATCGATGCGCGCAAAGCCCTGGACCCGGACGCCCCCCTGATCCGGGATGATCTCGAAGGCCGGACGGACAACCGGATCTTCGACTGGGAGATGGGCGATGAGGCGGAAACCGAGGCGGTATTCGCCGCAGCCGACGTCGTCGTGGCACAGGAGGTCGTCTACCCCCGAGTGCACCCGGCACCCATGGAGACCTGCGGCGCCGTCGCGGACTTCGATGCCGTCTCCGGAAAGCTGACGCTCTATGAGACGACCCAGGCCCCGCACGCGCACCGCACCCTGTTCGCGATTGTGGCCGGCATCCCCGAACACAAGATCCGTATTGTCTCCCCCGATATCGGCGGCGGGTTCGGTAACAAGGTGGGCATCTATCCCGGCTACATCCTCGCCGTTGTCGGATCGATCGTCACCGGCAAGCCGGTAAAGTGGGTGGAGGACCGCTCGGAAAACCTGATGTCGACGTCGTTCGCGCGGGACTACATCATGCAGGGCGAGATCGCCGCCACCAAAGACGGCAAGATCCTCGCTCTCAGGACCAGCGTGCTGGCCGATCACGGCGCGTTCAACGCCACCGCGCAGCCCACCAAGAACCCCGCCGGCTTCTTCTCGATCTTCACTGGCAGCTACGACCTGAAGGCCGCGTTCTGCAAGGTCAGGGGCGTCTACACCAACAAGGCTCCGGGCGGCGTTGCCTACGCGTGCTCGTTCCGGGTGACGGAAGCCGTCTACCTGGTGGAGCGGATGGTGGACATCCTGGCCCGGAAGCTGGACATGGACCCGGCGGAACTCCGGCTGAAGAACTTCATCAGGCCCGAACAGTTCCCGTACGCGAACAAGACCGGCTGGGTCTATGACTCAGGCAACTATGAAGAGGCCATGCGGCTGTCGATGAAGATGGCCGGCTACGAGGAGCTCCGGCGAGAACAGGCCGAAAAACGCGAACGTGGCGAACTCATGGGCATCGGCGTCGCGTTCTTCACCGAAGTCGTGGGAGCCGGCCCGCGCAAGCACTTCGACATTGTGGGCCTGGGCATGGCCGACGGCGCTGAGTTGCGCGTCCACCCCACCGGCAAGGCCGTTGTGCGGCTTTCCGTCCAGAGCCAGGGGCAGGGCCACGAGACCACGTTCGCGCAGATCGTCGCGGAAGAGCTCGGCATTCCGCCGGAGAACATTGACGTCGTCCACGGCGACACGGACCAGACGCCCTTCGGCCTGGGCACCTACGGGAGCCGGTCGACGCCGGTCAGCGGTGGCGCGGTGGCCCTCGTTGCGCGGAAGGTCCGCGAAAAGGCGAAGCTCATCGCCGCCGCCATGCTCGAAACCCGTCCCGAAGACCTCGAGTGGGAGAAGGGCCGCTGGTTCGTCAAGGGCGATCCCGGCGCCGGAAAGACCATCGAGGAAATCGCCATGGCCGCACACGGCACCATGACCCTCCCCGAGGGCATCGACGGCAACCTCGACGCCGAGGTCACCTACGACCCGCCGAACCTGACGTTCCCCTTCGGCGCCTACATCTGCGTAGTGGACATAGATGCGGGTACAGGCCACGTCAAGGTGCGGCGTTTCATCGCGGTGGATGACTGCGGGACCCGGATCAACCCGATGATTATCGAAGGCCAGGTGCACGGCGGCCTGACCGACGGCGTCGGCATGGCCCTCATGGAAATCATTGAGTTCGACGAGGCAGGCAACTGCCTGGGCGGCTCCTTTATGGACTACCTGATCCCCACGGCGATGGAGGTACCGGACTGGGAGACCGGATTTACAGTGACGCCGTCACCGCACCACCCCATCGGCGCCAAGGGCATCGGAGAGTCCGCCACAGTCGGCTCGCCCCCGGCCATCGTGAACGCGATCGTCGACGCTCTGGCACCTTTCGGGGTGGTCCACATGGACATGCCGTGCACGCCGGCCCGGGTATGGGAGGCCATGCAGGGCCGGCCAAGGCCACCGATCTGACATGCAGGCCACGGGAGAAACCCTCGCGGCAAGGGCAACGGAACTCATCAGCCGCCGGGAGCCGTTCGTACGTGCCACGGTGGTGCGGGCGCAGCGGCCCACGAGTGCACACGCCGGTGACACCGCCCTGATCCTGTCCACCGGGGAAATGAATGGCTTCGTGGGCGGAAACTGCGTCGAAGCCTCCGTGCGGGAATACAGCCTGAAGGCACTCGCAGCCCAGGAGCCGTTGTTGCTCCGCGTTGTGCCCGGCGAGCCGTCGCACCGGAGCGAGGAAGGCGCCGTCGAGGTGTCAAACCCCTGCCTCAGCGGAGGAACGGTGGAAATCTTCCTCGAGCCGCATATCCCGGCGCCGCGGGTCCTGGTGGTCGGCACCACCCCGGTGGCCCAGGCCCTGGCTTCACTCGGAGCCGGAGTCGGCCTGCAGATGGAACTGACCGACGGGCAGGCGGCCGACCCCCGGCCCGACGACGCCGCCCTGATCGTCGCCTCCCACGGCAGGGAGGAAGAAGGTGCGCTGGAAGGCGCACTGCGTGCCGGGGTGCCCTACGTCGCGCTGGTTGCCAGCGAGGTGCGGGGCGCCGCCGTCCTGGCATCCCTGGACGTGGACGAATCTTTGCGCTCCCGTGTGTTCAGCCCGGCAGGGTTGGACCTGGGAGCCCGCACCCCGGGCGAGATCGCCGTGTCCATCCTCGCGCAGCTCATTGCCGAACGGGCCAAGGGACGGCACCCTGCGGCTGGACAAAGCGCACCGGCGACGGCCATTGACCCTGTGTGCGGGATGACTGTGGCCGCTGTCGAGTCAACGCTGCACCTCGAGCACGGCGGCACCACCATCTACTTCTGTTCCCGGGGATGCTACGAGGCATTCCGCAAGGATCCGGAACGCTATGACGCCTCCCGCTGAAGCCCAGCCGCGTCATGGACGCAGCCCTGACCCGCTGACACCCGGCCGTCCAACAGGAAAGCCCCGGATTGCCGGGCTGGTCCTGGCCGCGGGCGGATCCCGCCGGCTGGGACGCCCCAAGCAGCTCCTCCCCTACGGAGACGGAGTGCTGCTCGACGCCGTGCTGGCCACCGCCCGGGCCTGCGGCTTCGCCCAACTGGTGTTGGCCGTGGGCGGCTCGAGCGAAGAGGTGCTGAAAGGCGTGAACACGGCTGGCTGCGATGTCGCCGTCAACCCGGACTTCGGCACCGGGTGTGGATCGTCGATAGCCGCCGCCCTGCCGGTGCTTCATTCCGACACTGATGTGGTGGTCCTGTTGCTCGGCGACCAGCCGGGGGTCATGGCCCGGAACGTGCACAGGCTGCTGGCGGGACGCGGGCACGCCGAAATCGCCGTCTGCCGCTACGACGACGGCATCGGCCATCCGTTTGCGTTCGCCCGTTCCGCCCTGCCCGCGCTCGCCGGACTGCACGGCGACAAGGCGGTGTGGAAGTTGCTCGAGGAGCGCGCATCAGAGGTAACGGAGGTGGCCGTGCCCGGCGCCATTCCCCTGGACATCAACACCGACGATGATTACGAACGGGTTCTCAACGCGCTTCGGGGCGCACCGTGAGCAACGCTGCGCGCAGTGGCGCGGAAGAAGATGTGCAGCAGCTGGTTCCGGACGTTCCATCGCTAATGGCTGCACTTGACGACGGCGACTACCTCGCCGACGTCGGACTGGCCACGGCGTTGTTCCTGGCTGTGCGTTTGCCCCAGCCCATCCTGCTGGAAGGCGAAGCGGGGGTGGGCAAGACCGAGGCTGCGAAGGCGCTGTCCCGTGTGCTCAACACACCCCTGTTCCGGCTGCAGTGCTACGAGGGGATTGACGCGGGTGAAGCGCTTTATGAATGGAACCACCAGCGCCAGCTGCTCGGTATCCGGCTGGCAGAGGTCCGGGATGCAGCCCTGAACGAGTCGGACCTCTTCGGGCCGCAGTACCTGCTGCGCCGGCCGCTGCTGCAGGCGATCGAGCATCCCGGACCGCGCCCGGCCGTGCTGCTGCTGGACGAGATCGACAGGGCTGACGCCGAATTCGAGGCGTTCACCTTCGAACTGCTGGCAGAGGCCGCTGTGACCATCCCGGAACTGGGCACCATCCGGGCCACGCATCCGCCGGTTGTGGTCCTCACGTCCAACCGGACGAGGGACCTGCATGACGCGCTCACGCGCCGCTGCCTCTATCACTGGATCGACTATCCCGCGCCCGCGCGGATTGCCGAGATCGTGCGTCGCCGTGTCCCCGGAAGCGCCGGTCCCCTGGCTCAGGAGGCAGCGTCCGCCATCACGAAGATGCGGTCACTGGACATGGCCAAGCCGCCCGGGATCGCCGAAGCGATCGACTGGGTATCCGCTTTGTCGGTGCTCGGCATCACGCACATCGATGCGCCCACCGTGGAGAAGACCTGGGGCTCGATCGTCAAGAACCGGGACGACCTTGAGCTCGTGGGATCGCGTGGCGCGGCCTGGCTGGTCGGGGACGGCCATGGCTGATTTCGGTGCCGCCGTCAGCCCGCCCGGAGTGGAGGCCGCTTCCCTGGCCGCCGGACTTGTCACTGCGCTGCGCCGTGCCGGCCTGGCGACTTCCCCGGACCGCGCCGTTCGGCTGGCAGAAGCCCTCCGCCTGATCCCGCCCTTCGCCCGCGAACCGCTCTACTGGACGTGCCGGGTGGTCCTGGTGTCCTCCCGGGAGCAGGTTCCGGTTTTCGACGCCGTCTTTTCCGCCGTTTTTGATGGCCGGCTTGACCCGGCAGACAGCAGGGGCGCCACCAAGGCAGAACCGACGATCGACCCCGGGGCACGCCTCCGCCCGTCCACGCCGTCAGGGGCGGCGAAGGCGCCGTCGGCCCTCCCCAAGGCTTCGCCGCCCGCTCTGCTTCCCGGCAGGGAACGCTCCGGTGAGGGGGACGGTCCTGAGCGCGAGGCCATCCTGGCCATGGCGTCGGCGGAGGAAAGACTGCACGAAACGTCCTTCGCCGAGCTCTCCGCCGAGGAGATGGTCCAGGTACGCCGGCTCGTTCGGGAGATAGTCTTCGCCACGCCGGCACGCCTGAGCCGCAGGACCCGCAAGTCTTCGCATAACAATGCACGGCTGGACATCCGGAGCACCGTCCGTGCAGCCCAGCGCACCGGCTCTGATGCCACAAGGCTCATCTACGCCCATCGCCGGCCCCGTCCGCGGCAGCTGGTCCTGCTGTGCGATGTATCGGCGTCCATGGAGCCCTACACAAGGGTGTTCCTGTCGTTACTGCAGGGCGCCGTGGCCGGAGCCCGGGCGGAGGCATTCGTGTTCTCTACCCGCCTGACGCGGCTGACGCAGCAGCTGGCAGTCCGGAACCCTGATCAGGCGCTGGCCCGGGCCGCCGCGAGGGCGCCGGACTGGGCGGGAGGGACACAGATCGCGGAAAGCCTGCGGAGCTTCATTGACGCGCACGGCCGCCGCGGTTTGGCCAGGGGTGCGGTGGTGGTTGTGCTCTCCGACGGCTGGGCCCAGGATGATCCGGGCCTCGTGGCCACGCAAATGGGACGCCTGAAGCGGCTCGCCTACCGGATTGTCTGGGTTAATCCGAGGAAGGCGGACGTGAATTACCGGCCGCTGGCGGGCGGTATGGCGGCGGCGCTCCCCTACTGCGACGCCTTTGTCAGCGGCCACAGCTATGCGGCCCTCGCGGATGTGGCAGCCGCGGTCCGGGACGGACGCAGGACAACACAAGAGAGGCAGGGCAACAGCTAATGCAAATAGACAGCGCTTTCTCCGTAGTCGCTCCCATCGACAAAGTCTGGGACACGCTTATGGACTTCCAGCGCGTGGCCGGATGCGTACCAGGGGCTCAGATCCTGAACAAGCTTTCCGACGACGCCTATCAGATAGGGATGAAGGTGAAGCTGGGACCGGTTTCCATGCAGTACAAGGGGCAGATGTCCGTCCTCGAACGGGACGCTGACGAACACCGCGCGGTGTTCCAGGGCCGGGCGCAGGAAACCCGCGGCCAAGGTACGGCCGAAGCCACTGTGACCCTGCGCCTGGCAGAGGCGCAAGGTTCGACGCAGGGTACGGTCAGCGCCGACCTGGCCCTGTCCGGAAAGGCCGCCGCAATGGGGAAAAGCGTCATCGGGGGCGTCACCGAGCAGATGATGGCGCTGTTCGCCGCCAACCTGCAGACGCTGCTGGCGGAACCTGCCGGGGAAGCGCCGGCCGAAGCCGGGCACGAAGCACCGGGCGAAGCCGGGCAGGGCGCGCCGGCCGAGGCCGGGCAGGGCGCACCGGGCGAAGCCGGGCAGGGCGCGCCGGCCGAGGCCGGGCAGGGCGCACCGGGCGAAGCCGGGCAGGGCGCGCCGGCCGAGGCCGGGCAGGGCGCACCGCCCGCACCGCTTCCCGGGTCACTTGGGGCACCTGTTCCCGCAGTATCCCCACCGCTACTGCCACCTGCCCCGTCACCACCTTCGCAGCCCGACAACAGCCTGAACGCTCTTTCGCTGGCTAAGGGCATGCTCACCGATCAGCTCAGCAACCCCGGGAAACTCATCGGGCTGCTTGCCGCCGTAGCGTTTTGTGCTTATCGACTGGGCCGCCGTGCGGGGCTGCGCTCGCGCCGGCCCTGAGCCGGCGGTGGAGGACAGAGGAAAATGCGTGACGTTCTCGCCGCCATGATGCCGGGCTGGCTGCAGGGTGGCACAGCCGGTTTGGCTACCGTCGTGCGGACTTTCCGTTCCGCACCGAGGCCCCCGGGCGCTGCCATGCTGGTCACGGCCACCGGCGAAGTCTTCGGCTCGGTCTCGGGAGGCTGCGTCGAGGGTGCCGTCTACGAGCTTGCCACACAGGTTAAGGCCGACCACCGCCCGGTCCTGGTGAGCTACGGCGTCAGCGACGACGACGCCTTCTCGGTCGGGTTGACCTGCGGCGGCACTATTGAGGTTTTTGTAGAGCCAATTTCGCAGCAAACCTTCGCGGAGCTGGACCGGGTCCGTGAGGACATCGAGACATCCCGCCCGGTGGGAGTTGCCACCGTGATCGAGCACCCCGATCCCGGCTGGCTGGGCCGCCACCTCGTCGTCCGGCCCGGCGGATTCGAAGGCGGGCTGGGTTCGGTCCGGGCCGATCACGCCGTCGGCGACGACACCCAGGGCCTGCTGGCAGCCGGCCGGGATTCCGTCCTGACGTACGGCCCTGACGGTGAGCGCCTCGACACCGGCATGTCCGTGTTCTTCGCCAGCTACGCGCCGCGGCCGCGGATGCTGGTCTTCGGAGCCATCGACTTCGCCGCGGCACTGGCACGGTTGGGTACCTTCCTGGGCTATCAGGTCACCGTTTGTGACGCCCGCGCCGTATTTGCCACCCAAGCGCGGTTCCCCGACGCCGCAGAGGTGGTCCGTGCTTGGCCGCACCATTACCTCTCCGAGCAGCTCGCCCGGGGGCTCCTCGACGAGCGGACCGTGATTTGTGTCCTGACCCATGACCCCAAGTTCGATGTCCCGGTGCTGGAGGCGGCCCTTCGGGGCCGTCCCGTCGCATACATCGGTGCGATGGGCTCCCGGCGCACGCATAACGATCGGATGGAAAGGCTTCGCGCTGCGGGCCTGAGCGATGAGCAACTGCTGAAACTGCACAGCCCCGTTGGCCTGGACCTGGGGGCGCGCACTCCCGAAGAAACAGCGGTATCGATCGGGGCGGAGATCATCGCCCTGCAATGGGGTGGCAGCGGTGAGCCGCTGGGGTCCCGAGCGGAGCGGATCCATCACGACGAAATGCCCGGGCGGGCCACTGACACGGCAGCCACCGCTCCACAGACGGATCCATAACTCATCGGCTCCGAGGCGACTGGCGTTGATTGAAGACGAAGTCCTTCGCGGCATGATCACCATTGGGCACCGCACCCGCTGCCACGCAGAGGTGGCTGTTCACCGTGCAGAAATTAACGCAGGGCCATAAGCTCAAGGCATGGCCAGATACTTTGATGTGCACCCAGACGATCCCCAGCCGCGCGCGATAGGTCAGATAGTGGAGCTGTTGCGGTCCGGCGGATTGATCGCATATCCCACCGACTCCTGCTACGCCCTTGGTGCGCAGCTCGGCAACCGCGAGGCCTTGGACCGCATCCGGGCCATCCGGCAGCTGGACAGCAAACACCACTTCACCCTGGTCTGCAAGGATTTTGCCCAGCTGGGCCAGTTTGTCCAGATCGACAACGATGTGTTCCGCAGCATCAAGGCGGTCACGCCGGGCAGCTACACGTTCATCCTTCCCGCCACGAAGGAAGTGCCCAAGCGCCTGCTGCACCCGAAGAAGAAGACCGTGGGCGTCCGCATCCCGGACAACGCTGTGGTCCAGGCGCTGCTGGCCGAGCTGGGAGAGCCGCTGCTCTCCAGCACGTTGCTGCTGCCCGACGAGGAAGAGCCGCTGACCCAGGGCTGGGAAATCAAGGAACGGCTGGACCATGTGGTGGACGCTGTGGTGGATTCCGGCGACTGCGGCGCGGAGCCGACCACGGTCATCGACTTCTCGAGCGGTTCGGCGGAAGTGGTCCGCCGCGGCATGGGAGACCCGTCCCGGTTCGAGTAGCCGCCTTGCCGCCCGGCGGGCGCCGCGGCCCGGCCGGGTTTAGTCTTTCTTGCGTGCCCTGCTGGGCTGGACCCGCGGAGGCTCGCCGGGCATCTTGGGATAGTCCGGAGGGAACGGAAGCTCCCCCAGCCCGGAGCCGACGTCCCGCTCCCACCACTCGAGCAGCACGTCAATTTTTCCCGGGTTGGCGTTCATGTCCGCCCACGGGTCCCCGACGGTCCGGAGCCGTTCCGGGACGGTGAGAATCGTGAAGTTCTTAGGGTCCGCGCTGCCCAGTTCGTCCCAGGTGATCGGGCAGGACACCGGGGCGTGGCCCAGTGCCCGGGGGCTGTAGGCGCCGGCTATGGTCCGGTCGCGGTTTGCCTGGTTGAAGTCCACAAACACCCGTTCGCCGCGTTCTTCCTTCCACCAGGCCGTAGTGACCTTGTCCGGCATCCGACGCTCCAGTTCGCGTGCGGCAGCGATGACGGCGTGGCGGACGTCAAGGAACTCGCGGGTAGGCTCCACCGGCGCATAGACGTGCAGGCCGCGGTTCCCCGAGGTCTTGATAAAGGTGGTGAGTCCGGCTTCCGCGAGCACCTCCTTCAGCTCGAGGGCTGCAGGGATGGCGTCGTCGAAGTCGGTGCCCGGCTGGGGGTCCAGGTCGATCCGCAACTGGTCGGGGTTGTCAGTGTTGTCGGCACGCGAGGGCCACGGGTGGAACACCACCGTGTTCATCTGGGCAGCCCAGACGGCGGCGGCCGGTTCGTCCAGGACCAGCATGGGATGCGAGCGCGCACTCGGAAAGACCACCTTCACCGACCGGATGAAGTCCGGCGTGCCCTTGGGCGGATTCTTGGAGAAGAACTGCTCGCCGTCGACGTTGTCCGAAAACCGCTGCAGTGCCACCGGACGGCCGCCGTTCGCCGCGATAAAGGCGTCCCCCACTTCCGCGAGGTAGCGCGCAAGGTCCAGCTTGGTCAGCCCGAGATCCGGCCACAGGACACGGCCGGGACTTGATATCCGCATGTCGCGGGGGCCGTTCGGTCCGTCGACCGTGAGGGTGGTGGATTCGCTCGCCATGGTGACAACCTACCCCGCCCGGTCCGCTCCGTCAGCAGTTGGCTACCGAGCGGAAGAAACTTCGGCCTGCTCACTGGGCACGCGACGTGCGTTCTGTAAGGATGTGAACTGGCCGGTCAACCCACGTGGCGGCCAACCGTCGAAGGAGACCCGTTCCATGATTGAAGCCGCTGGTGTGGACCAGGCAGCGAAGCAACTTGCACTGAACGCGCTGGCTGCGCATGAGGACCTCGTATCCAGCGGGCAGGACAGTGTGGACTTCCGGCGGCGCTTCGACCGTTATTTTCCTGACCTGTACCGGCTCTTCCACACCCTGTACGGCAGCAGACCGGACTTCCAGGAGCAGTTGACGGCGCTGGTTCTCCAGACCGCCCGCTCCTGGAACGAACGCCCGGCGGACCTCAAAGCCCTGGACGCGGAACGGGAACACCATCCCGGGTGGTTCCTCGGCAACAGCATGCTGGGCGGCGTCTGCTACGTGGACCGCTATGCGGAGGACCTCGAAGGAGTCCGCGCCCGGATTCCGTATTTCAAAGAGCTTGGCCTCACCTACCTGCACCTCATGCCGCTGTTCCTGGCACCTGAGCCGCATTCCGACGGCGGTTACGCCGTCTCCAGTTACCGCCGCGTTAACCCGAAACTGGGGACCATGGAACAGCTGCGTGAACTTGCCGCTGAGCTGCGGTCCAACGGCATCAGCCTGGTGGTTGACTTCATCTTCAACCACACTTCGGATGAGCACGAGTGGGCAAAGCGGGCCGCGGCAGGCGATCCCGAGTACAGCGATTACTACTGGATCTTCCCGGACCGGACCATGCCGGACGCCTTCGAGCAGAACGTGCGCGAGATCTTCCCGGAGAACCACCCGGGGTCCTTCATCCGGATGGAGGACGGCCGCTGGGTCTGGGCCACGTTCCACACGTACCAGTGGGACCTGAACTACTCAAACCCGGACGTCTTCCGGGCCATGGCCGGTGAGATGCTCTTCCTGGCCAACCAGGGGGTGGACATCCTGCGGATGGACGCAGTCGCCTTTATCTGGAAGCAGCTCGGAACTCCGTGCGAGAACCTCCCTGAGGCCCACACCCTGCTGCAGGCCTTCAACGCCGTCTGCCGCCTGGCCGCGCCGTCGCTGCTGTTCAAGTCCGAGGCGATCGTCCACCCCGACGAAGTGGCGCTGTACATCGACCCGGCAGAGTGCCAGCTTTCCTACAACCCGCTGCAGATGGCGCTGATCTGGGAGGCCATGGCCACCCGGGACGTGGCCCTGCTGTCGCAGGCCCTCGAGCGCCGGCACACCATTCCGGAGGGCACTTCGTGGGTGAACTACGTACGGAGCCATGACGATATCGGCTGGACCTTCGCGGACGAGGATGCCGCGGAACTGGGCATCAACGGCTTCGACCACCGCCGCTTCCTCAACTCCTTCTACGTCAACCGCTTCCCGGGCAGCTTCGCGCGCGGCGTTCCCTTCCAGGACAACCCGCGTACGGGTGATTGCCGCATCTCCGGCACGACGGCGTCGCTCTGCGGCCTGGAGGACGGCACCGGCCAGGCAGTGGACCGGATCCTGCTCGCCCATTCGGTGGCCTTCAGCACCGGCGGCATCCCCCTTCTCTACCTTGGCGATGAGGTGGGACAGCTCAATGACTACGGCTACGCCCTCGAGGAAGGCCACGGCGCGGACAGCCGCTGGGTGCACCGCCCGCACTACCCTGCCGAGAGATACGCGAAGCGCCGTGACCCGGCCACACCCGAAGGTGCGGTGTTTGAGGGCCTTCGGGCCATGATCTCGGTGCGGTCAGCAACCCCGGAATTCGCCGGAACACGGCTGGTCCACTTCGACAGCAAAAACCGCGGCGTCCTGGGCTACCAGCGGCCGGGCGAAGGAACCCACATCCTGGTCCTCGCCAACTTCAGCGACGGAAACCAGACCATCACGGCGCAGACGCTTTCCGGATTCGCGGCCGGGGCGGTGGACCTGCTGACCGGGAACCCGGTGCGAATAGAAGGAGGGGTCACTCTCCGGCCACAGGAGTTCCGCTGGCTGCGGGTCACCCCGGCCGGCGGCTGAGCCCTGGCAGATCGGGCATCATGGATTCATGCCTGTACCCGAATCCCCCGTAACCATCACTGTCGGCGATGTCCAGGTCTCCGGCATCTACGCCCGGCCGGAGAAGCCGTTCGCAACACTTGTGCTTGCGCACGGCGCCGGCGCAGGCATGGAGCATCCCTTCATGGCGGGCTTCACCAACGCGTTGAACGACGACGGCGTCGCCACTTTGCGCTTCAACTTCCCGTACCGCGAGGTCGGACGGAAATTCCCTGACCGGCCGCCGCTCGCGATCGCCACCTGGCGTGCGGCCATGGCGGAGGCCGGAGCCAGGGCGGCCGCACACTCCGACGCAGGCCCGGTGTGGGCGGCCGGCAAGTCGTTCGGCGGAAGGATGGCGTCCATGGCCGTGGCGGATGGAATGCCAGCGGCCGGGCTGGTGTACCTCGGCTATCCGCTGCATCCCCCGGGCAAGCCGGAGAAGCTGCGGGATGAGCACCTCTACGGCATCACCCTTCCCATGCTGTTCATGCAGGGTACTCGGGACACGTTCGCCACGCCCGAGCTGCTGGAGGGTGTGGTTGCCCGGATCGGGCCCACCGCCACCCTCCACTGGTACGACGGCGGTGACCACTCATTTGCGGTCGCCGGCAAAAAGCGGAGTGCGGAGGAGATCGGCGCTTCCGTCGCGGCCCCGGTTGCGGCGTATTTGCGCTCACATGGCTAGGTTCACAATGCCAGGTCCACAAAGCCGGGGGCTTACTGCCTCGGAGCCGTATGGGCCATGTTCGGGGGCAGGGGCTCGTGGCGAAGGTAGGTCCGCCGGAAACGGCCGGTGCCCGCTGTCAATGCCCGCAAGTCCACCGCATAGCGCAGCAGCTCCTGTTCCGGTATCTCTGCACTGATTTCTGTGCCGCTGCCGTCGGCCGAGGCCGTTCCGGTCAGCCGCCCGCGCCGGGAGGAGAGATCGCTCATCACCGCGCCCACGTAGTCTTCGGCGACGCTGATGGTCACCGCCAGGACGGGTTCGAGGAGCTGGATCCGGCCCGCGGCCGCGGCTTCCCGCAGCGCAAGCGCCCCCGCCGCCTGGAAGGCCGCATCCGAGGAATCGACGCTGTGCGCTTTGCCGCCGGTGAGCGTCACCCGGATGTCCACCACCGGGAATCCCGCTGCCACGCCCTTCTGCATTTGCGCCCGGACACCCTTCTCGACCGAGCCGATGTACTGCCCCGGGATGACCCCTCCCACGGTCCTGTCAACGAACTCGAAACCCGCGCCGCGTTCGAGGGGCTCAACATCAATGTCACAGATGGCATACTGGCCGTGGCCTCCGGACTGTTTGACGTGCCGGCCGTGGCCCGACGCCGGCGCCGCGAACGTTTCCCGCAGCGGGGTGACCACGTCCACGGTCTGCAGCTTAACCCCCTGCTCGCGCAGCCTGTCCAGCACCACCTCGCCGTGTGCTTCGCCCATGCACCAGAGGATCAGCTGATGGGTTTCGGCGTTCCGCTCAACGCGCAGGGTCGGGTCACCGGCTGCCACCTTCCCCAGGGACTTGGCCAGGGCGTCCTCGTCGCTGCGGGTTGCTGCTTCCACTGCCACGGGCATCAGCGGCTCCGGCATCTCCCACGAGACCACCAGCAGCGGCGCCTCCCTGGCTGAGACGGTGTCGCCGGTCTCGGCATTGGCCAGCTTGGCGATTGCGCAGATATCCCCCGCCACGCAATACGGTACCGGCCGCAGGGTAGACCCCACCGGCGAGTAGAGGTGGGTGAGGCGTTCGTCGCTGTCGTGGTCCTCGTGGCCCCGGTCGGCCAGCCCGCGGCCGCTGACGTGCACGGCGGAGTCCTCGCGCAGCGTGCCGGAGAAAACCCGCACCAGGCAGACGCGGCCCAGGAACGGGTCGATAGTGGTCCGCACCACCTCGCCGGCGAGGGGGCCCGCGGGATCGCATGCCAGCGGCGGGGCCGGTTCGCCGGCCAGACCGGTGACCTGCGGCAGGGTGCGCTCCAGCGGAGACGGAAAGGCGCGGGTCAGCATTTCCAGGAGTTCCGCCACGCCCAGGCCCGTTTCGGCGGACGTTGCCAGCACGGGAAAGAATGTTCCCCGGGCGACGGCGGTTTCCAGGTCGCTGACGAGGGCGTCGACGTCGATTTCCTCACCGCCGAGGTATCGGTCCATGAGGGTCTCGTCCTCGCTTTCCGAGATGATTCCCTCAATGAGCGTGCCACGGGCAGTTTCGGACGCCGCCATCTCCTCCGTGCCGGCTGGCCGCACTTCCGGTACGGGTGAGCGGGCGGAGTAGTCCGACACCGTTTGCGAGAGCAGTCCCAGCAGCCCGGTGGCGGTGTCTCCGGTACGCACCGGGAGGTAGGCCGGTACCACCGAGTCGCCGAACGAGCGCTGGCACTCGGCCACCGTCGCCTCGAAGTTGGCGCGCGGGTGGTCCAGCCGGCTGATCACAACCGCCCTGGGCATCCCTACCTGGTCGCATTCGGCCCAGAGCGCGGTGGTAGCGGCGTCGATGCCCTCGATGGCAGACACCACGAAAAGGGCCGCGTCCGCTCCCCGCAGTCCTGCGCGGAGTTCGCCGGTGAAGTCACCGTAGCCCGGCGTATCCAGGAGATTGACCTTGATGCCGTCCACCACGAGCGGGGCTATGGAGAGCACCACGGACCGCTGTTGGTGCACTTCGGAGGGTTCGGCGTCGCTGACCGTCGTCCCGTCCGTGATCGATCCCATCCGCGAGATCACGCCGGTTGCGGCAAGCAGTGCCTCCACCAGCATTGTCTTTCCGGCACCGGAGTGGCCGACGAGAACCACGTTGCGGACTTTCTCCGGCGAATCGGCGGGAGCCCCGGCGGAGGCGTCCGCCCGCCGGGAATCAGAGGTGCTGCGGGCCGGGCTCTTGGCCCGGCCGTTTGAGCTTTTTACCGACATGAGCAACTCCAGGCGTCTTAGTCGTGAGCCGACATGCGGCCTCTGTAAGACGATTCGACACCCTGAGGCCGCCGAACTTCAAGAGGGTGAGGTGCAGCCCCTGCCCGCGGGGTTAGCTTTCGTCGTGCCACCACCCTTCCCAGGGGGTGGATGTGAGCTGCCCGCTGGGGAAAGCGCCCATGGAGCCAGCCCCGCCGGCATGCGGATCCTTGTCCTTCCAGCCGGAGTGAAGGGAGAGTGTCAAAGTGCTCAAAAGAGTCATCATGGTGTGTCCTTCCGTTCGCTGCATGGACCGCTGTGTCCAGGTAGGAATGAGCGTAACCGTGCAATGTTTCGCGGCAACGACGCAAGGTTTCCGGTGTGTATCAGTTACCTCACAGGGGCACTTGCGGCCCTGGAGATCTACTCTGCAAGGATCAGGTACAGCGCCCGGCGGGCTTCGTCGATCTTTTCGACGGCGGCCAGACGCTGTTCGTCGGAAGCCGCAACCCGGAACTGGTGAATGACACCCATGAGTTTGCCTACACTCTGATGAAACGCGGGACCCGTGCCCTCGGGGTCGGTGTTCCAGGCGTTGCCCAGCTCATCCTGGTGCTCCTCCACATACGCCTTGCCTGCATCGGTGAGAGTGAACTCCGTGCGCCTGCCCTCACCAACTGGCACGATGAGTTCTTCGTCGACTAGCTGCTGCAGCGTCGGGTAGACAGAGCCGGGGCTGGGACGCCACGCTCCGGACGTTTTTTCCGCGATTGTCTTGATCAGCCCGTACCCGTTGGAGGGTGTCTCCGCCAGCAGGGAAAGAATCGCCGCGCGGACATCGCCCCTGTTGGCCCTGCGCGGGCCGTCCGGCCCAAAACCCGGCCCGAACCCTGGGCCAAAGCCAGGTCCGAAGCCGCGTCCGAATCCGCCGCCGCCATGTCCATGGGGTCCGCGGCGGCTACGGCCGCGCTCAAAACGTCCCCGTTCGGGGCCATTGTCTGAAAATTTGTCGTGAATGCCTCTCATGGTGGCCTCATCCCTCCGTGTCATATCGCCGAGAACCGGCGATAGTTAACGATATATCGGTAGATATCGCCGGTCAATAGCTCCGGGTTGCCGGCCGCGGGGAAACGAAACCGGGCGGCTACATCCTGTTCTTGGTCCGGGCGGTGGCCGGCGCGGTCCACGGGTCCTCCGGCCAGGGATGCTTCGGGTACCGGCCACGCATCTCCGCCCGCACCTGCGCGTAGGGTCCTGACCAGAACGACGCAAGATCGTCCGTCACCGCCAGGGGCCGCCTTGCCGGCGACAGAAGATGGAACAGCACCGGCACCCGGCCGCCCGCCAACCGCGGTGTTTCGGCCCAGCCAAAGCATTCCTGCAGCTTGACCGCCACAACCGGCCGGCCGTCGTCGTGCTCCGCGTCCGGGTAATCGATCCTGACGCGCGAACCGCTCGGAACCTCCAGCGTCTCCGGCGCCAATTCCCCGAACCGGGCCGCATCCGGCCACGGCAAGAGTCGCCGCAGGGGTTCCGTGAGGTCGATCCCGGCGGTGGCGGCCCCGCCGGCAAGGGTTTCGAGTTCGGGCGCCAGCCAGTCATCAAGCCGGGACAACAGCGCCCCCTCGGACACATCCGGCCATGGACTGCCCAGTTCATGGTGCAGCAGCGCGAGGCGGCGGCGCAGGGTGTCCGCAGCCGTCGACCATCCGATGGTTCCCAACCCTTCCTTCGCCAGTGCGCGGGCCACGGCCGCCCGCCCCTCGGCGGCTGAGGGCCGCACCGGCGTCGAGGACAACACGATGGCACCCAGACGGCGTTCCCGCCGGGCCGTGACCCGTCCCTGGGTGAAGCCGGCCTCCACGGTTTCCCGCAGCAGGTGCCGGGCGGAAGCCTCCGCCGTGTCAACGGAAAGCGGCGCCGCAGAGCGGATGACGGCCCCGGTTCCCGCAGCGTCGCGGCCTTCCGCGCGCGAGACTTCGGCAACCGCCAGCCACTCATGGCCGGACAGCGGGCTGCCCGCCGGAAGGCCCGCCCGGGTACCGGAAGAGAGCAGGTACCGCTCCCCCGCACCGGGCACGCGGCGCGCCACCCGGTCCGGGAAAGCGAGGCCGACGACGAACCCGACCGCCTCCGCGGCAGTCACCGGTGCCACGCCGCGTGACCGGTCGACGACGGCGAGTTCCTTGCGGACGATCCCTTCCATCCGCCGGACGTCCTCTTTCCAGCGCCGCGCCGCCGGATCCGTGCCTGAGCGCAGCGTGGCAAGCAACCGGGTGAGGTCGGCGCCGGGAGCGCGCTGGTCACCGGCGACGACGGCGACAGTCTCCGCGGCAGTCCGGTGGCCCACGGTTGCGGCACCGTCCAGCAGGGCGCGGGCCAGCCGCGGGTCGGCCGGAATCCTGGCCAAGGTCTTTCCAAGCTCCGTTGCGAGGCCGTCCGGTCCAACGGCGCCCAGCTCGCGGAGGACCTCCACGGCCTCATCCATCGCTGCCGCGGGCGGCGCGTCCGGAAGGGCCAATCCACGTCCGCCGGGTGATCCCCAGCAGGCCAGGACCAAGGCCGCTGCGGTCAGGTCGGCCACCACGATTTCGGGGGTCTGGTGCGCCGGCGCGGCTCCGAAGACCTTCTGGTCATAGCACCGGACCACCCGGCCCGGGCCCTGGCGTGCGGCGCGACCGGCGCGCTGTTCAGCAGAGGCGCGGGAGCAGGACACGGTCACCAGGCCGGACATGCCGCGGTTTGTGTCGCGCCGCGGCTCGCGGGCCAGCCCGGAGTCGATGACCAGCCGGACTCCCGGAACGGTCAGCGAGGATTCGGCGAGCGCCGTGGAGACGATGATCCGGGCACGTCCGCCGGGGTCCCGGCCCGAAACTGCCCGGTCCTGTTCCGCCGGGCTTACCTGGCCGTGCAGCTCGAGCACTTCGGCGTCCACCCTGCCCCGGAGGCGGCCGGCAACGTGCGAGACCTCCCAGGCGCCCGGAAGAAAGACCAGGGCATCCACTCCCGGATCCGCTGCCAGCGCTTCGGTGTGTGCTGCGGCGGCGGTGTCTGCCACGTGGTCCAGGAACCCACGGCTCACGCCCCGCGGGTCCAGCCGCGCCACAGCGGCTGGCGCCCACTCGGTTTCCAGGGGGTACAGCGCGGACGGACAGTCGACGACGGCAGCCGGGGCGCCGCCGTCGTGCCTCGCGTCCTGTCCTCCCGCTAGCAGTGCGGCGAAGCGCGGCGCGTCCAGTGTGGCAGACATGGCCACCAGCACGAGATCGCCGCGCAGCTCGCGGACCTCGGCGAGCATACCGAGCAGCAGATCGGTCTCCAGCCCTCGCTCGTGGACCTCGTCGAGGATCACGGCGTCCACGGTTTCCAGGCCCGGGTCGGACAGGAGCCGCTGCAGCAGGATGCCGGGCGTGACGAACTCGATCAGGGTGCCCGCCCCGCCGACGCGCTCGCCGCGGACTGTATAGCCGATGCGGTCGCCGAGCCGGCTGCCGTCCAGGTCGGCCAGGCGACGCGCCGCAGAGCGCGCGGCGACACGCCGCGGCTGGGTCACAACAACCCGCGGGCTCCGCCCTTTTCCGCCGGGAGCCCCTGCGCCACCGCACACGGCGGCGGATGCGATGTTGGCGAGCAACGGCGGAACAAGGGTGGTTTTACCGGTACCGGGGGGCGCCTGGACCACGGCGGTTCCGGCCGCGCCGCCGGCGCGCAGGGCCTCTGACAGCTCCCCCAGCGACGCGGCAAAGGCCAGGCCCGCGCTGATGACGCCCAAATCGAAAGGTGGATTGGAGCGGGCGGCGGCCGGCGGGAGCGGAGAAGTCACGCCTCCATTGTGCCTACAAACTTCACACGGTCCTTCTCAGTGCCGGTGCCGGCCGGTGACCCGCCGCGCGGTGCCCCGACGGGCGGGAAGAGTCAACTCGCAGGAGCGCTGACCGCGATAAAGCCGCCCTGGGGGTCGCCGATTACCGCGTTGCGGAATCCCGGCGTGTTCATCGGCGCCATCAGGATGCTGCCGCCCAGCTCTTCCGCGTGCCGGGCGACGGAATCCGCGTCCCTGACGGCGAAATTGACGCTCCAGTGGGGCGGAACGGCGACGCCGTCAGTCGCGGTGACGACGGCAACCACCTGGCCTGAGCGGCGCCACAGCGCAAAGGGGGCATCCGGCACCGGTTCGAGTTCCCAGTTGAACATGGTGCCGTAGAACGCCTGCGCTTTCCCGACGTCGGTGGTGTGCAGCGAGCTCATCGCCCAGGTGTTCGGCTCATCGGCCAGCACGGCGTCGTCGCTCCTGCCGGCCTGCCACAGGCAGAACGGAACTCCCGTGGCGTCTGCGACCACAGCCAGACTGCCAGCTGCGCCGCCACCAAACGGTCCTGCGACGAGGCTACCTCCGGCGTGCTCGGCACGGGCGAGCGCCGGACCGACGTCGTCGACGCGTACGTGGGTGTTCCACGTGGGCCGGGACAGCGCCGGAGCCTGGCCGATCCCGGAAACCAGCCGCCCGTGAAGGCGGGCAGCATAGTAGTTGCCCTCGAGACCGGCCGGCATAGGGGCGGGATCGTCAAAACTCCAGCCGAAGAGCGGGCCGTAGAACTCCATGGCCGCCCGGGGATCCGGCTGGAAAGTATCGACCCGGCACGGCGCGCCGGCCGTACGGGTATCACGGGTTGTCATTAAGGGGCCTTCCTGTTCCCTCCGGGTTCCTTCTTTTTGTGCAGCGTATGCCGCCAGGGACTCGGCTTCAAGCCTTTGCGGACGTTCCTGCCTGCGCGTCCATCCGCGGGCGCCATTGCCCTCCTGGCAAGGCTAGGATCTGGATATGGGGTCCATGGAGGATTTGTTCGATGGGCCGGCCACCGGATTGCCCGACCCGATCCCGCGGGGCCGCGCGGTGTATGCGGAGGAGCCTGGCCGTGAAGCCCGGGTCAGGCATGTCGGGGGCTACTCCGCGTTCATCGGTTTCTGTGCCGGCCGCAATGTGAGCGCGGAAGAGTTGGCCGACGACCCGGCGCGGCTCATCTGGTTCCTGCACGCATTCGCTGCCGGGATGGAACCCGGCAGTGATGTCAGCGCTGCAGCAGCAGTGTTCGCCGGAAACACCATTGCGCGGATGAGACCGGATGCGGAGTGGACCGCCTCCGAAGGCGGTGCTCCCTTGGTGGGAAACCGGCGGACGAAGTTCGAGGTGGGCCGCCTGCTCGAGGTTTTACCGACTGCGGACGATGATTCCGTCCGGGGCCTCGTCGACAAGCTCCTGGACTGGGCCCGGGAAACGGAGGACCCGCCTGCAGCCCGGCCCGCGCCGGTCCCGCCGCCTGCAGGAAAGCCACGTTATGTCCGGCCGCCACTGCCGACGACGACGTATTACTCGCCGGAAGGTGCACCCGTCCCCTACGGCGGGCGGTGGGGTGCCGACGGTCCTGACCCTGATTCATACAGCGTTGACAGCCATCCGGAGCGATTCGCGGGGCTTCATGTTGTCGCGTTGGCACTGATCGACCACCTGTCAGCCCTGTACGACGTGGACGTCGATAGCGGTCCGGCTCATGCCGCCGGGTTGCAGGTGGTTGCCCGGGACGTGCTGCAGGCCATCCGGGTCACGCCACGGCGCTCCGGAGCGGCGGCGCTGACGTTTGTGTTGACCGGGTATCCGGGAGTCCTGATCCGGGCCGGCCTGCTGCATGACTTTCCGTTTCCGGTCTGCGGCTGCGATGCGTGCGACGACACTGCCGAAACGGTGGCTGACCGGATGGAAATGCTCGTACTCGGGGTCGCCGCAGGAGGCTACAGCGAACGCTATCCCGTGGGCAGCCGGAGGTGGAGCGAGTACGCCCTGACCGCCGTCGACGGTTCCGGGTCAGAAAGCGGTAGTGGTGAACCGGGCACGGTGGATGCCGTCCGACTCCAGGAAGCGGAGGTCCGGCTACGGCAGGTGGCCGGCGGATGGCGACCATGGCCGCTCAGGTCCGGACGATGACGGTAGCAGCCAAAGCTGACTCCCGGAGGCGGGTTGCACCATGGATCTGATCATCGGGCTGGTGGTGGTGCTGGGGATTCCTGCCTTGATCGCCTGCCTCTGGTACTGGCTGTCGCGGCGGAACCGGCGCAACGGCGCCTGGCGGGGCGCGACCGGTGGCGTGCTTGGCATCGCCGACGAGATCTTCCGCCCGGAAACCCACCACGCGCAGCAGATACAGGTGGTCCAGCACGAGCTCCCCGCCCCTGCCCCGAACCCTGCTGAGCCGCCAGATCACCCACCCGGAGATTCCTTCCCGCGATAGCCTTGCCGCATGCATGTTGACGATCGCCTTGCCCGGCGGCCTCACACGCCACCGGCCTAAGGCAGGGAAAATTGGCCGCGGGTAAAACGTGCGAAGCCGGCGTGAACGTCACGGATAACGACGGTTCCGGTGCCGAGGAGCTGTGCCTTCTCTCGAAGTTGCGCCACGAGGTCTTCGCTGGGGCGGCCGAAGATTTCAATGGTCTTCATCTTGATAAGCGGTGCAACTGGCGGGAACTTGGGCCCGGCCACTTTCATGTGGAACTCCAACGAGGCCAGGTCAGGATGCAAATGGAGGACACTCATGGTCGAGCCGTCCTCTGAGAAACAGACGCCGTAGGAGATGATCCGGGGCTCATTCTGTTCAACGAACGCGGCAAGTTCTGCCATGGCTGTCTTAAGTTCCTCAAGCTTGCCGGCGCGGACCTCCGAGGTATCAAGGTAAGCGACGAAATCATCCATGTCATCCTCCTGTTGAAGGCCCGGGCTGAATGCCTGAACCAGGATCACTACACACAATTTTCCTCCCGATCCGACAGGGAGGCGCGGCGGATTTTTGGGTCCAGGAGCACGGCGTGCCGGCCTGGACCTCCCCGGCGTTCACGGTGGCTTTCCAGCGGAAGATGGCACCATGGGGACATGACTCCTGCTCACGGCTTTTCCGGATCCTTTCGGCGTCCCCAGCCCATCAAACCCAAGGCCGGTCAAGAATCGGTGTGGGACTACCCGCGGCCGCCACGGGTCGAGCCCCGATCGGAACGGGTTGTCGTACGGCTTGGCGGGCAGGTGATTGTCGACACCACCGATGCAGTGCGTGTCCTGGAGACGAGTCATCCGCCGGTCTACTACCTGCCATTGGACGCATTCGCTGCCGGTGTACTCGTTCCGGTCGAGGGCACCACCTTCTGCGAGTTCAAGGGAGAAGCACACTACTTCGACGTTGTTGCCGGCGGAGTCATCGTTCGCCGTGCCGGGTGGACTTACCCGGAACCCGCCCGAGGTTTTGAGGCGCTCAGCACCCGAGTGGCCCTTTACCCGGGCCACATGGATTCCTGCGAGGTCAACGGCGAGCAGGTGACTTTCCAGGGAGGTGACTTCTACGGGGGTTGGATCACCGCGAAGATCGTCGGTCCGTTCAAAGGTGGCACTGGTACTGCCGGGTGGTGAGCACTGGCCGGGCACGCCATGTAGACGCCGTCACCAACCTCCGCGCGTCGGCGTATGTCCCTGCCGGGCATCCTCGGGCATGGCCATTTCGGCCCGCAGCCCCAGGAGACGGATCGGTCGGCCCGCTTCGATTCCGGCTGCGAGGTCCAGTGCCCGCGCGAGGATTTCGTTCCGGTCGAAGGTCTCGGGAATTTTCCTCGCGTGGGTCTTGGTGAAGAACGGCGCGTAGCGAACCTTGAGGGTCAGACCAACCACGGGCCGGCCTTCGGCCACAACATCCTCAAGGACACGCGCGGTCAGCTCCCGCACTGCGTCGTCCACCTGGGCGGGCTCGGTCAGGTCCCGCTGGAAGGTGGTCTCCCGGCTATGCCCGCGGGCAACCCATGGGGTGTCGTCCACAACACTGGCGCCGTCCCCGCGTCCGAGCTCCGCGTACCAGGGACCCATCCTGGGGCCGAACTCCGGGACCAGATCCTGGGGGTCGGAGGCGGCGAGCTCGGCGACTGTGTTGATGCCGAGTTTGGCCAGCCGGGCCGACACTTTGGTTCCGACGCCCCACAGGTCCTTAGTGGGCCGGCTGCCCATGACGTCCAGCCAGTTCCCCGCAGTGAGCCGGAAGACGCCGGCCGGTTTGCCAAAACCGGTGGCGACCTTGGCTCGGACCAAGGTGTCGCCAATGCCCACGCTGCAGTGCAGCTGCGTTCGCTCCAGGACAGCGGCCTGCACCTGCCGGGCGTAGGCTTCCGGGTTCTCTGTCTCAGTGCCTACAAAGGCTTCATCCCAACCCAGCACCTGCACGGTGGCGCCCGGCTGCGCGCGCAGGGTAGCCATCACCGTTTCGGACGCCGCGAGGTAGGCCTCCTGATCGACGGGCAGGATCACAGCGCCGGGCACTTTCCGGGCCGCAATGCGTAAGGGCATTCCGGAACCCACGCCGAACGCCCTGGCTTCGTAGGATGCGGTCGACACGACAGCTCGTTCCGTGGGGTCGCCCCGACCGCCGACAATGATCGGCTTGCCCGCAAGCTCCGGCCGCCGGAGCACTTCGACCGCCGCGATGAACTGGTCGAGGTCGACGTGCAGCACCCACCGGATTCCGCTCACGCCATCAGTCTGCCTTAAACATCCCTCACAAGCATCGGCTCTCCGCCGAGTTTGGCCGTCGGCCTGATCCCGGAGGCCACTGCCGGCCCGTTCGGCGTCACGACCGGGAATTCGTGTGGAAACGCGTCCGGCAGCGTTTGAGGACAAAGAACCCGTCGTCGTGGAGAAACAGGGCCCTGCCTTTTCCGCCGTCCTGGAGGAGCCAGAGGAGGGATCCGTTCAGGGCCATCATGTCGACCGTCCCGGATGCAACGATTTTTCCGTCCTTATGCAGTTCGATCTCGTCGTTGCGGGAAAGCCTGGTCCAGTTGGGTGCCGGCTCCAGTGGCGGAGTCATCGCCTGCGGCGGGGATGGGCGCGAATGCTTAGTCATGGGTGGTCCTTGCAGTTGACGGCTTTGGAAAGGCCGTGCGAGCCGGGCTGAACCGTCTCGAGACCAGGCCATGCGGGTTCTCTTGGGTGGTTAGTGCAGTGGAGCGGCGCGCGTTGCGAATAGGCGATGATCCCTGTGATCATCATTCGCCGCCCCACTGCGGTCTGGGTCCGGCTGGCTCTTTGTGTCAGGCCGACTTTCCGGGTGCGTCGCCGTTCGGTTACATAATGCCGGTGGGTACCAGCAGGACCCAGGCCAGGGCCGGGGCCACCAGCACCACTCCGCCTGCATAAGCCATCAGCTGCCGGTAGACGCGCTGCCGGTCGTCGTCGCGGGCGTTGGCTACCACCAGCGCGCCGTCGGTGGAGAAGGGAGAGACATCCACCACCGTGGCAGCGATAGCCAGTGCGGCGACCGTTCCCGAGGCGCTCAGCGAACTCGTGGCCAGCAGCGGACCGGCCAGGGGAATGAATGCGGTCAGCAAAGCCGTGGAGGAGGCAAAGGCTGAGCCGACGCCAATGACGTAACAGAGGACCAGCGCCACCAGCAGCGGTGCGCCCAGGGCCAGGGCCTGCTCGGCGAGGGTATCAATGACACCCACGTGCTGGAGCAGCGAGACATAAGTGATCATGCCGGCCACCAGCAATACTGTGGACCAGGAGACGCCGCCGATGAATGTTTGATGTTCTTTGATGTTGACCAGCGCCAGCAGGAGGCCGGCGGAAAGTGCCACAAAGCCGATCGGCATGTGGAACCCCAGGGTGCAAACGAGCATCACCGCGATCAGGATCAGCGTGAGGATCTGCTGGCCGCGGGGACGGCTGGTCCGGGCGGTGTCGACGTCGGCATGCTGGCCGCCTTCGCCGTCGCGCAACCGGCCGATGAGGGCGAACAGGACGATGGTGAGGACGGAGAGAATGAGATTCAGGGCGAAGCTGGCAGTGAAGAGGGCGCCCTGGGAGATGGGAAAGCCGTTTTTGAGGGCGATGTCGTGCACCAGGACGCCGGCCACGGACAACGGGGAGAAGCCGCCGGCATGGGCTCCGTTGATGATGAACGCGCCCATCAGCACGGGATGGATGCGGGACTCGTAGGCGAAGCCGATGGCCGCCGGTGCCAGCAGCGCGACAGCGGCTGGCGAGAAGGTACCCAGTGACGTCAGCGCGGCTGCGATCAGGAAGAACACCCAGGGCAGCAGCATCGTCTTGCCCCTGACGAGGCGCACGCAGTTCTGGACGATGATGTCGATGGTCCCGTTCCGCTGGGCCATGCTGAAGAAGTAGGTGACGCCGATGATCGTCAGGACGATGCTGGCCGGGAACTCCTCCAGGATCTGCTTGTCCGTCATCCCGAGCATGAAATAGCCGACGCCGAAGGAGGCGACCAGCCCCATCACGCCGATGTTCAACGGCCACTTGGTGGCGACGATGAACATTATGACGAGGATGACGAGCGGGATGATCTGGACAGCGGTCATGGAGTGCTCCGGTTCGGGGGTGGCCGAAGAGTTGAAGATATCACCCCCCAGCAAGAGGACAATCAACGCCAGGATCGCGAAACCGGCTGCCGCCGACACCAGTACGATTCGGCGGCGACGGGTTGGGCGCGGGGCACCGTTGCCCCGGGTCTCGCCCGCAGCGACAGCGGTGCGGTGCTCAGTTTTGGTCATTATGGTCTCCTTTAGCGGGTGGCTCCGGCGAGGGCGGCAGCGACGGCGCTGCCGGGAACCTCGGGGAGATGGATGGTGGTGGTGGCGATGGTGCGGGCCGTGCGGTCCACGCCTATGAGGAGGCGCCCGTTGTGTTTCTCGCTCCACGTCTCGATCAACCCGGCCGGGGTACGCAGCCGGAGCGTTGTCGCCACCGTGCCGCCGGTGATGGTGTGCAGCACGGTGCCGGTGGTGCGGGCGGCCAGGGTCAAGGCAATGCTTCCGGTGATGGCCAGGGCCGGGTGGGGCTTGCCCATGGAAAGCATCATGACGTTGGCGTCGCAGCCGGGGTCGGCGTGCGCAGGTGCGCCCACGATGGCGAGCTTGGGGACTGCGCGGGCCGCCTCGGCCGCAGTGCGGACCAGCCCCATCCGCACCGCCGCCTGCCGCCGGATTTGCTCCAGGGTATCCAGCTGCAGCTCCACCGCAGCGCCCCAGTTGTCGTACCTGTCCAGATCCAGGCCCAGCTCCTCGGCGAGGACCATCACCACAGGCGCTCCGGCGTCGACCATCGACACGGTCCAACGGGTTCCGCCAGCGTTGATGGTGTCAGTGACCGCGCCGGTCGGCAGCAGTGCACCGGTAGTCTTGCCGGCAGGGTCTTGGAAGCCGAGTCCCACCGCGTGGCCGGGGAAGGGCACGCCGGGCATCCGGGCCTCCGGAACGGAGGCCAGGGCGCCGGCAGGCGTGGCCACCCGCTGGACGATGATTTGGTTGGTGTTGGTGTTGCGGGTGACGATCCGGGTGACGTCTCCCTTCGGGAGCACCCACCCCTTCTCGATGGCATACAGACCCACGACCGCAGAGCCGTTCCCGCAGTTGCTGCCCCAGTCCACAGCGGCTTCTTCGATCCCCACCTGGGCGAAGGTGTACTCAACATCGACGTCGTCGCTGACCGGCCGGTGCAGAATAATCGCTTTGCTGGTGGTCGACGTCGCCCCGCCGACCCCGTCGATCTGGCGCGGGTCGGGACTGCCGAACAGCCGGGGCAACAGTACGTCGAGGCTGGTGCCGCTCTCCTGAAGATGCTCCGCTTCGAAAACCCAGCACTTGCTGGTCCCTCCGCGCATCCATTGGGCTTCGATCTTCATGCTGTTACCGCTCCTCCTCGTGCCTCAAATATTGATTGAGGTCCTGAAACGAGATTGAGCCAGATCACAATTTTAGACAATGTCGGACTTTTGAAGAGGGATGTAGAATTACTTAATTCATACGATTTTGAAGGGTAATTTCCCTCGCCTCATTCTCCTTACGCCAGGAAACCGGCCCGATTTGCAGGGCAGCGTGCGTGTTCTGGCAGGGAATGAACCAAATTCAAAGAAGGGTGAAGCGTTGCTTAACGATGATGGTCAGGAATTATTCGACATCAGGCGGCTGGCGCTACTGCTGGAGGTAGTTGAGCAGGGCTCCATCACCGCCGCGGCCGAGCTCATGATGTACACGCCCTCAGCCGTCTCCCAGCAGTTGCGCAAGCTGGAACAAGAAGTGGGGCAGCCGCTGCTCAACCGCCGGTCCCGCGGGGTGGTGCCCACCGAGGCCGGACAGATGCTGGCTGGCCATGCCCGTAAGATCGTCTGGCAGATGCAGGCTGCCCGGTCCGATCTCGGCCAGCTTGCCGGCCTCAAGCGCGGGTCCCTGACCGTTGGCACTTTCCCAACCCTTGCCGGATCTTTCCTGCCCGTCGTCATCCGGACTTTCAAGAAGCGCTATCCTGCCATCAGCCTCTCTGTGCGGAGCGCCCGCTTCGATGAACTTGTGGCAGATCTGCAGTCAGGGGTCACGGGGCTGTGCCTGCTCTGGGACTACCCCTGGAATCCGTTCCGGGACGATTCCGTCCGAGTCACAGAGGTCTTCCGGGAAAGTACCGTGATCCTGGTGGCCCGCGGCCACCGGCTCGCCGACCGGGAGCAGGTCAGCATGGAGGACCTGCGCAACGAGTCCTGGATCGTGCGCGCCGAGGCCCACCCTGTGGTGGAGGTGCTGCAGCGCTCAGCCCACGACGCCGGGTTCGAACCGGAGATTGCCTTTTTGGCCAACGACTACCAGGAGGCCCAGGCGATGGTCAGCGTGGGAATGGGCGTGGCCATGGTGCCCAAGACGGCCGTGGCCCTCCAGCATCCCGACGTGAAAGTGCTAAGCCTGGGTGATGCGGCCCCGCTGCGCCGGGTACTGCTGGCGCAGCGCGAGGACAAGGTCTACGCTCCGGCAGAGGTCGCTTTCCACTCCACGCTGTTGGAGATCGCCCGCGAACGGGCAGGCGATTATCTCTAGTTGGTTCGGGTCATGCTGAAGACGACACTTACCTGAAGGTGCCTATTGCACTTCAAAGTGCGTCATCCGGCACTGGAATTGTTTCCTTTCGAGGGCGGTTGGCCATTGCAGAAGGCGCGCCGATCGGGCGCCCGGCAACCAAGGAGAATCCCATGTCCATTGTTATTGCAGGAGCCACCGGCCAGCTGGGCCGGCTCGTCGTCGAGGAACTTTTGAGCAGCGGTGTCCCGGCCGCACAGATCGTGGCCGCAGGCCGGTCGGCCGGCCGGCTCACGGAGCTGGCGGGGCACGGCGTTGAAACCGCGGCCGTGGACTACAACGACCCGGCCAGTATTGAGGCGGCGCTGACCGAAGGCGACACCCTGCTGTTGATTTCCGGCAACGACATCCAGAGCCGGGCGGCGCAGCATGAAAACGTCATCGATGCGGCCGCACGGGCCAAGGTTGCCCGCATCCTGTACACCAGCGTCCTGGCCGCCGACACCACCCCCGTGATTCTGGCGCCGGACCACGTCAAAGCCGAGGAGTACATCCGCGCCAGCGGACTCCCGTACACCTTCCTGCGCAACGGGTGGTACACCGAGAACTACGCCGACGCCCTGCTCGCGGCCCGCGAGACCGGAACACTGCTCGGAAGCGCCGGGGAGGGCCGCGTGGCCAGCGCCACCCGCGCAGACTACGCCGCCGCCATCGCCGCCGTCCTGACCACCACCGGACATGACAACAGCACCTACGAACTGTCCGGCGACTACGCCTGGACCTATGAGGAACTGGCGTCAGCCTTCTCCACGGTCCTTGGGCGCCCCGTCACTTATCGCTCGGTATCTGCAGCCGAGCACGCCAGCACGCTGGAGGCTGCCGGCCTTGACCCGGCAACAGCCGGGTTCCTTGCCGCCTTGGACGGCAATATCCGCGAAGACGCACTGGCCCTCACCACCGGCGACCTCGCCCGGCTGGCCGGGCGGCCCACCACTCCCCTGGTGGACGGCCTGCGCCCGTTCGCCGCCTGAGGAGCTTCGGCTGCATGAAGGCACGGCCCGGCGGATAATGGCAACCACAGTCAACAGCCAGCATGGTCGGGAGGGGCCGGAATGAACACGGTTCCGCGCATCACAGTGGAGGCGCCGGTGCTCAGCATCGGATCCGGCCCTTCGGACTACGAGGGTCTCGGCCGTTATGTCCGCGCCCTTCGCAGGCAGCAGGGGCTGCATCTGACCCTGCTGCACCTCGGGGTTCTGGAGGACTTTGCCCGGGACATCTGCGAGTGGACCAAAGGCATGACAAGCGTGGCTGCAGCCACCGGCACCACCGTAGCCTGGCTGGATGACCTGCCCGTGCTGGACGTTTTTTCCGGCACTGCCGACCGGCTGATCCCCCTGGGCGGGGGCCGCGTTTCGGGCCTGGAAGTGGACGTCCCGGAGCAGGTCCACGAGTACCAGGTACGTCTCGTCCAGGCCCTGCACGAGCTACTGGACAAACTGCTGGTGGACAACGTCGATGACTTTATCCTCAGCTCCCGCGCCCTCGGTTACAGGTCCCCGCACTGGACGCCGCACGTTGCCGTCGGCAGCCCGAAGACGTACGGCAGCGGGTCCTGGGACATTGAACGGCTGCCGATTCGATTCGGCCAGTCACGGATCAGGAATCGTCAGTTGCTGCCCGGCTCAGAACGGCCACGATGACGCGGACCGCCTCCGACGACGCCTCACCGCTGAGGGCAAGTGACAGCCGGTATGTGGCACGCTCCCCGTCCGTCATCGTCATGGGCTCGCGCTCGTGGGCGTGATGATGCGATTGCCTTCGGCGCTTGATGCCCAGCTGCAGCGCTACGCGGGGCTGAGCCATTTTGAGTACATGGTGCTCGCGGGACTCTCACTTGGGTGATATTGGCGACCGGATCATGCACGCCATCGACACCACCTGCCGGCACCGCAGCGCCGGCGGCGGATCGGGGCCGGTCTAGGAATTCTTCAGCAGTGCAACATCGGAGACGAGCTCGATGTGCTCAAGCATTGCAGCGGCAGCCGCGGCCGAGTCCTGGGCCCTGATTGCCTCGGCGATCTTCCGGTGTGACGCGAGCGATTGCTCCGGGCGCCCTGGCTGACCAAGCGACTCGAGCCGCGTTTCCAAGACCATTCCGGCGATGAATGTCATCAACTGGGCCAGCACCGCGGAGTGTGCGGCAGCGGTCACGGCCTGGTGGAACAGCTCGTCGCCGTGCGCACCCCGACTGCCCGAAGCCACCTCTTCAGCCATTGCAACGAGCGCCTTGTCGATGGCTTTCATGTCCCCGGCGGTGCGCCGGGAAGCGGCCAGTTCGGCAAGCTTGACCTCGAGGGTGCTGCGCGCCTCAACGATCTCCGGCAGCCGGCTGCGGTGCTCGCGCAGCCCCTTGATAACGGACGGGACGTTGGGACGGTAGACCAGCACCGCCCCCGTGCCGTGCTGGACATCGATCACACCGAGCACTTCCAGTGCCACCAAGGCCTGCGCCAGGGTGGCGCGCGAGACCCCAAGCCGCTCGGCGAGCTCACGCTCTGCGGGCAAGGTATCTCCCGGACCCAGCTGGGCGGTCTCAATGAAGTCCATGAGCTGCTCGACGAGCTGCTCATAGAGCCGGGGCCTGGAGACCCGAGAGATTTGTTGCGTTGCTGCTTTCTTTGGCACGGCGCGTCCTTCCGGCGATGTCCTGTGCCTAGCCTACCGAAGAACTATTGACAAAGTCACCTAGTGTCTAGGAGGCTAGGCCAGTGAGCCAGTAATCCAGCTCACACATCCACCCCCCATGATCCGGAGGAACAACGATGTCCGCTCCCGTCCTTTCCATCATCATCCTGGCGGTGATGTTCCTGCTGGCCACGGTGCTGCCCCTCAACATGGGCGCCCTGGCATTCGTGGGCGCATTCCTGCTGGGGTCGGTCGTCCTCGGAATGTCCACCAACGACATCCTTGCCAACTTCCCCGGCGGTCTATTTCTGACTATCGTCGGCGTCACCTATCTCTTCGCCATCGCGCAGAACAACGGCACCATTGATCTGTTGGTCCGGGGCGCCGTTCGGCTGGTTGGCAACAAAGTGGCGCTGATCCCCTGGGTCATGTTCGCCATCACGGCGCTGATCACCGCCGTCGGTGCGCTGTCACCGGCCGCCGTCGCCATCATCGCTCCCATCGCCCTGAGTTTTGCCGCGAAACACAAGATCAATCCGCTCATGATGGGCATGATGGTCATCCACGGCGCCCAGGCAGGAGGCTTTTCGCCCATCGCCGTCTACGGCGTGACAGTCAACGGCATCATTGCCAAGACCGACCTGGAGGCCAGCCCCATGGCCATCTTCCTGGCCAGCTTCTTCTTCAACCTTGCCATTGCCGTGGTGCTGTCCCTTGTCCTCGGCGGCAACAAGTTCCGCTCCACGAAGGCCGGCCGGGTGGTGGAACAGGCCGCCGAAACACGGATGTCCGTCAGCGTCGGCGCCCGCGCAGCCGGCGTGACCCTCCAGGGATCCGGCTCTGACATCTCCCCCGCCGGCGTTTCGGCCAAGGGCACCTCGGGCGGCTCCGGCACCCCCGCAGCAGGCGACGCCGCGGCTCCCGCGAACGGAGCCCGCGCCAACGTGCCGCAACTCGTGACGATCCTGGGCCTGATCGCCCTCGCTGTCATCTCGCTCGGCTTCAAGGTCGACGTGGGCTTCGTCTCCATCACGATCGCGATCGTGCTGGCGCTCGTGTCCCCTGCCGCCCAGAAGGGCGCTGTGAACAAGATCAGCTGGTCCACCGTCCTGCTCATCTGCGGCATGCTCACCTTCGTGGGCGTCCTCGAGGAAGCCGGCACCATCAAATTCGTATCCGACGGCGTTGCCCATCTCGGCATGCCGCTACTGGCTGCCCTGCTCATCTGCTACATCGGGGGCATCGTTTCAGCCTTCGCCTCCTCCACCGCCATCCTGGCGGCCCTCATCCCGCTGGCTGTTCCGTTCCTGGCCACGGGCGAAATCGGCGCAGTGGGCGTCATCGCCGCCCTCGCCGTCGCCTCCACGATCGTTGATGTCTCCCCCTTCTCCACCAATGGCGCCCTGGTGCTGGCCAATGCCCCCGAAGACGTGGATAAGGACAGGTTCTACAAGCAGATCCTGGCCTACAGCGGCGTCGTCGTCGTCGCCGGGCCGGCCATCGCCTGGCTGGTCATGGTGGTACCGGGCTGGTTGTAGGCCGGCCAGCAACAGCAGCAACCCAGGCACCTAGAAGTAGAGAAGGAACACCATGAAGAGCACTGAATCCACTCCCCAGGCAGAGGGTCCCCTGTCGGGCTACCTCGTGGTGGACCTGAGCCGCGCCCTGGCAGGCCCGCACGCAGGCATGATGCTTGCCGACCTCGGCGCCCGCGTCATCAAGGTGGAGAACCCGGGCACCGGGGACGACACCCGCGGCTGGGGCCCGCCCTTCGTCGGCCCGGAGGACGATCCGCAGGCGACTTATTTCCTGTCCTGCAACCGGAACAAGGAATCCATCGCTTTGGATCTGAAGAACGACGACGGGCGGACAGTCCTGCGCGAACTGCTGGAACGCGCCGACGTGGTCATCGAGAACTTCCGCCCCGGCGTCCTGGACCGGCTGGGCTTCTCCGCCGCGGAAATGCACGCACTGAACCCGGCACTGGTGATCCTGTCCATCACCGGCTTCGGTCACGACGGGCCCGAATCCCGGCGCAGCGGTTACGACCAGATCCTGCAGGGCGAAGCCGGCCTGATGTCCCTGACCGGATCGGGACCGGACGACCCCCAAAGGGTGGGTGTTCCCATCGCCGATCTCCTCTCGGGCATGTATGGCGCGTTCGGGACCCTGGCGGCGCTGCTGCAGCGCGAGCGGACCGGGCAGGGGCAGATCGTCCGCACCTCGCTGCTGGCCGCTCTTATCGGCGTGCACGCATTCCAAGGCACCAGGGCTACTGTCGCCGGCGAGGTACCGAAGGCGCAGGGCAACCACCACCCCTCCATCGCTCCCTACGGACTGTTCCACTGCCGGCAGGGAAGGGTCCAGATCAGCGTGGGCAGCGAAAAACTGTGGAATACGTTCGCTTCCACGTTCGGAATCGACGCTGCGCGTCCCGAATTCGCCAGCAACGCGGACCGGGTGCGCAACCGCGAGAAAGTCATCGAAGAGGTGGAGCAGGCATTCTCCGATTACGAAGCCGGGGAGCTGCTCGCCAAACTCAACGACGCCGGCATCCCGGCCGGCAAGGTCCGCACCCTGGACGAGGTGTACGCCTGGGAGCAGGTGCATTCGCAGGGCCTGGTGATCGACGTCGACCACAAGATCCTGGGGAACGTGAGCCTGCCCGGTCCGCCGCTCCGGTTCTTCAGCACTGCCGACACTGCAGAGACGACCCTCACCACGCACACGGCGCCGCCCCTGCTGGACCAGGACGGGGAGCAGATCCGGCAATGGCTGGGGCTGCTGCCGGCCGGTACAAAAGGCACTGCCGCCGACACGGAGCAGAAAGGGCGCTGAACATGCTGACTGAACAGAAAGCCAGGCATCTGGACGCCGCCGGGCTCATCACCGCTGTGCTGGATCCCGGCTCCTACCGAAGTTGGGATGCCACGGTGGTTGACCCCGATCCCGGTCCTGAATACCGGCAGGAATTGGCGGCCGCCCGCGCTAAGACCGGCGTGGATGAATCCGTCCTCACCGGCGAAGGGTTCATCCGCGGCCGGCGCGTAGCCGTCATCGTGAGCGAATTCCGCTTCCTCGCCGGTTCCATCGGCCAGGCAGCCGCGGAACGCATCGTCACCGCCGTCGAACGGGCAACCCGTGAGGGCCTGCCGCTCCTGGCGGGCCCGGCGTCGGGCGGAACCCGGATGCAGGAAGGAACCATCGCCTTCCTGTCCATGGTCAAAATCAGTGCCGCCGTCCGCGCCCACCGCCAGGCCGGCCTGCCCTACCTCGTGTACCTGCGGCACCCCACCACCGGAGGGGTTATGGCGTCCTGGGGATCCCTCGGCCACATCACTGTGGCCGAGCCCGGGGCCCTCCTCGGCTTCCTGGGGCCGCGGGTCTACGAGGCCCTCTACGGCACGCCGTTTCCGGAGAACGTGCAGGTGGCGGAGAACCTTTTCGACAAGGGCCTGATCGATGCGGTGGTCCCGCCCTCGCAGCTGTCCGACGTCGTGGACCGCGCCCTCAGCATTCTGGTCACTGGCCCGCACGGCCGGATTGAGCCGCCGAAGACCCTTTCAGTCAGACCGTCGGATGCCCGTGCCTGGGAATCGATCCAAATCTCCCGAAATCCGCGGCGGCCGGACCTGCGCCAACTGCTCGCCTACGGCGCCCGCGATGTGCTCCCCCTCAACGGCACCGGTCAGGGGGAAAAGGACCCCGGACTGCAGCTTGCCCTGGCCCGCTTCGGCCAGGAGTCCTGCGTGGTCATCGGCCACACCCGGCCCAGGCCGTCGCAGCAGACTGCGATGGGACCGGCGTCGCTCCGCGAGGCCCGTCGCGGCATGCGGCTGGCCGAGGAGCTCGGTTTGCCGCTGCTGACGGTCATTGACACCGGCGGCGCGGCGCTGTCCAAGGAGGCCGAGGAAGGCGGGCTGGCCGGCGAGATTGCCCGGTCCCTGCATGACATGATCGGGCTGAACTCCCCCACCGTCTCGGTTCTGCTGGGCCAGGGTGCCGGCGGCGGGGCGCTGGCCCTACTGCCCGCGGACCGCACCATTGCCGCCCAGCACGCCTGGCTGTCTCCGCTGCCGCCTGAAGGCGCCAGCGCCATCGTCCACCGCAGCACCGATTTCGCGCCGGCCATGTCCGAAGCACAGGGCGTCAACGTTGCCGCCCTGTACGCCAACGGACTGGTGGAGCACATCGTGGACGAACGCGGGGACGCAGGACACCGCGACGCTGCCGTTGAGGGAAGGGCGTTCTGCCGGCGGCTGGGGCAGGCCATCGAATACGAACTCGCCACGTTGTCCTCCGTCGGGGTCGGCGAACTGCTCCCGCGGAGGCTGGAAAAGTACCGGAACCTGGGCGGGCTTACCGCCGGGTGATCCCCGGGCGGAAACTTTCCAAAGATGACCGATGGAAATCCGTGTGCCAAACATCGAGGTCCCGTCCGTCTCCGTCGGTGACGACGTATTCGGGCCAGCGGTCGAAGGCGGAACAGGGATGAGAGATGCCGAAGTCCACCAGGTCCGTGACCTCCAGGCCGGTCACCCCGGTGAGGACGGCGTGGTGGTCGTAGAGGTTGCGCACCACAGCGGTCGCCCCGTCCTTCGGAGCGCCGTCAGCGGTGTGGGCCGCCAGGACCACCGGCAATCCGGCGTCGTAGGGCAGGTCCCGCTTGCCGGCACCGACGACGGCGATCCCCTCTTCGGGGGTGGAGAGCACCACGGCGCGGACGGTCAGCGCGGGCATCAGTCCCGGCACCGGGCTGACACCGGCGTAGGTGCCGTGATCGTGGGTGACGTAGCAACCCGACCGGAGGAGCCGCCGTGTTCCGGGCACCTGGCCGGCGTCCGGGAGGAATTCCGCCACCCGGTCCGGAAATGCCGATCCACCCATGGAGTAGACGGGGGCGGACGTTTCGAAGAACGGGGCAACCTCCAGGTAAACGTCCCGCACCAGCCGGCAGTGCCGGTCAACGGCTGCGATGGTCGCTTCCGCCCTGCTGTTGGGCACGACGCCCTCGTACCCGGCGACTCCAACGAGCCTGAGGCCGGGCGCGGCATGGACCAGCCCGGCGAGCTCTACGGCCTCCTGGAGGTTGCGTACGCCCGTGCGTCCGCCCGGCGTCCCGACGTCGATCAGCACCTCAAGGGCCACGTCCGCCTCGGCGCCGAACACCGCGGCTGCAGCATTCACACCGGCAGCGGAGTCCACGAAGCAGCGGATTTCCCGTCCGGAGTCCTCCCCCAGCCAGCCGCGGATCCGTGCCAGGCCATACCGGTCGACGACCTCGTTGGCGATGAGGACGTGCCGGTGCCCCCAGCCCACCGCAGAAGCGACCTGGTCCACGGTGGCAACCGTGACGCCGACGGCACCGGCGTTTAGCTGACGGTCGATGATCGGGGCGGACATAGTGGTCTTCACGTGCGGCGCGAGGTCCAGCTGCCGTTCCCGGCACCAGGACGCCATGACGCGGATGTTGTTGTCGAGGGCCTCGAGATTGAGCCGAAGCTGCGGATAGGGCATGCTCGATTCTGTCATGGGCATAGTCCTTCTGAAGGAATCGGCGAAGGGGCCGGAGTGGACACACGAAAGCTGAAGTATTTTCTGGCCGTTGTTGACCATGACGGGTTCAACCGGGCGGCAGAGCATCTGTTGATCGCCCAGCCGTCGCTGTCCCAGACCATCGCCGGCCTGGAGAAGGACCTCGGAGTGCCGCTCTTCCACCGCATCGGCCGCCGGGCAGTCCTCAGCGAAGCGGGCAAGGAACTGGTTGGACCGGCGCGCCTGGTGATGCGGGACCTTGATGCCGCCAAGTCCGCCGTGCAGGCACTGCGGGGCCTGCGCAGCGGCCGGCTGGACATCATCACCATGCCCTCCCCCGGGATCGAGCCGCTGACTTCGATGATCGCCGGCTTCACCCGGCTGCACCCCTCGGTCCGGCTCAACGTCAGTGCCGCGTTCACGCCCGAGGAAGTCATCGAATCCGTCCGGAGCGGCAGCACCGAAATCGGCCTGGCCGGTGCCTCAACGCCCATCCGGGTCCCGGGGGTGCAGGTCCTGGAGCTGGAGCGCCAGCCGCTGATCCTGATCGTGAACCCGCAGGCCGACACCTTCGGCCCGGGAATAGCCATCCAGCGGGAGGACCTCGGCGGGCACCGGCTGGTCGCGAGCCAGCGCGGATCACTGATGCGGTGGCTGGTGGACGATGCATTGGCACATGGCGTGACGGCGGAGATCGTCGTCGAGGTCGCCCACCGGACCTCAATCCTGCCGCTGGTGCTCGCCGGGGTGGGGCACGCGGTGATGCCGTCGTCCTGGGCGCCGACCGCGCACAAAGCCGGGCTGCGCACCGTGCTCATCGAACCCGTGTCGTACCTCGATGTGGCAATCCTGAGCCGGAAGGAAGACCTGACGCCGGCCGCAAAGGCGTTCCTGACGGTGGCCGAGCTGCATGCCAACCAATAGGCTGAGCCTATTTGCCGGATCGGATCTTGGTCTTGGACGCGATCAGATGGCAGGCCGTCTACTTGAAGAGGAAGGCAGTGTGACGCTGCTAACAGACTCAACGAGGAGGTAGGCACATGAGCGCCACCCGGAAATTCAGCATCGCTTCAATCCCCGCAGACGGCGTCGGCAAGGAAGTTGTCTCCGCAGGCCGCCGCGTCCTGGACGCCCTGGCAGAGAACTCCAACGGCAAGTTCGCCTTTGAATGGACCGAGTTCCCCTGGGGCTGCGGCTACTACGAAAAGACCGGCCAGATGATGGACCCCAAGGGCCTGGAAGCCCTCACGGCCTTTGACGCCATCTACTTCGGCGCCGTGGGCTGGGAGAACGTTCCGGACCACATCAGCCTCTGGGGCCTGCGCCTGAACATCACGCAGAACTTTGACCAGTGGGCCAACATCCGGCCGGTGAAGTTCCTTCCGGGCATCCAGTCCCCGCTCCGCAAGGCCGACAATACCGAGCTGGACTGGATCGTTGTCCGCGAGAACAGCGAGGGTGAATACGCCGGCCTCGGCGGACGCAACCTGAGCGGCCGGGGCCCCGGGAACGAGGTGGCACTGCAGACCGCCCTGTTCACCGAAAAAGGCTGTGAGCGCATCATGCGGTTCGCTTTCGACCTCGCGCGGACCCGCACGGTGAAGAAGGTCTCCTCCGTCACCAAGTCCAACGCCCAGCAGTACGGCATGGTCCTCTGGGACGAGACCTTCAAGCGGGTCGCCCTGGACTACCCGGACGTGCAGACGGAGAGCGTCCTCGTCGATGCCATGAGCGCCAAGTTCATCCTGCACCCCGAGGACCTGTCCGTCGTCGTAGCCTCCAACCTGAATGCCGACATCCTCTCGGATCTCGGCTCGGCGCTCGCGGGCAGCCTGGGACTGGCGGCAAGCGCGAACCTGAACCCGGAGCGCCGCTTCCCTTCCATGTTCGAACCGGTCCACGGCTCGGCCCCGGACATCGCCGGCAAGGGCGTCAGCAACCCCATCGGAGCCATCGCAAGCGCCGCCCTGATGCTGGACCACTTCGGCCTGCATGAAGAAGCGCGCCTCGTTGAGGCGGCAATCGAGCAGGCCACCGGGGCCGGACACCTGACCCGCGACGTGGGCGGCGAAGCCACCACGGACGACGTCACCGAAGCAATCATCAACGCCCTTACCCGCACCCTGGCCGCCGTCTAGCCAGGAAGTCGGACCCGCCGGGCCAGTCCCGGCGCCAGGAATACCCCAGGAATGGACGGCGGATCAACACACCGCCGCCGTCCATTCCGTCATACCCCCATCAAGCCCTCCAGCTACATTCCACAACGAGGTAGGAATCATGGAACACATCACCCGCGCCGGCGCTGCGGCCCCGGCCGGCAGGCCGTCGGCTCAGAAACCGGCACCCAAGACACGCTGGTACCGGCAGCTGTACTTCTGGGTACTGACCGCCATCCTTATCGGCATTGTCGTCGGCTGGCTCGCGCCGACCGTTGGCATCGCCATGGAACCCATCGGCACCACCTTTGTGAACTCGATGAAGATGCTCATCGGCCCGATCGTGTTCCTGACCATCGTCGGCGGCATCGCCAGCGTCGCGGACCTCAAGAAGGTCGGCATGACCGGGCTGAAGGCCCTTACGTACTTCCAGGTCGGCACCATTTTCGCCATGGTCTTCGGACTGGTCGCCATCAATATTTTCCGCCTCGGCGACGGCGTCAACGCCGACGCCAGCACCATCAAGACGTCCGACTCGGCAGCCAAACTCATCGACGCGGGCGCACACCAGGAATGGTGGCAGTTCCTCACCCACATCATTCCCAACAGCATCATCGGGCCCTTCGTTGAAGGCGACATCCTCCAGATCATCTTCATCGCCGTGGTCTTCGGCATCGCCCTGAACGCCATGGGCAAGGTTGGCGCTCCCGTACTGGACGGTGTGCAGCGCCTGACGGGTGTGATGTTCAAGATCCTGGGCTTCATCATGAAAGCTGCCCCGATCGGGGCCTTCGGAGCCATGGCCTATGCCGTCGGTAAATACGGCGTCTCCTCGCTGACCAGCATGGGCGGCCTGATAGCACTGTTCTACGTCACCTCCATCCTCTTCGTGGTGGTCGTCCTGGGATCCGTCATGGCCTTCCTGAAGCTGAACATCTTCACGATGATCAGGCACCTCAAAGAGGAGTACATGCTCATCCTGGGCACCTCCACCGCCGAGCCTGCGCTCCCCGGGCTGGTGCGCAAACTTGAGCACGCCGGCGTCAAGAAGGAGACGGTCGGGCTCGTCGTCCCCACCGGCTACAGCTTCAACCTCGACGGCGCCGCCATCTACCTCTCCCTTGCCGCCCTGTACATCGCCCAGGCCACCAACACGGACCTGTCCATCGGCCAGCAACTGGGCCTGCTTGCGGTCATGCTCCTCACCTCCAAAGGCGCGGCGGGTGTCGCCGGCGGCGGCTTCATCGCCCTGACCGCGACCCTGACCACGATCGGCACCATCCCTGCCGCCGGCATCATGCTCATCTTCGGCATCGACAAGTTCATGTCCGAATGCCGCGCCCTCGTGAACTTCACCGGCAACGCCGTGGCAACGCTCTTCATTGCCTGGTGGGACCGCACCCTCGATGCCGACCGCGCCCGCCGGGTCTTCGCCGGCGAAACCGTTGAGCCTATGCCCGCCGAGGACCCCATCCAGCTCGATGAAGTCACGGACCTCGACGACGACCTCACCGAATACGGCCACCATGCGCCCAGGCACACTGCCGACGTGAACGCTGCCGACCGCCGTCCCGCCTACTCGGAATCCATCTGACATGACCAACGCAACCGCCCCGAAGAGCGTGCGAACGCTTATCGCTCCCGACAAGTTCAAAGGCAGCCTCACTGCCGGCGAGGTGGCCGACGCCCTGGCGGCCGGGCTACGTGCCTCGGCCGGGGCGGGGGTTGGGATGGTCCATTGCGAACTGCTGCCGCTGGCTGACGGAGGTGACGGCAGCGTCGACGCCGCCGTCGCCTCCGGCTTCACCCGGCACCACTGCACCGTGGCCGGACCTACCGGACAGCCCGTCCAGGCCAGTATCGCGTTCGACGGCGTCACCGCCGTCGTGGAGGTCGCCAACACCTGCGGACTCGGGCTGCTGCCGGACGGCCGGCTGGAGCCCCTGGACACTTCAAGCCGCGGCTTCGGCGAGGCCGTGCTGTTCGCGCTCACCCTGAACCCGGCCCGCATCGTGCTGGCCCTGGGCGGCAGCGCCAGCACCGACGGCGGGATGGGAATGCTCACCGCCCTGGGATACAGCTTCCACGACGCGGACGGCCGCCGGCTCCGCGGCAGCGGCTGGGAGCTGGCCCGCATCCATTCCATCCACCGGACCGCACTCCCCGAACTGGCGGACACCGAGCTCATCGTCGCCAGCGATGTCCACAATCCGTTGCTCGGCGCCCAGGGCGCGCCGGCAGTCTTCGGCCCCCAGAAGGGTGCCGGACCTGACGACGTCGCTTTGCTCGACAAGGGCCTGGCGCACTTCGTCCGCAAGATGGAAGACGCCGGAGTCGAGGACGCCGCGCCGCTGGCGGAACACGAAGGGGCCGGAAGTGCCGGAGGAATCGGCTACGCCTGCCTGCTGCTGGGAGCAAAGCAGGTGTCCGGGGCGGACTACTTCCTGGATCTCCTGGACTTCAACTCCCGCAAGGAGCACTGCGACGTCGTCATCACGGGCGAGGGAAGCATCGACGAACAGACCCTGGCCGGGAAGCTGCCCGCCGCCGTCGCCCGCCGCTCGGGAACCCGGCCGGTCATCGCTGTCGCCGGGCGGTCGCTCCTCCCGCCGGAGCGGTGGCCGGAAATGGCCCTGGCCCGGGTCTACACGCTGGCCGACTACACCGACCAGGACTCTTCGAAGGACCCCGGGCTTTCGGCAGCGTTGCTCCGGCGGATCGGCCAGGACATCGGCGCAGCCCTCCTGTAGCGGCCGGGTGCGCCTCAGCCGTCAGCGGGAGCAGCCGTCAGCAGCCGGATCGGAGCTCCGCGGAGCCAGGCCTGCACATCCTCAAAAGCGCCGCCGTAGAACTCCCGGTAGCTTTGCTCCGTGACGTAGCCCAGGTGCGGTGTCAGGACGGTCCGTGGTGCGGACAATAGGCGGTGGCCTGCGGGCAGTGGTTCCAGGTCGTACACGTCCAGGGCGGCTCCGCCGATCCAGCCTTCGTTCAGTGCACGGATGAGGGAATCTTCGTCGACCAGGGGTCCGCGGGAGGTGTTGACCAGCACACCCCGCGGCCCTAGGAGGCGGAGCTCCTCTTCGCCCACGACGCCCCGCGAGCGTTCCGAGAGCCGCACATGCACCGAGACCACGTCCGAATCCCGGAAGAGTGCCTCCTTGCCGACTTTTCGGACGCCGGCCTGTGCGGCGGCCTCGTCGGTGAGGTTGGGACTATATGCGATGACGTCCATCCCGAACGCCTGTCCGTACGCGGCAACCCGGCGGCCGATTTTGCCCAGGCCCAGCACTCCCAGGGTCTTGCCGGCGAGCTCAAAGCCGACGGTGGACTGCCAGCGGCCTTCCCGCAGGCTCCGGTCTTCGAACGGAATGCTGCGGGCAAGCGCGAGCAGCAGCCCCCACGTCAGTTCCGGTGCCGCGGTCGGGGAGCCGCCTGTCCCGCACACTACGATGCCCTGCTCCTCTGCTGCCCGAAGATCAATGGACTGGTTCGCCATCCCGGTGGTCACCAGCAGTTTCAGATCAGGCAGTCGGGCCAGGCGCTCACGTCCGAAAGCAGTCCGTTCCCGCATGGCAATGATGATGTCCATGCCGCGCAGGCCGGCCGCCGTGCTCGCGTCGTCCCGGAACGGCTCGGTGAAGAACGTGACGTCGACGCCGTCGGCCGCAAGCTGCTCCCAGGGCGCGTAATCCCGGGCGACAGACTGGTAATCGTCCAATATGGCGAGGCGCATGTACGGATCCTTCGGCGTAGGCAGCGTGCGGTCACTGCTGTCAGGCTACCGTCACAGGCCGTACCGGAGTGAACATAGGGGTGGCCCCGCATTGGGATGTCGGGGGCCACCGGTTCGGTTACGCGCGCTGGAAGATGTTGAGGATGTTGCCCTCCGTATCCAGGAACCACGCGGCTTTGCCTACGGCGTTGGTGGCGATGCCGTTTTCAGTTTTCAGCCCCGGGAAGTCGTACTCCTCGAAAGTGGCACCGCGTCCCCGCAGTTCCTCGACCTCGGCTTCGATGTTGTCCGTCATCCAGCCCATCTGAGTGTTCTTTGCGGTGCCCGCGTTGTCCGTCTGGTACAGCAGGAAAGTTGTTCCATTGCCGCAGCGGTACATCACATTCTCGTCGTCCATGACCTCGGGGTCGTCCAGACCCACGACGTCACGATAGAAGCCACGTGCCCGGGCGATGTCCTTGGCAGGGAGGACCGCGGCGATTTCACGTTCCTTGAGCATGTCGAATTCTCCTGATTTTGAAGCGATCGAGATGCCCGCCCCGAAGGCGGCGCCTGCGGGGCGGCTATGCCGGCTCGCGCCGGCTCCCGGCCGTTGGCGGTGCACCGGGACGGTTGCCGGGGAGGCCTCGTCGCAGCTTGTCACGGCCGGCCCAGGGGTCTCCCCCGCGTTCATATCGTCATTATGGCCGCACTTCGGCCTCGCGGATATAGGCAGTGAAATGAAGGCCGACGGCGGGATTCGCTCCCGCCGCTGGCCTCCTTAGATACCACTCACCGTGACGGCTTAACCACCATCGCTGAGCCGCCACCGCGCCTCACCGGTTCAGCAGCGGCCACCATGCGCCCGTCCGGCTTGAACTCGATGGCAGTCGCAGCACCAATTTCCGGCAGCGAGCTGAAGGAATCCCCTGCCTTGGCGAACACATGACCCAGTGGCTCAAGGTCCGACGCATGGGCGTCAATGAACTCCTGCTCGGCGCTGATACTAGCCGTGTTGCGTTGCGCTGCACGCGGCGCCGCGATTGCCTCGGAGATGTCCATGCCCAGGTCCACCCGGTTCAGGATGGTCTGCAGGACCGTGGTGATGATGGTCGATCCGCCGGGGGAACCGAGGGCCAGGAACGGATCACCGTCTTTCAGGATGATGGTCGGCGACATCGAGGAGCGCGGGCGCTTCCCGGCCTGGATCCGGTTGGGGTCGTCCTGGTTGTACACGGTGGAGAAATCGGTCAGCTCGTTGTTGAGCAGGAACCCGCGGCCGGGCACCACGATTCCGGAGCCGCCGGTCTGCTCGATGGTGAGCGTGTACTCCACCACGTTGCCCCACTTGTCCGCGACCGTCATGTTCGTGGTGGAGATGTTCTCAGTATCCTTCTCGTCGGCGGGCGCCGCAGCGGCGGCCGGGCACGCGCCGCCGTAGGACGCGATGTCTCCCGGGGCGACGGGCTTCGTGGCCGCCTCCGCCGGGTTGATCTGGCATGCGCGCTCCTTGCCGAACAGCGGATCAGTCAGCTCCTCGGTGGGGACGTCCACGAAAGCGGGGTCGCCCACGTACTTGCCGCGGTCCGCAAAGGCCAGCGCGCTCGCCTCGAGGTAGTGGTGCAGGGCGGCCGGGTTCTTGCCGTCAGGCGTGCCCATCTCCGAAAGGTTGAAGGGTGCCAGGATATTCAGCGCTTCGCCAACGGTGGTGCCGCCACTGCTCGACGGCGCCATGCCGTACACGTCCAGTCCCCGGTACTCCACGTGCGTGGGATCCTGGTCCAGGGCTTCGTAAGCTGCCAGGTCCTCCGTCTCCATGAAGCCGACCGGAACAGGCAGCGCCGTGGTGGCCGTCTTCGGCGGGGCCTTCACCGCGGAGACGATCTCCTCCGCGAGCGCGCCGCCGTAGAAGGCGTCAGTGCCCTTTTTGGCGAGGAGGCGATACGTCGCGGCCAGGTCATGGTTCTGGAACACGCTGCCGACGGCGGGAGCGTCGCCGCCCGGGAGGAACAGGTCGCTGGTGGATGTGAAGGCTGCAAAGCGGTCTTTGTTGTCGAGAGTCTGCTGGCGGAACGTCTCGTCCACCACAAATCCGCGGGTCGCAACCTTGATGGCGGGCTTCAGGGCGTCACCAAGATCCAGCGTGCCCCAGCGCTCGAGCGCGCGCTCCCAGGTGGCCGGCGTGCCCGGGACGCCGACTGATACGCCACTCGTGACGAGCTCGGGCGTGAAGTTGTAGGGCTTGCTTGTCGTGGGGTCGATGAACGCATCGCCGGGCATCGCTTCCGGTGCCGTTTCACGGCCGTCGATGGTGCCGACCTCGCCGGTCTTCGCGTCGTAGAAAACAAAGTAGCCGCCACCGCCGATTCCGGCGCTGTACGGCTCGGTCACCCCCAGGGTCGCGGCGGCGGCCACCGCGGCGTCCGCAGCGTTGCCGCCCTTGCGCAGCACCTCGATCGCCGCCGCGGAGGCCTCGGGGTCCACAGTGCTGACTGCGCCGCCGTAGCCTGTGGCGGTCGGGTTCTTTTCAGTTTCCCGAGGATCTGCAAAAGCGGGGCTCATCACCGCCCCGCTCGTAACGCTCATGGCCAGGGCCGCCGTGATGGCGGCAATTCGACGTCTCACCTTAGGCATGGTTGCTCCCGAGTCAGGGTGGTGCGGAGTGGGGTGATGGTCACGTTACTCCGCCCCGGAGTGACACTCAACACTAAATGCCTTGCGGGGTGCGGTACGCCAGGCGGGCGTTCACAGCTCCGTCTTGTCTCTGGAGGTGTTGGCTGAATCGGCCGGTGATCCCTGCCGGCGGCTCGCCAACAGGAACGGCACCGAGACCAGCTGGATCACGCCGCCGATCGCCAGCGAGGCAGCGTAGCCATAGGCGTCGGCCGCCCGGCCGAGCAGCGGCTGGACCACCACGCCGCCGCTTGAACCAATGAGTGAATCGAAGCTCAGCACGGTGGCCCGCTGCTTCGAAGCGATCATGTCGTTCAGGTAGGCCTGCCGCACGGGCACGCCCGCGGCGTCCACCACTGCCCAGAGGGTCAGCAGCAGCAGGGCTGCCCAGAACACGTGGGTGAACCCGAGCACCACCAAAATCACTGCGGCGAGTCCGAAGCTGATGATCAACACGGTGGTGCGCTTGCGGAAAAGACGCCGGATCCGGGGCGCCAGCCAGCCACCGAGCACTTCGGCCCCGGCCACAACTGCCGCCGCGAGCCCCGCCACGGAGTAGGCGCGCGGGTTGCCGAAGAGCTCGAGGAGGTAGGGCTGCAGCGCATAGAACACATAGATCCCGACGCCGGCACTGAACGGCCCGGCCAGCATCACGTAGCGCACGGGCGGGTTCTTCAAACCGTTCTCGATGGACGCGGCGAGTACGCTACGGACCGCCTGCAGCGGGCGGGCCGAGCGCTCGGGGGTGAAGCCGACGTCGTGCATCAGGCGAAACGCCACCGCGAACATGGCCAACAGTACGCCCACACGGATCAGGAACGGGACGCCGAGGTTGGTGAACTGGGCGATGACGCCTCCGGCCACCGAGCCGACGAGCATCGCGACCCCGGAAACCATCACCCCGCGGCCCAGCACCGCCTCCATTCCGCCTTCATAGCCCTCGAAGCGCAAGGCGTCAACGAGCCAAGCTTCCACGGCACCCGAGAAGAAGGTGAAGCCCAGGCCCAGTAGGACCGACACCAGTGCCCACCACCAGAAGGGGGCCGCCAGCTGCCAGAGCAGATAGTAGAAGTAGGTGGAGACGGCGAGGGTCACCGTGCCGAGGAGGAATGAGACGCGGCGCCCCCAACCATCCGCAACCACTCCGGTGGGCACTTCGAACAGCACCATGCCCACTGTGAAAAAGGCGTTGGCGGCAAAGGCCTCCAGGTTGCTGAGCCCGGCATCCAGCAGAAAAAGCGTGTTGATGCCCCAGATAAACGACGCAGCAACGGTATTGCCCAGCGTCAACGTCAGATAGATGCGCTGGATCTTTCGGGCGCCGACGCTCATCGCGTTGACGTCGCCGCTAGGGCGAGGTAGGAGCACGAGCCCATTCTCGTCCGGTTAGTCTGTGCGCACCAGAGCAAACACGTTGGGATCGGGGGGCAGACGGCCCGGCGGCGTCAGGCTAGACGGCTCCGAACGATCTCACTGACGGTCTTGCCGTCAAACCGCCCCGCAACCTTGGCGGTGACCGGCTTCATCACGGCGCCCATCTGCCTTATGGACGGCTCCTGGCCGTCGGCCTTGAGCCCGGCGATCGCCTCGTCGACAATGGCTTCCACTTCATCCCTTGTCAGGGCTTTGGGCAGGTAGGCCTCGATGACCTCGGCTTCGGCGATTTCCGCGGCGGCGCGCTCAGCCTCGCCGGCTTCGGTGTAGATCTTCGCCGTATCCCGGCGCTTGACCGCTTCCTTCTGGAGCAGGCCGGTTACCTGGGCGTCGTCCAGTTCGATCGGGGTCTTGCCCGACTTCTCGCGTGTTTCGATCTCGCCGAGGACGTTGCGCACCGTAGTGAGCGCCACCTTGTTCCGGTCTTTCATGTGGATCACAACGTCGCCATGGAGGCGTTCTTTGAGCGTGGTCATGGTGTTCTCGTTTCGTTGGCTTTGCTTCCATTGTCCCCCGGTCGCGGCGTTCCCTAATCCCGTCGATCGAGCGCTTCGAGGAGCCTCCTGACCGAACCTCCGAGGTTCCATTCGGTGGCAAGACGCTCCAGTTCGGCGCGCGAACCGCCGGCCACCGGGTCCAGCCGGGCGCCCGCGTCTTCGAGCGTCGGCAGCCCGAGGTCCCTCACGACATTCACGACTGCGGGTGCGACGTTGAGGTAGTCCGTTGCCGCAGCGAGCTTCGACCGCACCGATGCGGACAGCCCGCTGTCCGGGTCGGTCGCCGCTTCGAGCAGCATCTCGAGCGTGCCGTACTCCCCGAGCAGTGAGGCAGCGGTCTTCTCGCCGATGCCGGCGACGCCCGGCAGGCCGTCGGAGGTGTCGCCCCGAAGGACGGCGTAATCGGCGTACTGCTCGGGCAGCACGCGGTACTTGCCGACGATTACCGCGTCAGTGACAACTTCAAGGTTCTTCATGCCGCGCGCGGTGTAGATAACGCGCACCTCGCGGTCGTCGCTGACGACCTGGAAGAGATCGCGGTCACCCGTGACCACGTCCACCGGCAAGCCGGCGTGGCTGGCATAGCTGCCGACGACGTCGTCGGCCTCATGCTCAGTAGCCCCCACGACGGCGATACCGGCGAGCTCGAGCACGCGGCGGATCATCGGGATCTGCGCCTCCAGCGCGTCCGGCACCACCTCCACGTCGGGGCCACCGGCCACCACCTCCGCGACCCGGTGCGACTTGTAGCTGGGAATGAGGTCGACACGCCACTGCGGGCGCCAATCATCGTCCCAACAGGCAATGAGATGCGTCGCTTCGTAATCCGTGGTGAGCCGCGCGATCATGTCGAGCAGGCCGCGAACGGCGTTCACCGGGGTGCCGTCGACGCGGCGGATCGTGTCGGGCACCCCGTAGAAGGCGCGGAAGTACAGCGACGCGGTGTCGAGGAGCATCAGGCGAGGGGACATACCCTGATCCTGACACGGATGTACTCCGTTGAGAATCCGCTTGGGCCCGGGCTGCCCTTCAGAGCTCCCGGTAGTAATACAGCATTGGCTCCGTGCCGTTCGGTTCGGTGTTGGTGAACCCGCGAGCCTCATAGAACCGGCGGGCATCCGTATCCTCGCCGTCGACGTTGATTTCGAGCAGTGCGCCGCCACGGCCCCGTACCAGCTCGCATGACGCGGCGAGCAGGGCGCTGCCCTGGCGACGGCCCCGCCGGCCCGGACGGACGTAGAGTTCGTCCAGGATCGCGACCGGCCCCGGGTACCAGACATTCGGCCGGAAACTCAGCACGGCAAGGCCGGTTGGCGGCTCGCCGGCGAGCAGCACCACCACGTCCTCCCCCGACAACAGGTGGGAGAGCCGCGACTCCAGTTCGCCAGTGCCCGGGCTGGGCGTTCCGAACTCGGTGTTGAAATCGTGGAGCATTTGGGCCACAGCCGCTGCATCGGCCGAAGTTGCCCGGCGTGGCACCTCGAGGTTGGCTGGGTCATCAGAAGTCACGGCTTCATCATGCACGGCACTACGGCAGGCGTCCACCCTGGCTTATTTCCTCGGCTTTCGCGGCTAGCCGGCCGGCGTCACGACATCCTCCAGCATTGACCGGTCGAAAAAGCGGACCTCGCCCGTCGCCTCGAAGAACACCGGAACCACCGATGTGCTTGCATCCTTGGACGTTTCGTAGATTTCGGGCGCACCGCCATGCTTCCGGGCAATCGTTCCCACCAGTTCGGTACCGCGAACCCTGACGGTTCGGTATTTGTAGCTCATGTTGACTCCTTCGTCGACTATGGCAAACCCTACTCCCCGCACCTGTCTCCAAGGACGGGGCTGGCCGGTACAAGACGGGCCAGAGTGCCGCGCCGGCCAGGCCTGCCGGCCTCTCCCCGCTGCACCACTGCGCCCCGGCGACGTACTCGATGTGACCTCATCGGGACGCCGCGCCGGCCCTGGCCTCGCAGTACCTGTCGAAGCGGATTCGACCCACGCGCCCCAGCTTCTCGACGGTGTACCAGCTGATGACCGCCACAATCAGCGTCAGCAGGATTGCCGACACAGCTACCAGCGGCGGCAAGTCGGCTGTGGATCCGCCGTTGAGCCAGAGAATGACCACATAGTTCCAGAGATACGTCGCGTAGGAAACAGTCCCCAGCATCTGCAGCGGGCGCGTCCACCGGGGCATCATGTGCGAACGGGAGGCGGCCAGCACCACCAGAACGGCCGCGGCAGCCATGGCCAGCGGACCTCCGACGAAGAAGAAGGCCGGCGACTCGTTGGCCTTGGGAAAGAACACCAGGGCTGCGAGGACAAGGACCGCACCCGGCAGGGCCAGACTCCTGGGCCGCCGGCCTGAGAACCAGCTGAACATCCGGACCCTGTAGAGGCGCAGTCCCGAGCCGATGATCAGCCCGAGGCCCCACGTCGTGGGAAGGGCGTAGACGAGGGAGTGAAGGTGCGGAGCCAGGATCAGCATGGCCAGGACGCTCGCCGTCATCAGGGAAAAGACCACGGCGGCGGACCAGCCGATCAGCCGTCCCTGGAGGTTCCTGCGCAGCGCGACCACCAGCAGTGCCGGCCAGATCAGGTAGAACTGTTCCTCCACCGCCAGCGTCCAGAGCGGTCCGATTGCCATGCTCACGTCAAAAGGCAGCGGCAGGTCCTTCAGGTAGCCGAAACCGGCGAGGAGGGTATAGCCGATGATGCCCTTCGATCGGTCCCCCAACACGTCCGACGTCAGTTCAACGATGGCATAGACCCCAAGGAAGGCAATGAGCGCCGGTAACAGCCGGAAGGCCCGGTGCGCATAGAAGCGGCCGTAGCGGACTTTGCGGTGCCGTTCGATGTCCCTCAGCAGCACCCCTGTGATCAGGTAACCGCTCAGCACGAAGAAGACAATCACGCCGACAATGCCGGCACCCTGAAATACCCCTGGCCACGAATGTCCCAGCAGGACCGCACCAACGGCCGCACCGCGGAGGACGTCCAAACCATCCAGCCTTTGCCCGGCGGTTGGCCCGGCGCTCTGCCCGGCGGTTGGCCCGGCAGCCGTCCTTACTGTTCCATCAACTAGCAACGCCAAATGACCTCCGCAGTTCCGTCTGGGTGATTTCGATTGCGCGCGCCAGCGGTGACCCCGGGCGCCGCGCCTCGTCCAATTGTCCCCGCCCCGGCTGAATGAAACCTGACCCCGGCGGTCCTACACCTTCCGGTGAATGGATTTGTAGCTCAGGTAGGCGTTGAGCCCCTCAACGCCGTATTCGGTGCCGCGGCAGCAGGTCCGGGGCGCAAAAGGCGGGAGGGCGACGGCGGCACGTACCGCCGTCGCCTTCCCGCCTTTGCTGTCCTACTGTCCGCGGACCGGCACCCCGAGCAGGTCATCGATGCTGCCCAGAACCCTCTCCGTGACCTCCTCGATTCCGCCGATCCCGTCCACCTGCGCGAGGATACCGCGGCCGGCATACCTGGCCACCACGGCCTCCGTCTGCTGGTGGTACAGGTCCAGCCGGTGGCGGATGACGCTTTCGTTGTCGTCGCTCCGGCCGGTTTCCCTGGCCCGGCCCAGCAGGCGGTAGACCAGTTCCTCATCGTCAGCCGTCAGCTGGAGGACCACGCCGAGCTTCTGGTCGCCGGACGCGAGGATTCCGTCGAGGTAGTCCACCTGCGCCACGGTGCGCGGGTAGCCGTCCAGCAGGAATCCCGCTTTGGCGTCGTCCTGGCTGAGGCGGCTCCGCACCATTTCATTCGTGACGCTGTCCGGCACGAAGTCTCCGTTATCCATGTACTTCCGGGCCTCGACACCGAGCGGGGTCCCGCCCTTGACGTTGGCCCGGAAGATGTCGCCGGTTGAGATCGCCACTACGCCGAGGCGTTCCGAAATGCGTTCCGCCTGGGTTCCCTTGCCGGAACCGGGCGGACCAATAATCAGCATTCTCGTCATTCACTGTTCCTTTGCTGGTTATATGGACGTCTTCGTCCTGGCCCGATGCGACTGCTCCGGAGGTTGCGGCCGGGCTGCATCGGTGCCTGAAAGCAGGGTACGACGGCGGAGGATCCCCGCCGCCGCACTCTGGCCATTTGTGCTGTTACCGGTAGTGCTGGTGCAGTGAGCGGGGGCGCCGGCTTGGCATATGACGAGGAACGACCGGTAAATTTGGGGTGATGATTCACATTGACCAGGACGACCCCGCGCGCGCGGACGTCCACCGGCTCCTGAGCGAGCACCTGGCGGACATGTTCGCCACATCACCGGCCGAAAGTGTGCACGCTCTGGACCACTCAGCCCTCTCCGGACCCTCAATCACATTCTGGACGGCCCGCGAGGAAGGTGAACTCCTCGGGTGTGGCGCGCTCAAACTCCTCGATTCCCGGTCCGGCCCGGCAAAGCACGGCGAAATCAAGTCCATGCGCACCACGGCAAGCGCACGCGGACGCGGCGTCGCCACCCTGATGCTCAGACATATCGTGGACGAAGCCCGAAGCCGGGACTACGGGCGCCTTTACCTCGAGACGGGAACAGAGGAGTATTTCGCTCCAGCCCGGCGCCTTTACGTCCGCAACGGATTCACAGAGTGTCCGCCCTTTGCCGGCTACGCCCTGGATCCGAACAGCGTCTTCATGGAACTCCGCCTCTGAGCCGTCAGCCAGCACCGGCTGCCACCGCTCCCACTGCAGCTCCCGCCGCCTGCTAGCATGACGGCGAGGTGGCTCATGGAAACCAGGACGGCAGGGCGTGCAGCGGCCGACGCGACGGCCGCTGTTGCCGCGTACGGGGTGGCGGGAATATGGCTCTCCACGTTGCACTCCCCCGGTATCGGGCTTCAGTCCGTGGGCCTGGGCGCCGGCGCCGTGGTCATTGGAGCCGCCGCCATCTCCGTCATACGACGCACTCCCCGCTTTTCCACGGCCGCCGACCGGGTAACCCTGCTGCGGGCAGTCCTCGTGGCCCTTTGCGGGGTATTGGCCGTTCCGGCGCTGGTCAGCGGGCAGCGTCCGGACCAGCTCCTCGTCGTCGTGGGTTCCGTGGCCTTCCTTCTCGACGCCGTGGACGGTTTCGTCGCCCGTCGCACAGGGACAGCCTCGACGGCCGGGGCGCGCCTCGATGCCGCTACCGACGCCGCCCTGGTGCTCGTTCTGTCTGTTGCAACGTGCGCGGTCGTCGGATTCTGGACCCTCTGCATCGGTGCGCTGTACTACGTATTTGTGGCGGCTGGCCGCCTCCGGCCCCACCTTCGTGGCCCGCTTCCGCCCAGCGCTGCGCGCAAGGCAATCGGGGCCTTCCAGCCGTTCGCGCTGCTTCTTGCACTGACCCCGGGTATCCCGCCCGCCGTTGCAGCCGCTGCGCCCGCACTGGCTCTTCCGCTGCTCATCTTCTCCTTCGGCCGCGACGTCGTCGAGCTGGAACGCCGCCGCCATCGACCCCGCACCCACCCGTATTAGCGGTAGGGCGTCGCTGACGCCCTTTCATGCGCGGCGGGCACACCAAACCCTCACCGGTGAGAAACCGCCTCCCGTATCCTCGGATAGGAAGCGTTAACAGGGGGAGGTCGTCATGAACCACATTCCGCGGAAGTCGCTCATGGTTATTGACGGAGTCGTGAGCGGTGTCGTGCTCGCATTCATATTGTGCGTGGTTATCGCGGCATTCTCATTCGTGACGTCCACACCTGTGACTCTGCCGGGGGTGTTTACGACCAGCAGCAGTGCTGCAGGCGGTGCCATGGCGGTCGAATTGTCCCCTGGATGGAACGCCATTGTCATCGTGGCCTGTCTGGGCGCGGTCGCCAGGCTCCTCGGTCCGCGCCGGTCCCGGGTCCCCGGGAGGACCGAGGCATGACGTTTTTCAGGATCTGACCCCGGCCGCCGGAGCGTCCCAGACGTCCGCAAAACAACGTCAACGCACTTCCGCTTGCTAGTCGTCCAGGCGCACGCCGCGGACCAGCAGGAGCGTTCCGCCCACAACAACCGCTGACGCCAGGAACACCCCGGCCGCCCCGAGCCCAGCCGCCACAACCCCGATGGCGCTGGGCAGGACCACCTGGCCCACCCTGTTCCCGGCAAGCCGCAGGGCCAGGGCCTTTCCGCGCTGGCCGTCCGGGGCCTGGGCCGAAAGCCAGGACATGGTCAGCGGCTGTCCGATGCCCAGCCCCAGGCCCAGCCCTGCCATCACCACGAAGAGCAGCCACTCCGGCATCGGAATCGCGGCAACGGCCAGTGCAACGGTGGAGAGAGCGAGGCTTGAAACCATAAGCCGCCCCCGTCCGAATCTCCGGGACATGCGCCCGAGCCCCAGCCTCGAAACCATCGAGAACCCGGCCCGAACTGCGAGCATGAGGCCCACCGTGGCCGCGCTGAACCCGCGCTCCGTCCCGAGTGCCGGCAGGTAGACCACGGTCAGGTCAACCACCGCCAGCACCGTGGCGCTTGTAGCCAGCGCCCGGACCAGCCCCGGCGTCCTGAGCAGTGATGCAACACTTCCCTGCGAGCCGTCCGTTGCTGTGACAGCGGACTTCCTTCCGGCGGCCTTCGTCGAGATGAGGAAGGCGGTGAGGAAGAGAACCAGGCTCATGCCGGCCGAGAGGAAGAAAATCGCCTGCGTGTCCGGGCGTACGGAGGTTCCGCCCACCACGGAGATTGCCAGCGGGCCGAGCGCCTGGCCCAAGGACGCAGCGAAGGTCAGGTATCCGAACGCGGAGTCAAGCCCTGACGCCACGGCATTGTTCGCGACGACTGCCTGCTGCCCCACCACACATGCCAGCTGGCCTGCGCCAAGCAGCGCCGTACCGATAACCAACGCGGGGACTGAGGTCCCCCAGAACAGCAGGAAAATGGAACAGCCAAGCACGACGGCGGATCCGATCACCATGAGCTGCCGCTCGCCTAACCGGTCCACGAGGGCGCCCGTGGGGACAGCCAGCAGTAAGGGAAAGACGGCGTAGCTGGCCGCGAGGACGCCGAGGGCATATCCCGGCACATCCAGCTCAAGCGCCCGGTAGGTGGTTGCCGGCCGGACCAGGAAGGTCACCGCCTGAATCAGCGTCGAATGAAGGAGAAGTGCCAGCGCCGAACGGCGGCCCAGTTCGCCGATCACAGGATGACGGATGCGTTGCCGGAGACGGCGCGCACCGCTGCGTCCCGGGCGCCGACGACATGGTCGAAAGCGATCTTGGCAGCCGCTTCCGGCTTGCCCGAGGCAACGGCATCCACCAGGACGCGGTGTTCGGCGAGCGCCTGGTCTCGGCGCTCCTGCGTGCTGTTGGTGAAGTGGCGGTAGCGCTCCATCTGGTTGGAGACCTGGTCATGAAACCTCTGGGCCCAGGAATTTCCGGCAATGGCCGCGATTGAGGTGTGCAGCAACATTCCGTACTTCATGGCCTCGTCGGCGAACTTCACCATAGCCGCATTGCGTTCCACGATCCCCTCCAGGTTTGCAATGTCGGCCGGCGTCGCCTTGCCGCATGCCTCCCGGGCCATCAGGGACTCCAGGGCGGCGCGTACGCCGTACAGCTCTGCGATCACTCCTTCGTCCAGGATCGGGACGACCACGCCTCCCGTGGGTTGCTGCTCCAGCAGACTTTCCGAGATCAGCCGCCGGATAGCCTCCCGCAGCGGCGTCCGGCTTACCTGCAGCGCCGCCGCCATTGCCGGTTCATAGATCCGCTCCCCCGGCTTCAGCTCCAAACTGAGGATCCGGCGTTTTAGCTCCCCGTAGACCAGATGCGCTCCAGTGTTCCGGGACTGTGATTCCACCACTTACGAACTCCGCCCGCGTGTACTTGTATACAAATATACAAGTATGTACTTTGACGACGGTGACGAGCGGAATTCGGTCCTACGAGGCCCAGTCGGCGTCGTCGAAGGGGCGGCCGCGGAAATGGGCGCGGAGATATTCCCCCACGACGGCGGCCCCCAGGTCCCCGGCCTCGGGCGCAACAACCCGGCCGTCAATCCGGCGGACCATGCGCTGGACGAACCGCTCGAGCCCGGGGTCATTACCCAGCCGGAAGAACGTGGCCTGCGTTCCTGCGCGGCCAAGACGGTCGAGCTCGGCGATCGTGACGCGGATGGTCTCCGGGTCCGGCGGGTAATCGAACCAGGAGTCCCCGTCCGGCAACAGGTGTGCGGTAGGCTCGCCATCAGTCACCACAAGGAGGACATGCTGCATCGACGGATGCTGGCGGAAGAAGCGGTTGGCCAGCAACAACCCGTGATGGAGATTGGTTCCCTGCTCCCGCCGCGATGCCAGGGCCGTGAGCTCACCGATGTCCGTGGTCTGCGCGTACCGGCCGAAGGTGATCAGCTGCAGCCGGTCTCCGCGGAACCGGGTGGAGACGAGATGGTGCAAGGCAAGTGCAGTGCGTTTCATCGGCACCCACCGCCCCTCGGCGGCCATCGAGAACGACACGTCGACGAGCAGGACGACGGCGGCCTGGGTGCGCGCCTCAGTCTCCGTGACCTCGATATCGTCCACCTCGAGGCGCACCCCTCGGCCCGGGTCACCGCCGCCGGCCATGGTGCGGCGGATCGCGTTTGTCATGGTGCGGGTAACGTCCCACGGCCCGGCGTCCCCGAACTCCCATTGACGGCTGGAGCCGGTCTGCTCTCCGGCTGTCCCGGCGACGCGCGTGTCCCGGCGCCCCTGCCGGCCGGACAGCTGCCTGGCGGTGTCCCGCAACAGTGACTTGCCGAGCCGCCGCATGGCCTGCGGGGACAAGCGGAGGTCGCCGTCGGCGCCGCGCCGCAGGTAGCCGCCGTCCTGCATTGCGCGCTCGATCTCGGCGAGGGTACGGGCCGTCACTGCTGCATTCTGCCCGAGCTGGCGGGCCAGCGCGTCAAGGTCCAGGTCATCAAGGCGTGAGCCGTTATAGGACTGCGAGAGCTGCTCGGCCAGCTCGTCGAGTTCGGCGATGTCCTGGAGCACGCCGGTGCCGTCGCCCAGCCCGAGTCCCTCCTGACCTTCAAAGCGTTCGGAGCCGGTCCAGTCCTCCCCCGGGCGCAGAGCGCGCAGGGTGTCGTCGAGTTGACCGAGCTGGGACATGAGTTCGGGCGAGCCGAATGCCTGCGCAGACAGCCGCATCAGCTCATCACGCTGCTCGGCGGACATGGACTGCAGGAGCCGTTGAGCGGCGGCCGCGCGCTGGGCGAGTGCGTCGATCAGCTCCCCGACGGATTGCGGGTTCTCCGGAAAGAAGTGGCCGTGCCTCGCCATGAACTCCTGGAAGTCCGCCTCCGTATCCTCGCCGCGCCGGTGTTTGTCGAGGAGCTCGTTGAGGTCCTGCAGCATCTCGCTGACCGCCGCGCGGTCCTCATCGGTGGCGCCTTCGAGGGCCTGTTTCATGCCGGCGAACCGCTGGTCGAGGACCTCACGCCCCAGCAGATCCTTGATCCGCTCGTAGGCTTCCCGGGCGGTGCCTAACTGCCAGTCATAGGAAGCGAGCTCGTTGACCGCTGCCGCGGTGGACTTCGGCAGGTTCTGCAGCTGCATCTCCCTGAAAGCACGGTCTGTGTTGTCCATCATGGGGTCGCGGGCGAGCTGCTTGCGCTCCTCAAGCACCGCAGTATCGAGCAGCTTTTGCACTTCGCTGAGGGTGCCGTCCAGCCGGTGGCGGCCCAGAAGTTCGCTGCGGCGCTGTTGAACGCGGCCTGCGAGGTCGTCGAGCCCTTCACGGTTACGGCCGCCGCGCCGCAGGTACTCCTGCAGGGCGTGCCGGGGCGAGTATCCGGCCATGACGTCCTCGGCTATCGCGTCGAGCGCCTCCGCCAGGTCGACCGGCGGGGCGAGCGGATCGGGCCCTCCCCTGTACCGGCCGTATCTTGAGCTGTGCACACCCATGATGCCGCCTATCCGTAGCCCTGGTTCCTAGCCGTAGACCGTCTCCTCGTCGTCGGACTCCTTGGAGATCCGCCGGGCGAGGTAAAGACCTTCCAATGCAAGTTCGATTGCGGCGGCGCGCTGTCCGTCGTTCCTGGCGCCCAGGCGCCCGCTGATCTCGTCGTAGAGGCCGGATGAGCCAAGGGACGGGAGGTTTTCAAGGAACTCCCGTGCGGTGACGTGTTCGCCCGTTGTCACAGTCCGATGGCCGTCGAGTGCTGCCACGAGCGGACCGAGGTCCAGGCCATGGAAGTGCGCCCGAACGGCTTCGGCCGTGGCCGTGCGAAGGAGGTGGTCGAGGACCGACTGTTCGCGCCCCTCCTCACCGGATTCGAATTCAATCTTGCCCGTCAGGACCTCGACTGCGGTCTCCAGGTCGATGATCCGCGCAACTGCCTGGTCCTCGCCGCGGACGCTGGCACGCCGTAGGGCCGCAGCGGCGACTGTTTCGGCGCCCGCGATGGCGAACCGCGCCGAGACTCCGGAGGTCTGGTTGATGGCCGGGGACTGCCGCAGCGCGCGGGTGTAGCGGGCCAGGATCTCAAGGATGACGGGCGGGACGTCGGCCATCAGCCGCCCCTCCTGCCGGATGACGGATACCTCGTCCTCCAGCTCTATCGGATAGTGGGTCCGGATCTCGGCGCCGAAGCGGTCCTTCAGGGGCGTGATGATCCGGCCGCGGTTGGTGTAGTCCTCCGGGTTGGCGGAGGCGACTACGAGCACATCCAGCGGCAGCCGCAGCACATAGCCGCGGATCTGGATATCGCGCTCCTCCATCACGTTGAGCATCGCGACCTGGATCCGCTCGGCAAGGTCCGGCAATTCGTTGATGGCGATGATGCCGCGGTTGGAGCGCGGGACGAGTCCGTAGTGGATGGTTTCCGGGTCCCCGAGCCGGCGGCCTTCAGCCACCCGCATCGGGTCGACGTCGCCGATGAGGTCGGCAACGGAGGTGTCGGGCGTGGCGAGCTTCTCGACGTACCGTTCCGAGCGGTGGCGCCACGACACCCGCAGCCGGTCCCCCTCGGTGAGCACACGGGCGCGGGATTGTTCCGTGATTGGTTCGAAGGGGTGTTCGTTCAGCTCGGAACCCTCGATCACCGGGGACCACTCGTCGAGCAGCCCCACGAGGGTGCGCAGGAGGCGTGTTTTTCCCTGGCCCCGCTCGCCGAGCAGGACGACGTCGTGGCCGGCGATCAGGGCACGCTCGAGTTGGGGAAGAACGGTCCGGCTGAAACCGTACATCCCGGGCCACGGATCACGGCCGGCGGCAAGGGCGGCAAGCAGGTTGCCGCGGATCTCGTGACGCAGATCCTTGAGGACATGGCCTGCTGCACGCAGTTCACCAACGGTGAAGATATCGGGACGATCACTCACTCCTCTACCGTAGTCCCCGGATGCGCGATGTATCGAGGGACTTCGGCAAAGTTCCCGCGCACGTGCGCGCGGCACGAGCACGGCCTGGGCCGGGCTTGCCGGACACGGGGCAGCAGGTGAGCGATACGCTGGAGGGTGATGACAGCAGCAACTCCGTCGGCGCCATCGGCGCCGCTGAGCACCCTCCTTCTTCTGGTGCGCCACGGAGAGACGCCCACCACGGGGATGGTGCTGCCCGGCCGCGCCCCGGGACTGCACCTGTCCGAACGTGGGCGGGCCCAAGCGGAACGGGTCGCGGACCGGCTCGCAGGTCTTGCCGTTGACGCCATCTACTCATCGCCGCTGGAGCGTACGCGTGAGACTGCAGAGCCCACGGCAGCCCGCACCGGGCTCGGGGTTAACGAGAACTCCGGCCTGATCGAGTGCGACTTCGGCGAGTGGACCGGAGCCGCGCTCGCCGAGCTGGCGGGATTGCCGCAGTGGCAGACCGTGCAGCACAGCCCGTCGGCCTTCCGCTTTCCGAACGGGGAGAGCTTCGCGGAGATGCAGGCGAGGATCGTCGGAGCGCTGGAGGTGCTGTGCGCCGCACACTCCGGGGGCGTCGTCGTCTGCTTCTCCCATGCCGACCCGATCAAAGCCGCCGTTGCCCACGCCTTGGGCACGCAGCTGGACCACTTCCAGAGGATCGTCATCAACCCGGGTTCCGTATCGGTCATCTCGTATGTGGAGGGCAAGTCACCGGCGGTGCTGACGGTGAATTCGACGTTGGAGCCGTTGAGCGGGCTGAGGGCGTCGTGACAGGGGGCGTCGTGACAGGGGGCAGCCGGTGTCCGCGCGGGAGTGGCGCATCGACCACGGGCTGTGCTTCTCCGCCGCTTTCAAACTCCGCACCGTGATCTGGGACTTTGCCCGCACACCTGTTCCCGGCGCCCTTATCCACGACATCGCTGACGGTTCACGGCACTCGTGTCCGGACCAGACCCGGCGAGGGCTGGGGCCAAGGCGAGTGCGGATGAGGAGAGAACGGCGCGGCGGGAACGTCGCATGGGTCCTGCTTTCAGGTTCGGAGCTGATTGATTCAACATTCCCCGCCACAGCCGTAAGACAGCTTTGGCGGGCCCCTGATGCCGGTATGCAAGGCTGCGCGGGAGCCCCGGTTCCGCTGCCACAGGATGCAAAGACCGGCGGGGCGGGCTGTCGTCCTCCAGAAAATGAGGGACTTGTGGCATGATGACCGCAACTGTCCAGCAGAGGGGGGTCTCGTGATCAGTCGTTCGCCGGTGCTTATGGCATGTAAATGCCGGACCCCGTAACGGGGAAGGCCAGGAACCGTGGGGCGGTGACGCCGGGAACGGGGCAGCTGCTGCGGCGCATCCGTGAAGTTCTTCCGGCCGGCCTCCGCAGGATCCCGGCCGGGTGCTGGCTTGCCCTGGTGGTCCTGGCAGAGGTGGTGCTTGCCCTCGCGGTGCGAATTCCCTCGCTGTTCGCGCCGGACATCCGCGGCGGGACCGCTGGTCGGCTCTGGGCGCTGGATATTGTGGCGCTCTCGCTGCTGCCCATTGTCGTCTTCGCGGCCCTCCAGCTGTACCAGCAACGAAAGCGGGAGCGCGCCCAGGCGTCGGAATCTTCCGGATACATCGAAAAAATGATGCGGACGAGCCGCGAATGGCTCTGGGCCGTCGACGCTACCGGGACGATCACGTTTTCAAGTCCGATGTGCGAGCAGCTTACCGGCTACAGCCCATCAGAGCTGGTAGGCAGTCCCATCGGCCTGGTCCTGGATCCCGCAGACCTTGCAGCGGCCCTCAAATCGCAACCGGTCGTCGAGGATGAGTCCACCTTCACCGGCCTGGTCCTTGTCTGCCGGCACCGGGACGGCAGCCGGGTGCTGATGGAAGTTGCCGGCCAAACAGTCTACGGCGCGGACGGAACGGGGACAGGTTTCGAGGGCACCGCCCGGGCCATTGACAACCCCTCCTCCTCAGACGGTGCCGCGGAACAGATCCGGGAGCGCGTCACAGCCCTGGTGCCCGGCCACGGCATCGTCACAGCCTTCCAGCCGATCCAATGCCTCAGCAGCGGGAACGTCGTCGGCGCCGAAGCCTTGAGTCGCTTTCCCCTGTCCGATGGCACCACCACCGAGGCCTGGTTCATGCAGGCTGCCTCCGTCGGTATGGAGGCAGACCTGGAACTCCTCGCCTTGCGCACTGCGCTGCGCACCGCGGCCAGGCTTCCCCGGGATATCTACCTCGCCATCAACCTCTCCCCGGGCGTGTGCCTGGACCCTCGGGTCCTCGAGGCGATCTCGCAGGGCGACATCCACCCTTCGCGGCTGGTTATCGAAGTGACAGAACGCCAAAAGGTGGACGACTACGGGCAACTGCTGGGCGTGCTTGAGCCGCTGCGGAGTTCAGGCGTGCGGGTGGCCATCGATGACGCCGGGGCAGGATTCGCCTCCATGCAGCACATCGTCCAACTCAAGCCGGACCTCATCAAACTCGACCGCGCCATCATCCGGGATATCGATTCGGACCCGAGCCACCGCGCTTTGGGGGCCGCCATGGTCGGGTTCGCAGCCGAGACAGCCGCCCTCCTGGTCGCAGAGGGCATTGAAACCGCTGCGGAGCTGGAGGCCGTCACTTCACTCGGCATGACGGCCGGTCAGGGATACTTCCTCGGCAGGCCGACCCTCGAACCACGCGACTGGGCGCGGTGGGACAAGCACACGCGGCCCGGCTAGCGGCCCCTGTCACGTGCGCGAACCGGCCCGAGCACGATGGTGAGGTCGCCGCCGTCGTACTCCTCGTGCAATACGGGAAAGCTTCCTTTTCGAGGGCGAAGCGGCCGCTTACCTACTGACGCCAGAACGCGCTTCGGCTACACTCAGGCTGAGCAGAGAGGCCAGCCATGGATTTCGCCGCAGCCAATGAGCACCCGCTGAATCCTTTCCCCCATTACGAGCGAATGAGGGAAGCCGCACCAGTCTTCCACGACGAGCAATCGGGAAGTTGGCATGTCTTCAGGTATGACGACGTGCAGCGGGTGCTGTCCGAACACGCCACATTTTCTTCCCGGATGGGCGGAGACGATCCCTCGGAGGCAGGCCAGCTGTTCGCCTCGAGCCTGATCACCACGGACCCGCCGAGGCACCGGCAATTACGCTCCCTCGTGACCCAGGCGTTCACGCCAAAAGCCGTGGACGCGCTTGCTCCCCGTATCTCGGAACTCACGGAAATGCTTCTGGACGGGATCGCTTCCCGCGGTGGCGCCGACCTGATCGAGGAGTTGGCGTACCCGCTGCCGGTTATCGTGATCTCCGAACTCATGGGTATCCCCGCCGATGACCGGGACCGCTTCAAGCAGTGGTCCGACGTCATCGTCAGCCAGACTCGGAGCAATACGACGACGGAAGACCACCAGGCAACTAACCGGGAAATGACCGGGTACTTCCTGGACCTCATCGAACAGCGACGGAGGCGGCCGGGCGATGACTTGATCAGCAACCTGCTCGGCGCTGAGATTGACGGGCAGAAACTGAACGTGGCTGAACTGCTGGGCTTCTGCGCCCTGCTGCTCGTCGCCGGCAACGAAACAACCACAAACCTGATAGGCAACGCGGTCCTTTGCTTTACCGAGGTGCCCGGCACTATCGATCGGTTGGTGAAGGAGCCGGCCTTGCTCCCTCAGGCCATCGAAGAAGTGCTTCGCTTTCGGTCCCCTGTCCAGTCCATGTACCGGGTGACGGTCGCCGACACCACCCTGGGCGACGTTCAGATACCGGCCGGCGCACCGGTAGTGGCGTGGATCGGTTCCGCAAACCGCGACGAGCGGCAATTTCAACGCCCTGCCGAGTTCGACGTCGACCGGGGCCAGATCCGTCATCTGGCATTCGGGCACGGCGTCCACTTCTGCCTCGGTGCGCCGCTTGCAAGGCTCGAGGCAAGGATCGCATTGGATGCCACCCTGTCCCGGCTGCCTGGACTGGCGCTCGCCCCGGGAGCGCGCCTGGAACGGATGGACAGCACCATCGTCTACGGGCTGAAAGCGCTGCCTGCGAGCTGGCAGGCAGCCTGACCGCCAGCTGCCCTGGCCCCGCACCGACAGGATACCCCTGATTTAGGGTCCGAGCTTTAGCGTTCGAGGGGCATGGCTCTTCGAACGCGCCCATGTTGTGCAACGCTGGGTGCATGGATCTCGAGGTGTCACCGGCGCTCACTATTCCCGCCCCGGAACTCCGTTGGCGCTTCTCGCGTTCGTCGGGGCCGGGCGGTCAGCACGTCAACACCTCGGACAGCCGCGTCGAGCTCTCCTGGAACATCCGCGACTCGCGGGCACTCTCAGACGACCAAAGGCTGATGCTGCTCACGCGCCTCCAACGGCGCCTCATTGCCGGGGTAGTCACCGTGGCGGCCTCCGAGCAGCGCTCACAGCTGCGCAATCGCGAGATCGCCCTGGCCAAGCTCTCCGGCCTTGTGGCAGAGGCCGTGGCGCCCGAAGCTGCTCCCCGGCGCCCAACTAAACCCACCCGGGGGTCGAACCGCAGGCGCCTCGCCGCAAAGGAACAGAGATCGGCGACGAAACAACAACGACGGCGGCCGTCCGCCGATTAACACCCTCCGCTGCCCATTCAGCGGATATCTGGATTGCTACCGGCCGCCCGTCCCGGGGTTGAGTCTCGCGACTGCCGTCGACAAAGCGGTGGCGAAAGCGCACCAGAGCGCATAGGGGGCCAGCGCCACGCCGGCGCCGCGGTTCAGGTTGTATGTCCGCCGCACCAAATCGGCGCTGCTTGCAGCCAGGACAGCGGCCTCTGCCGCTGCCAGCCACGGCCGGCGGGCACGCCAGAAAAGCCAACTCCACGTCGCGTTGAGAACAAGGTTTGCGGCCAGCGCGCCCCGGTAGGCACGGATCTCCGGCCGCCTGTCCTGTCCGCCGGCAGGATCGGGGGCATCCTTGCTGTCCAGGGCGACGGCGGAACTCACGGCCAAGTCCGCGTAAAGAGCGGTCCACACGACGGGAAAGGCCAGTGCGGGCGGCTGCCAGCCCGGCTTGCGCAGCCGCCGGTACCAGCTGCTGTCAGGATCCGTCGCCACCGCCCCGGCCGCTGCCGTAGCTGCGGTCGCGGCCGCCGTCCACGCTACTGTCAACAGTTTCATCGTTGATCCTCTTTCCCCTCGTAGTCGCCGTACCCGGGCAGCGGTGCACCCATACGCTCGATAGTACGGTCTAGGGCCGGATCAGTCCGGTGTCGGGCGTATCACCAGGTCCCTGTCCGGGCCGCGGTTGTCAGCAGGACGGTGTCAAGGCGTCTGGGACGCCGCCGCATCCGGTTCAAGATCGGACAGCGTGAGCGGATGTGCAGGGACGTCCGGGAAGGGAGATGTGACAGTTACCGTCAAGCACGAATCGACATGCGCCAGTTCGCCGGATGCCAGGGGGCGCCAGGCCGGGTTGTGGTCCATTGGTTCAGTGGCGAAAAGAACATGCGGGTTGCCGGCGAGTTCCGTGCTGCGGGAGCGGATCCGGTTGCTCCGGGCGTCGAGGGGTGCCGCCGGGGCCGGAGCGGCGGCGGGATCCCGTTCAAGGATGTATAGCTCGTGTGCTGCCGGGTACCTGAGCGCCCACAGGTCCGTAGCCGTGGTCACAATCAGGTTCAGACTGAAGACGGGCAACTCCTCGGCGGCCCACGTGATTGCCCTGACAATACCTTCGCCGACGTCGCCGCCGGTCCGGCGGCTCTCGGCGGTGATAAGCGCGAAAAGGCGTTCGCTGTCGGTCTGGCCCTGCATGAGGTCCGCAACGCCAAGCTCGGCCAAATGGCGGTCGAGCCGTTCGAGATCGCCGAAGGCACCGTTGTGGGCAAACAGCCGCCCGTCCTGTTGGAACGGGTGTGTGTTGACCAGGGTATGTGCGCCGGTACTGGCATACCGCACGTGGGCCAGGAACGTGGTGCTCTTCAGGTCCCGTGCCTCACGAGCGAAAGCGTGGTCCTCCCAGGCTGCAAGTGGCTGTTTGGCTACGCGTGCCTTCCCGTCCGCGTCGAAGGTCCCTATGCCGGCCCCGTCAGGCTCCCGCCGGCTCTGGTCCGCGAGGCTGTCCGGGGCGTCCAAGAGCCAGAACGTCGCCCGGACTGGCCGGGAACCGGCGTGAAGCCCGAATAATCGGCACATGGCAAGTGCTTTCTTTTGGGACGAGCTCAACGGCCGTATCGGGTTCATGATTCGGTGTCCGGTGCCCTGCCCATGGCCAGCTCCTTAGAATTGCCCGCGCGCAGCGCGGCCGGACCTTCGACCGGTGGAGAACGTCTTGCGGTTCAGTCAAAGAGCTTCCTGAACGTGGGCCCGGATGGCGCCGATCACCGGCGCCATCCCTGTGTGCGGTACACATCTATTGGTCTGGAGCCCAGCTGCACATTGGGGCTGCACATCCAGATCATGGCCTGGGCCGGCGTGAAAGCACCATGGAGGTGCCCGACCAGGGCGTCCAGGTCAGCAAGCTGAAGGCGGCCGTCCGCATCCGGCGCATCCTCGCCCGCTGCCCACCGATCCAAACGTCCGACACTCACGCCCAGCAGCGGGGCCGCTGCCTCAGAGCCCATCGAATTTATGAGCCTTTCGGCTATCGCCTTTGGGCCATAGCCGGGGGCGTCCCTCAACTCCGCGAGACTGGCGAAAACTGTGGTGGCAGACAATTCCGGTTCTTCGGCGTTGGCTTCCTGCAACTGTTCCATGACGCAATGCTATGGATTGACCGCCCCCTTGGAGTAGGGCCACAGTGCCTCCTGCGCTGGTCACCAGGCAGTCCGGCCCCACTGCGGCGGAAGTGTCCGTCGGCTGGCGCGCTGTAACGGTGTTGGAAAGCCGCGACCCGCTCTACACTATCCGGATGAAATGTACAGTCAATGGAGTGCCTGTGCATTACGCCGAGTATGGCAATGGCACGCCGGTTCTCGCCCTGCACGGGGCCGGTGTGGACCATCGCGAAATCGCCGGCGCTCTTGAACCGATTTTCCGCAACGTGCCTGGTTTCCGGCGGCTATATCCGGACCTGCCGGGGATGGGCCACACGCCGGCGACCGAGGGGGTCACGAGCAACGATGACGTGCTCGACATTTTGCACGGCCTGATCGACAGCACTATCGGTGATGAACCGTTTCTTGTCATTGGTCAGTCCTACGGCGGTTATTTAGCCCGGGCCATTGCGAACCGGAGACCTGACCAGGCCAGCGGGCTGGCACTCATCTGCCCGGTCGGCGCGCATACGCGTGACGTGCCCAAGCACGAGGTCCTTGCCTCTGTGGTCGATATGCCCGGCGACCTGGGGCCCGATCTCGAGGCTGCTTACCGTAGCTACTTCGTTGTGCAGACTGCTGCGACCCTGCGCCGGTTCCGGGAGTCTGTGGCACCCGCAATGCCGCTTGTTGACGAGTCCGGCCTGATGCGAATCTTTTCGCACTGGGAGCTACGGGATCCGCCGGAGGCCTCGAAAGCCTATCCCCATCCAGTGTTGATCCTTGCCGGAAGGCAGGATGCCACGGCCGGGCATGCGGGCCCGTTGGAGTTAATCGGGCACTACCCCCGCGCTACCTTTGCGATGCTCGATCGGGCCGGCCACGCTTTGGTGCACGAACAACCCGACCTCCTGCAAGCCTTCGTCGCCGAATGGTTGATGCGCGTGCGTGAGCACTCCGCCCGCCAGTAAGGCGACTGGTATGGCAGTGCCCGCCCGGGGGTCTTCCCGGGCGGACACTCGTGCCTACTCCGAAAGTCAGCGCGCCTCTGCGCCGACGGCCGCTCCGCCCTCAGCCAGGCCCGCCGCGCCGGCGAGCCGGAGCCAGGTATCCACCACGGTGTCCGGGTTCAAGGAAACCGAGTCGATGCCTTCCCCAACCAACCATTCGGCGAAGTCCGCGTGGTCGCTGGGCCCCTGGCCGCAGATGCCCACATATTTGCCGCGCGCCTTGCATGCCTTGATGGCCATGCTCAGGAGCTTCTTGACGGCGGGGTCGCGTTCATCGAAGCCGCCCGAGACAATTGCGGAGTCCCGGTCCAGGCCAAGCGCCAACTGGGTCATGTCATTGGAACCGATGGAGAATCCGTCGAAATAGTCCAGGAAATCGTCGGCGAGCAGCGCGTTGGACGGAATCTCGCACATCATGATGACCTCGAGGCCGTTTTCCCCGCGCCGCAGGCCGTTCTCCGCGAGCAGGTCAATGACGCCGCTGGCCTCGTCCACGGTCCGCACGAAGGGGATCATCAGTTTGACGTTGGTCAACCCCATCTCGTTGCGCACGAAGGACAGGGCCTCGCACTCCAGGTCGAAGCAGTCCCGGAAGGACGGTTCCAAGTAGCGTGACGCGCCGCGGAAGCCGATCATCGGGTTCTCTTCGTGTGGTTCGTAGGCGGGGCCGCCGATCAGGTTGGCGTACTCATTGGACTTGAAGTCGGACATCCGCACAATCACCGGCTCCGGAGCGAAGGCCGCGGCGATGGTCGCCACCCCTTCTGCGAGGCGCTTGATGTAGTACTCACGCGGGCTCTCGTAGGCGCCGATCCGATCCCGGATTTCCGCGATGACCTCCGCCGGCTGATCCTCCAGGTTCAGCAGCGCCTTCGGGTGGATGCCGATCTGGCGGTTGATGATGAATTCCAGCCGGGCCAGCCCGACTCCGTGGTTGGGCAGCTGGGCGAAGGTGAAGGCCTGTTCGGGCGTGCCGACGTTCATCATGACCTTGACCGGAGCCTCGGGCAGCTGGGTGATCTCGGTTTCCTCGACGCTGAAGTCCAGGAGCCCTTCGTAGATGACGCCGGTCTCGCCGTCGGCGCACGAGACGGTCACTTCGAGACCGTCGGAGAGTGCGTCAGTGGCGTTCCCGGTGCCGACGACGGCGGGAATCCCCAGTTCGCGGGCAATGATGGCCGCGTGGCAGGTGCGTCCGCCGCGGTTGGTGACGATCGCGGAGGCACGCTTCATGATCGGTTCCCAGTCCGGGTCGGTCATGTCCGCGACGAGGACATCGCCGGTCTTGAAGGCCGCCATCTGGTCGATCGCGGTAAGGATGCGGACGCTGCCGGCGCCGATGCGCTGGCCGATGGCGCGGCCCTCGACGAGCACCCGGCCGGTCCCGTTGAGGCGGAAACGGCTCAGGCTGCCGGACGCACGGCGGGACTGCACTGTCTCGGGGCGCGCCTGCAGGATGTACAGGCCGCCGTCAATCCCGTCCTTGCCCCATTCGATGTCCATCGGACGGCCATAGTGGTTCTCGATGGCGACCGCGTGGCGGGCGAGCTGCTCGACGTCGTCGTCCGTGAGGCTGAAGCGGTTCCGCAACGAAGCCTCAACCGGTACGAAGTCGATGGTGCGGCCGATCTCCCGGCTGCTCGTGTACGTCATCTGCAGCGCTTTCTCGCCCAGTCCGCGCTTGAGGATGGCGGGCCGTCCGGCCTGCAGGGCGGGCTTGTAGACGTAGAACTCGTCGGGGTTGACGGCGCCCTGGACCACTGCTTCGCCGAGGCCGTACGAGGAGGTGACGAAGACAGCGTCCTTGAAGCCGGATTCGGTGTCCATGGTGAACATGACACCGGAAGCGCCGACGTCGGAACGGACCATCCGCTGGATACCGGCGGAGAGCGCCACCTCGGCGTGTTCAAACTTGTGGTGCACGCGGTAGGCGATGGCGCGGTCGTTGTAGAGGGAGGCGAAGACGTCCTTGATGGCGAGCAGGATGTTCTCGATACCGCGGACGTTCAGGAAGGTTTCCTGCTGCCCGGCGAAGGAGGCATCGGGAAGGTCTTCCGCCGTTGCGCTGGAACGGACGGCCCAAGACAAGTCATCCGAGCCGCCGTGCTTGTCCACCAGCTGCTGGTAGGAGTTTCTGATCTGCTTTTCAAAGTCCGGCAGGAAGGGCGTCTCGCGCATCAGGGTCCGGATTTCCTGACCGGCCGCGGCGAGTGCCGTCACGTCGTCGGTGTCCAGCCCGACCAGCCGGTCGGCGATCTTCTGGTCCAGGCCGGAGTCAGCCAGGAAGGTGCGGTACGCGTCGGCTGTCGTGGCGAAGCCGTCAGGGACCTGGACGCCGGCAGAGGTCAGGTTCTGCACCATCTCACCAAGGGAGGCGTTCTTTCCGCCCACCCGGTCCAGGTCCTTGAGTCCGAGTTCTGAGAACCACAGGATGTCTGTCGTCATAGTTGCTGCTCCTTTGCAGATGATGGCATGCAGATGTGCCGCCCCGCTCCCGGCGATGACCGGTTGGTGGGCGCGAATCCTGTCCACAGTGACAGGTCTCGGGCGCTCTTTCCACATGATGTGCGCCACACTGAGTTTGTGAAAATTTTCCCTAGTGCTTGAGGTTCATGCGCTGCAGGATGGTCGCAGCCATTTCCTCCACGGACACCGTGGCTGAATTCAAGTATGGAATCCGGTGGGAGACGTACAGCTGCTCGGCGCTGCGCAGCTCGAAGCCGCACTGCCGCAGTGAGGCGTAAGGCGAACCGCGGCGGCGTTCGGTACGGATTTGGCTCAGGCGCAGCGGGTTGGAGGAGAGTCCGAAACATTTCTCAACGAAAGGCCTCAGGGGCTTGGGAAGCCCCTCCCGCTCAAAGTCCTCGTCCACCAGCGGGAAATTAGCGGCAAAAATTCCATGTTGCAGCGCCAGATACATGGTTGTGGGCGTCTTTCCGCAGCGTGACGGTGCCACCAGGATGACCTGCGCCTTTTCGAGCGCACGCAGGCTCTGGCCGTCGTCGTGTTCCATGGCGTACTCGACAGCGGCCATCCGGGACTGATACCGCTCTGCATTGCCCAGGCCATGGGCCCTGCCGGGTTCGCCACTGGCCGGTGAGCCGAGGGCCTGCTCCAACTGTCCGACATGCGTCCCGATAAGATCCACGACGATCCCCTGGCACTTGGCCAGGGCCTGGCGGATGTCGCTGCTGACAGCAGTGGAGAAGACGACCGGCCGCGGGCCGGTGGCGGCGAGGTCGTCGATGGTACGGACGACGGTTCTGGCCTGCTCGACGGTGGTAATGAAGGGAACGGTGATCCGGTCAAAGTTGTTGGCGGGGAACTGGGTCAACAGCGTGTTGCCGAGCGTTTCCGCCGTGATGCCGGTGCTGTCCGAAAGAAAGTAGACAGGCCGAAGATCGTCATTGGTCATGAACGCATTCTCCACCAGGAGCGGTCCGGTATCCCAACGCGGGGGGGGCCGACGAAACCCAAGTCCGGGGCACCGGACGCGGAACGTCAGCCGATCAGTACTCGCCCTTGATCACGAAGTAGGAGCCGCGGATAACTCCTGCGAGCTTTGATTTCTGGCGGGCGAACTTGAAACGTGATGCCAGTTCTTCCGGAATCTCCATGCCTTCGGCCAGTTTGAATCCCACCGCCCGTTTCCCGCCGTCCTCAATGCTGTACATGACGTTGATCGACAGCCCCGACTCGTAGAACACGTAGTCCATTCGCAAACCTTCGACTTCGAAGGTTGTCGCTTCCAGCGGGCGCGAGCCGATGACGATGTCGCGTTCCTCCTTGAGGATGCGGCTCACGCGGTCAACCACCTCCGGGAGGTCGCCTGCAGGGCTAACAGTGAAATCGTGATCGTACTTGTTCCGGTAATAACGTCCCTCGTTGGCGCGCAACCCGGCGAGCGTCTCGGCGAACGGGGATGATTCCAGACCCACAATGGAAACGTCCTCGAAGTCAACAACGTACGGCATGCGTCCTCCTGATGAGATGTGTTGGACCAACGATAACGTGAGCACATACTGCGCCAACGTCGGAACGCTCGCGTGCCTCCGCCGGTCCTCGGCGAGTGGGCGACTGGCAATCGGTCCCGCGCTGAGTCCCTTCGGCCCCGGCAATGCTGGTTTTCGCGTATATCGAAATGTATCGTTGAGTATCGTTCGCGATTCACTGAGGAGAGCAACATGCGTAATGCATACCCGGCTGGCGGATTTGGCGGCCCCAACATCGACAGCATGTGGCACGCCGTTGAAGAGCTGCGTTCAAGGTTTGAGAAGCGCTCCGGCACCCGCGCGGGGCGAGGCGAGGTGCGGTCGGCGGTGCTGGCCCTGCTGGCGGAGCGGCCGATGCACGGCTATCAGATCATCCGTGAGATTGAGGAGCGCAGCAGCGGCAGCTGGAAGCCGAGCGCTGGCTCCGTCTACCCCACGCTGCAGCTGCTGGCCGACGAGGGGTTGATCCGCGCCGAGGAGTCCAACGGCCGCAAGATCTACTCGCTCACCGAGGCAGGCCGGGAGGAAGTGGCCGGTGCGCATGCGTCAGCGCCGTGGGAGTCAGGGAGCCAGGCCTCCGGCACCGGATTCGCGGCACTGCCCAAGGCTGGCCTCGAGCTGGCGCAGGCCGCGTCCCAGGTGGGTCGCACCGGATCGCCGGAGCAGGTGCAACAGGCCGTGGCGGTGCTCGACGAGGCCCGCCGCCGGCTGTATTCGATCCTCGCCCAGGACTGACGGGGGTGACGTCGGTTCGTCGGGACCGGGCAGATCCGGTACCCGGCGCCGGGAACACCCGCGCCCGTTACCGTCGCATCCTGCGCTTCGCCGCGTGGCATCTGGCGGTGACCTGGTGGTTTGAGCTGTTCCTCCCCCGCGTCGGGCTAGGCAACATTGCCGAGCGCACCCGGACGAGGAGGATGCGGCGCTTCGCGCAGCGCTTCCGCGTGCTGGCCGTCGATTTGGGCGGCCTGATGATCAAGGTGGGTCAGTTCCTGTCGTCCAGACTCGACGTACTTCCGCCCGAGATCACCAAGGAACTTGAGGGACTCCAGGACGAGGTGCCCCCCGTCCCGTTTCCCGCAATCCGCGCACTTGCCGAGGCGGAGCTGGGCGCGCCGCTGGAGAAGGTTTTCGCCTCAGTAGAAGAGATGCCAATCGCCGCTGCATCCCTCGGGCAGGCGCACCGTGCGCACCTCCTTCCTGCCAATGCCGCCGACGCAGGGCTCCACAGCGTGGTCTTGAAGGTGCAGCGCCCCGGCATCGACGCGATTGTCGACGTCGACCTGGCGGCGCTGCGCAAAGTGGGCGGCTGGCTGAGCCATGTGCGCCTGGTGTCCGATCGTGCGGACATGCCCGCCCTGGTGGAGGAGTTTGCGGAAATTAGTCTTGAGGAGATCGACTACCTGCATGAAGCAGCGAATGCAGAACGCTTCGCGACTGATTTCGCCGACGACGACCGGGTTGGTGTGCCCGAGGTCGCCTGGGAGTGGAGCACCCGCCGCGTGCTTGTCCTCGAAAATGTCGCGGCGATCAAGATCACTGACTCGGAGGAACTTCTTGCGGCGGGTATCGATCCGGCGCAGGTTGCCCCGGTTTTCGCCTCGGTCATGTTCGACCAGTTGTTCAGCAGCGGCTTTTTCCATGCCGATCCGCACCCCGGTAACATCTTCGTCACGCCGGCCTCCACTGCATCCGCAGGACGCCCCTGGAAGCTGACGTTTATCGACTTCGGCATGATGGGCGAGGTTCCTCCCAGTACCCGCAGCGGCCTGCGGAAGCTTCTGATCGCGGCCGCATCGCGTGACGGTAAGGGCTTGGTGGCCGCGATCCGCGATCTGGGTGTGCTGGTGCCGTCGGCGGACACGGCCGAGCTTGAGCGGGCGATGACGCATCTCTTTGCCCGGTTCGGCGGGATGGGCTTCGCCGAACTTCGCGAAGTGGACCCGCGGGAGTTCCTCGATTTTGCGGTGGAGTTCGGCGACCTGGTCCGCTCGCTGCCGTTCCAGTTGCCGGAGAACTACCTGCTCATCATCCGGGCGATGTCACTCACCTCGGGGGTGTGCAGCTCGCTGGATGCCAAGTTCAATCTGTGGGACGCGGTGGAACCCTACGCGGCGCAATTGCTGCGCGACGAGCGTGGAAACATCGTGCAGGACGTGGCTAAGCAGGCGCTCGACGCCGCCGGGGTCACACTGGGTCTGCCGAAACGACTGGACGGGCTTCTCACGCGAATCGAGGACGGATCGCTAACCGTGGCTAATCCGCGTCTCGAACGGCAGATGGCTCGGCTGGACCGGACGGCGCAGCGAGCGGCATCGGCGCTCGTTTTCGGCGCCCTGCTTATCGCAGGCTCCGTGGTTAGGGCGGACGACGCGCTGCTCGGCAACCTGCTGATGGTCATGTCGGTCCTGCCGCTGTTGCACGGGCTGTGGGCGGGGCGCCGAGGCCTCTAAGTGAAGTGGTGAGGAGCCCCGGCGGAAACCCGCGGGTCAGGGCCTTCTTTGAATCGTTACATCGCTTGACTCTCCGCTCGTCCATAGTCCAGACTTGGGTCGCAGAAAGCGCTTTCTGGCTTGTGCCTTCGGGCAGAAACGGAGATCCATTGAAAACCCCGTCCGGCACCGCCCCCAAGTCGCCCTCCCCGAGTGCGGATCCTGTCCGGCGCCAGGGCGGACTTCGTGCTGCCGGCCTGCTGACCGACGGCCTCGCCCCCTGCCTCACGGCATCTCTGCGCCCGGTGTTCAGGTGGAGGCTGAGCCAGCCGGAAGACGCCGATCCTGCCGCCGCCCGGCAGACCGGCTATGAGATCGCCATCGAAGACGCGACTGGAATCGAGATCTGGCACTCCGGACCCGTCCCGTCATCCCGCCAATCCGGGGTCCCCTACGCCGGACCGGAACTGGCTGAGGACGCCGACTACAGCTGGCGTGTACGCGTGAGTGACGCCGCCGGGAGCCCCGGCCCCTGGTCCGAAGCGGCGATCTTCAGTACCGGACTTTCGGACAGCGGGTGGGGCGTCCACTGGATCCACCGGGCGGCAGGCGGCCGGCCCCCGCTGGACGTCCTGGACGGTGCCCTTCGTGTTGCAGGCTCGCCGTTCCTTCCCGTCCCCTGCGCGCCCGTCCGGGAGTTCACCCTGGACGCCCGCCTCCGTCCGGTGATGGGATGGGCCGGTCTGCTTCTCCGCAGCAGTGGCCCGGGCACGGGACTGCTGCTGGAACTGAACACCGCTGGCAGCGTCGTGCTCCGCCGTGCGCCGGCCTGGGAAATCCCAGCCCCTGCTACTCCCGGCACCGAAGTACTGGCCAGCGCACAGCTGGAACGCGGGGCCGTGGCCAGCCAGGAGCGACTGCCCGGCAAGGACCTGGTCCCAGGCACATGGCAGCATCTGACCGTCACTGACGACGGCGTCACCATCACCGTGAGCCTCGACGGCGTTGAGCTGCTTTCCGTGGCTGAACCCTCCCCTGCCGGATCGGAGGGCCGACTGGCACTCCACCAGGGACCCCGCAGCCAAGCCGAGTACGCCTCCATACGGGTCACCGCCAGGGGGCCCGCACCTGACGCTGCGCCCCCTCAAACGGCGGATCCCATCAATGCCATGCTGCTCCTGGACCATAGGTTCGACGCCGGGACGAAGGAAGCCCGTGCCTTCCTGAGCCATTGGGCGCGCACCACGGTTCACCGGCAGCCCGATGAATGGACCCTCCTCCGCACCACCATCAGGCTCACCGGCGCCGTTGCCCGTGCGCGCCTTTTCGCCGCAGCCAGCCATCATGCCCAGCTTGCCGTGAACGGCAGGCCCTGCCTCAACACCACTTCGTTCAGCTATCCCGGCGAAGGATATTACGACGCCGCCGACGTCACTGCGCTCCTGGCTGCCCACACACCGCAAGACACGGCAGCACAGCCCGGCCGGCTGCTACCCACAGATGTTTCGCTGACAGCCCTGCTGCACTGGTACGGCCCCGGCCAGGGCAGGGCTGCCAGCGTCCCCGGCCTGCTGGTCCGGCTCAGCGTTGACTACACCGACGGGCGCCGCGAGATCTTCGGATCCGGCCCGGACTGGAGCGCGGCCGAGGCCCCGTACCGGCAGTCCGGCTACCGGAACGACGAGGGCGATCCCGTGGAGCACCTCGACGGTCAGGCCGCGGCAGCGTTCGGCGCCTGCCAGGACCTTCTGCCGGCCCTAAGCTACGGCCCCCACCCCGTCCCGGCATTCCCGGCACTGCACCCCCGGCGCACTTTCCTTTCCGAGACTTTTGTGGCCCCGGAGGCTTTCATGACAGCGGCAGACGGAACGCTGGTGGCGGACTTCGGCCGGGTCATCCCGGCGCGCCCGGAAGTGGACTTCGGCGCCGGCGTGGCCGGGCGGACCGTGATGATCCGGGCCGGGTACTCCCTGGACGCCGGCGGCAGGGTGGACAGGAGCAAAACGCCCAGCCAGAACACGGACATGTCCTTCCCGTATACGCAGGCGGAAGGCCCCCAGCAATTCCGTAGCAGCGTGCACCTGGGCTTCCGGTACTTGGAACTCCCCGGCGTGGAAGCGTCGGAATTGTCCCGGGTGGGCGCCGTCGTCGTCCATGGCCGGCACCCGCACGAGGGGAGCTTCAGCAGCTCAGACGGCGCACTGAATGCCGTTTTCCGGCTGCTGCGCGATTCAGCACTGTACGGCGTCCAGGAGCAGTTCGTGGATACGCCCACGCGGGAGAAAGGCCAGTTCCTGGCCGACGCCGTCAACATCTCCTATGCCACCATGGCACTCTTCGGCGAGCACGCCTACACGGCTCAGGCGCTGCGGGAGTTCGGCTGGTCGGCAGGTCGCTACTGGAACGCCGGCGAGGACCGGGGGCGCTACAACGCGGTCTATCCCAACGGCGACGGGAAGCGCGACATCCCCGACTTCTCGCTCATGATGCCGGAGTGGGCCGAGGAATACCACCTCCGGACCGGAGACCTCGCACTCGTGACGGAACTGCTCCCTCACCTCCGGAATACCGCCGACTACGCGCTGCGGTACCTCGCCGCGGACGGCCCGACGGCGGGACTCGTCACCGAACTGGGCGGCGGCTCCGGCCCCTACCTTCACGGCATCGTGGACTGGCCAGCCCCCGGCCGCTTCGGCTACGACATGGAGTGCGCTGCAAAGACCACCGTCAACGCCCAGGCCTACTCGGCCCTCATGTCCACTGCGCGGCTGTGCAGCATCGCCGGCCAGGAAAACGATGCCGTGCGCTACGCCGGACATGCCAGTGCCCTCGCGGAAACGATCCGCACGCGCCTGCGCGTGGACGGCGTGATGGTGGACGGGCTGCACGCTGATGGAACACCCAGCACCCATGCATCCCAACACGCAACGTCCTTCCCGCTGTCCCTCGGAATCACCGATCCTGCGCACGCAGCGGCTGACGCAGAGCAAATCGCGGCCCAGGGCATGCGCCAGGGACCCATGACCGTGCATCGCCTGGTGCGCGCCCTGGTGGCCGAGGGACTGACCGACGCGATCCTCGACCTGCTCACATCGTCCGACCAGCCCGGCTGGGCGCGGCTCCTCGATCAGGGCGCCAGCTTCACCTGGGAAGCCTGGGAACTGGAAGACGGCACCGACTACAGCCAGTCCCACGCCTGGTCCGCCTCCGTGGTGAAGGAAATCCTGGAGTCCCTGCTCGGCGTGCGTGTGACGGTTCCCGGAGGCAGCGAACTGCTGATCGAACCGCCGGCCTGCCGGCTCGAGCACGCCCGGGGAAGTCTCCCGCTGCCCAATGGTGACGTTGCTGTTGCTTGGCGGCGTTCTTCGGCTGGAACGCACTTGGAGTGCACGGTTCCCGCCGGCGTCACCGCCATCGTCCGGTTGCCCGACAGCACTTACGGAATCCAGGGACCGACGGCGGGACCCGCCGTCGTGAGTTCCAGCCTAAGCAGTGCCTCAAACGGTAGCGGGCGTAGCAGCACCGCCCCGGCCAACGGACCTGCAACGCGTGACTTCCGGGTCCACGCGGGAACCTGGAACTTCACGCCGTCCTGCGAATCCTGTCAGAAACCGGGTTAGCACCTTTCTTCCTCAGACTCACGTGCCATAGTGTGGGCACGCCAGCCTGCGGCCGTGAGTAAGGCGGATAGCAGGACACAGGACGTTTGGAAGGGGCCAACCATGCTGATTTGCGCGACCTGCGCCGTCGAACGCGACGAACCTGCCCCGGAGCTCTGCCCGATCTGCACCGATGAGCGGCAGTATGTGCCCGAGGACGGACAAAAGTGGCTGACACTGGACGGGCTGGCTCGAGGGGGTCAGCAGACAGTGCTGAAGGAGAATGAACCGGGACTTATCGCGATCAAGACGGAACCTAAAGTCGGGATCGGCCAGACCGCTCAGCTGGTGGTGACACACCAGGGCTCGCTGCTGTGGGATCCGGTGGGATATGTCGATGACAGTGCCGTGGACGCAGCGCTCGAGCGGGGCCCGGTCCTCGCGATCGCCGCCAGCCATCCACACATGTTTGGCATGCAGGTCGAATGGTCGCATCGGCTCGGTGGCGTCCCTGTGCTGGTGGCGGACGCAGACCGGCGATGGCTGGGGCGCAACGATCCGGTCATCGACTACTGGTCCGGCAGTCACACTGTCGCCGAAGGGTTGACACTGCACCAGACCGGGGGGCACTTCCCCGGCAGTGCGGTGGTGCACTGGGCTGCAGGAGCGGCCGGCAGAGGAGTCCTGCTGACCGGTGACAGCGTGTTTCCCAATCCAGACCGTCGGTCCATCTCCTTCATGCGCAGCTACCCGAATCATTTGCCGCTATCCGGCGCGGTAGCGTTGCGAATCGCCGCTCAGCTCGGGGAACTCGAGTTCGACCGGATCTACGGCAACTTCAACAATGTCATCGCGTCCGGGGCCAGGGCCGTCCTGCACGATTCCGCCCAACGGCACGCCGCTTGGGCGCGAGGAGACTTCGACCGTCTGACCTGACCCGCCCCTTAGCTCTTATGCGTTCACCAGCTGGCTCAAGGCTGCTCCTGGGCCTCGACGGGCGTGGCCACCCAGACGGTCCGGGTGGTGCGGGGGTCCAGCTCAACGTCGTCGGTGAATCGCTTCAGCAGGTTTGCCACGGCCTCGTGGTCGTCCGCGGTGAGGGCCGCCAGGTGTGAGAAGCGCGCGAACCACTGCCGGGCGTACTCCCGCGCGGCCGGCGTAACTGGTGCGATGCCCGTCACCTCAGACCTGGTGACGGCGAACCCGGCGGCCTCGATGACCGGCGTCCAGTTCGGGTAATGGTTCCACCCCTCGGCCGCCGCAGCGGCGTGGCAGCGCAGCTCCAGCAGCGCTCCGCGCGGATGGCTCAGGAAGCGGGGCAGGGCGGCGAGCTCGACGACGACCAGCACCCCGCCCGGGGCCAGTGCCCGGCGGACCCCCGACAAGAGCCGGGCGGGGTGGGTTACGTGGTGGAGCGAGGACGATGCCCACACCAGGTCAACCGGCGCCTCGGCCGCTGCACCCGCCGCTATCAAGGAGCCGCCCAGCGCAGGGAAGCCGTGGTCGAGGTCGGCCTCGACCACGGCGAAGCCCTGCCCGCGCAGCAGCTCGAGCATCTGCGGGTCATTGTCAACGCACGTCACCGCGGCGTCGGGAAATCGCTGGCGAAGCAGCCGGCTACCTGCGCCGGTGCCGGCGCCGAGGTCAACGACGCTGCGCGCAGCCGGCACTCCGGCCAGGTCCAGGACGGCTGCGAGATGGTCGCCGAACACCTTGGCATCGAGGTCGAGGAAGCGGTTCTGGTCGTGACGGTCAGATGCCATCATCAAGGCCATGGCGTCGGTGTGTTAGCACGATCTGAGAGACGGCTGCTTCCGAGGCGGCCGAGAAGGGGCCGAAGTGACCCTCGACAGCCCACCGGGTTTCCTCTTCGATGAGGTCGGCGTTGATCCGTGCGCCGCTCATGACACCCTCGGCCGCTGCGGTGATCACCTGAGCCATGAGGTTGGAGACATTGCCGGCCGCGTACACACCGCGGACGGCCGTCGCACCCATAGCATCGGTCTCGATAAACCGTCCGGCCCCCGACGGGTGCACCTGGGAACCTAGCCCGAGTGATTCCAGAAGCATGGATCTGGCCTCCATCCGTGTTCCGACAGCCAGTGCCTGTACGTCGAACGAGGAGCCCTGGCGGAGCGTGAGGCCCGTGAGGACACCGTCGACGGCGTCAACGGAAGCCACGGCGCCGTCGACGACCGTTACGGACCGGGCGGCGAGCTTTTCCCACTCCTCGTCGGTGGGTTCCACGGTGTCGTTGAGGAACAGGGTGATATCCGGGGACCACTGCCTGAACAACAGTGCCTGATGAACGGACAGCGGTCCTGTGCCCAGCACGCCAATCCGTTGCCCGCGGATTTCCCAGCCATGGCAATAGGGGCAGTGCACAACGCCCTTTCCCCATTGCTCCCGCAGCCCGTCGATGGGAGGCAGCTCGTCTGTCAGGCCGGTGGTGACGAGGAGGCGTCTGCAGTGGAACCGGCGGCCATCTCCGAGAACCACCTCGAATCCATCGGACGTCCGGCGTGCCGAAACGGCTTCGCCGTCGATGACCGTTCCCCCGTAGGAGAGCACTTCGCTGCGTCCTGTGGACAGGAGTTCCCAGGGGTCCATGCCGTCCCTCGAAAGATAGCCGTGCACTCCCGCAGCGGGTCCGTTGCGTGGAGTTCCGGAATCGATGACCAGCACCGAGCGCAGCGCCCGGCCCAGAGTCGTGGCAGCGCTGAGTCCCGCCGCGCCGCCGCCGACAATTACAACGTCACAGCGTGTGGTGTCCATACAGATCTTTCCTTCTTCGCGTCCTGGAAGTTCGTCGCCGGAGTCCTGCGGCGGTCACACCAGCTTCCATCGCACAATCGAGAATTGACAAACATGATTGCCATTATGGCAAAGTGGGGTCATGGAAACTGAGCTTGACGACGTTCTCGGGGCAGTCGGCCCCCGGCTTCGGGCACTCCGCACAGAACGAAACCTCACCCTTGGGGATGTGTCCGCCGCATCCGGAGTGTCGGTGAGCACCTTGTCCCGCTTGGAATCCGGCCAACGCAGGCCCAACCTTGAACTCCTGCTGCCACTCGCGAGGATGTACGGTGTTCCCCTCGACGACCTTGTTGGCGCGCCGCCCACCGGGGATCCGAGAATTCACCTGCAGCCCATCACCCATGGCGACATGACGGCTGTTCCTCTAACACGCCGTCCGGGCGGATTGCAGGCCTTCAAGATGGTGCTCACGGGTGATGCGCGCGGGTCGGAGCCCGACCCGCGCGTTCACGAAGGCTACGAATGGCTCTACATCCTCAACGGACGACTGCGTCTGGTGCTGGGCGACAAAGACTTTGAACTTCGCCCTGGCGAAGCCGCGGAATTCGACACCCACACACCGCACTGGTTCGCCAGCGCTGACGGCAGACCCGTCGAGTTCATCAGCCTGTTTGGACAGCAGGGCGAGCGGATGCACGTCCGCGCGCGGCCCAAGCCTTCATAGCCGAGGGGGCCCGAGGGGCCTTTGTTGTGGAGCTGATTGCTTTGTCACAACTACTCTCCCCGTGGGCGCCCGGCCCGCGGAAGACGAGTGTCTTTATGCCCGGTATGGACCGGATTTATACCGTGCCCGCGTCCCGCTGATCAAAGCCCTAGCGTCGGAGGACCGGCGAGCGTAGCGTCGATCACAGAGTTGACTTCGACGGCAGCGGCCCGGAACCGGGGTCGTCGGGGCCTTGATTCCGAGGGAGGCCAAAATGGCTGGGTGGAACTCTGACACGGCGGCCGGTCCCATGGGGCCCGGGACGGTCACCCTGGTCGAGGGATCGTCCTTCTGTATCTCCTTGCCGAACGGCGACATCCACCCGGAACATCCCCATGGCCTTTTCGTCCAGGACACCCGGATCCTTTCCAAGTGGAGCCTGACCATCAACGGACAACCGCTCGAGCCACTGGCCGCGGAGACGAAGGAACCGTACCGTGCACTGTTTGCGGGTCGTGTTCCACGCACCGACGGATATGCCGACAGCCCCCTGATTGTTGAGCGGCTCCGTGAGGTGGGAGCTGGAATCCGGGAGCAGATTACCGTCCGCAATTTCTCGTTGGACCCTGTCGAGTGCTCTGTCTCTCTTACCGTTGAGGCTGATTTCGCCGATCTCTTTGAAGTCAAGGAAGCGCGGATCCAGCGGCAATGGAACGAAAACCGTCAAGCGGAAGGCCATGTGCTGACCATCCGGGCTGCCTGGCAAGACGTCCGGAAAGGCGTTGTAGTCCGCGCCCCGGGAGCGGACGTGACTCCGGATGCCATCACCTACAGGGCCTCTATCGCAGCCCACGGCCAGTGGAGCGCCGTCCTCATCGCGGTGCCCGGCATGGACGGAGCCACCTCTGATTCGTTCGTGCATGCTGAGGGTGACGGGCTGTCCCCTAGTGACCGGCGCCGCCAGGAGTGGGTGGCCAGGATCCCGGTGCTCCACATGGGGAGCCCGTCGATCGAACGCACGCTAAGGCGGAGCTACGACGACCTCGGCGCGCTTCGCATCGAGGATCCGAACCACCCGGACCGGGTCGTGGTGGCCGCCGGTGCGCCCTGGTTCATGACCCTGTTCGGACGGGATTCGCTGTGGGCCTCGGAAATGGCGCTACCGGTGGACCCATCGTTGGCTTTGGGCACGCTCCAGACTCTGGCGGACCGCCAAGGGACCGTGGTCGATCCAATGAGCGAGGAGGAACCGGGAAAAATCCTCCACGAGGTCAGGCTCGATGTCTCCAGCGGACTATCCCTGGGAGGTAAGTCCGTCTACTACGGGAGTGTTGACGCCACGCCATTGTTTGTTGACGTCCTCGGGGCGGTCAGCCGCTGGGGATTCGCCAAGGACACCATCGCCGCACTACTGCCCCACGCGGACCGGGCGCTGGACTGGATCCGTGACTATGGAGACAAAGACGGCGACGGGTTCGTCGAGTATCAGCGCCTCAACGACCAGGGGCTGATCAACCAGGGGTGGAAGGACTCCTGGGACGGCATCAACTTCGCCGACGGCCGACTGGCCGAACCACCCATCGCGCTCTGCGAGGTTCAGGCCTATGTTTTCGCGGCGTACCTGGCGCGGGCATGGATGGCATACGACGACGGCGACACGGTTCTGGGCGACAAACTCGCCGGCTGGGCTTCGGCGCTGAAGAAGCAGTTCAACGAACAGTTCTGGATGCCTGAGCGCGGCTACTATGCAGTGGCCCTGGACGGCAAAAAGCAGCAGGTTGATGCCTGCGCATCCAATATGGGCCACTGTCTCTGGCTGGGCCTCATCGATGAGGACAAAGCATCCAAAGTGGCCGAACGCCTCATGTCACCGGAGATGTTCAGCGGGTGGGGCGTGCGCACCCTCGCCAGCGACATGGGTGCCTATAACCCCGCCAGCTACCACAACGGCTCAGTCTGGCCGCACGACAATGCAATCATCGCGGCCGGTCTGCTCCGTTATGGCTTCGTGGCGGAAGCACAACGAATCTCCACGGCACTGCTGGAGGCTGCAGAATACTCGGACGGCCGGCTGCCGGAGCTGTTCTGCGGCTTCAGCCGTGAGCAGTTCACTGAGCCGGTGCCCTACCCCACGGCCTGTTCACCGCAGGCCTGGGCAGCGACCACACCGATACTTCTGGTGACCAGCCTGATGCGGTATGACGCCCACGTTTCCCGCGGAGGCTTCTGGCTGGATCCGGTGCTTCCGGAATCGTACGGTGACCTCCACATCACCAACGCACCCATGGCCGGCGGCAGGATCACCATAGATATCACCGGGTCCGTCCCATCCGTCCAGGGCCTGCCCGAAGGAATGGCTTTCCACCGCGGGCACCGCCCATGGATAACAGAACTGGTCGAGCAAGCCAGTAAACGCCTTCCGCATGGCCGCCGCCGGCCTTGAGGCTCACGGGCGCCAAGAACTACACGACGCATTCCCGCCGCGTCGCGATAAACTGGACCGATCATGATCGGTGCTCCGCTCCGTCTTCTTGTAGCCTGGTTCGTCGCCATAGCGACCCTCCTCTCGGCCTGCGCGCCTGCAACCAGGCTCGATGAAGTCACCACCGATCAACCGATCCAGACCCCATCGGCCCCGCCGGCCGCACGCGATGACGTCCCCCCTCCTCAACGGACGCCCTCCCCCACCCCGACGTCGGTTCCCGTGCCGCCCCCGGCACCCCAGGCGTTCGCCCTCAACCTCTACCAGGAGGGGGACTTCGTGCCGCAGTACACCTTTGAATGGTGTGTGGCAGCAAGCATCCAGATCATGCACAACCTCATCGACAAGACGGGGACCGTGACGTGGGCCGATAGCGTTCAGCAAGGCGAACTCTGGGAGATGGCCCGGGCACGGTCGACCGACTCGTTCAACGGTGCCAACCCCTTGGGTTGGGCGCAGGTGCTCAACGAGGTCGGGATGGGGCCGTACGCCGTCGTCAGCATCGCTGACTACGAGGACGCGCTGCAGACCGCTGCGCGCGCCATCGTCGACACAGGCCGGCCGGTCGGGCTGGTCCTGTGGCGCGGTCGCCACGTATCGGTGATGAGCGGCTTCGAATCACTCGGCGATCCCAGCCAGTTCCCGGAGTTCCCGGTCACCGCCATCCGTGTGCAAGATCCGCTCTACCCGTACGGCGGCGAACAGTGGGGTCCATCCCCTGCGCCTAACAGCCTGCTCACCCCCGAGCAGTTGGCGACTCAGTTCGTCGTCCGTGAGCCGCGACGCTGGAGCACTGATCTGCCGACCGGCTACCTGCTGGTGCTGCCGGTCGCCAAGGCCTGATCCGATTTGGCGGACCCGCCATCGGCCGGCCCGCCTACCGCAAGGGAGCGCTGAGCTAGGCTGAATGCCAGGACTCTCGTGGGTCTGCGTTGGGGAGGGTGATGAGCAGCTTCGACAGCGGGGCTTTGGGCAGTGATCTGTCAGGGAACAGCGGCGGCACTGAAGCTGTGAGTTCTGTCGAACAGGGGCGTTCAAGAATCAGACGGCCCTTGCTGTGCGTCGCCGGGCTGATGAGTGTTGTGCTCGGGTTGAGCATTCGTACGTTCAGCGATGCGGCGTGGACCGGCCCTGCCGGTGATGGCATGTACGCGGCACTGGTCTACATTCTCGTGGCCATCCTGATTCCGTCAAAGCCCAAGGTGCTGATTGCAACCGCAGCCGTTACGGTCTGCGTGATGATCGAACTGTTCCAGCTCACCGGTCTTCCTGCCGAACTCGGAGACTCCTGGCCACCCCTTCGGCTGGTCCTCGGAACCACATTCGGCACCGCGGACTTGTTGGCCTACGCCGTGGGTACTGCAGTCGCCTATGCGGTGGATCGGACGACGGGCGCGGTGGTGAACACCACTAGCCATCACTAGCTGCCGTGCTAGGTTCGGCTGCCACCGCAGGGTCGATGCCCGATGAGGCGGTGGTCTTGTTGTCGGTGGCGGGCATCGCGATAACGGCGACGACGGTGAGTACGGCGGCGGCCAGTACGGCCACGAACACAGCCCCGGAGGCTGAGACGACTGTGTGCGGATCCGTATTGCTGCCCGGAGTGCCTGCATAGATCGCATTCGCAACGGCCCCGAAAACCGCGACACCGATGGAACTACCGATCGATCGCGCGAAAAGATTGGTACCGGTGACAACTCCGCGCTCGTTCCAGTCGACGCTGGACTGGGCGGCGATAAGGCTCGGGGTGGCAACCAGCCCGAGCCCGAGCCCTACGATGAAGCAGCTCGCCGCCGCCAGGAGAACGTTGGGTGCGGAGGCGGTGAGGGCAAGTACCGCTGTACCGATGACCGTGATGGTGATGCCGATCATCGCCGTCTTCCGGAACCCCATCCGTAGATAGAACCGGCCAGATTGGGACGCACTGATCGGCCAGCCGATCGTCAATGCTGCCAGCGCGAGCCCGGCCAGGATCGGGGAGGTCGAGAGGGCTCCTTCGAGGAACGTGGGAACGTAAGAGGTGAGGCCAAGCATGACCGCTCCAACGCCAAAGGAGATCAGTGCCGTGGTCGCCAGCAGCCTCCGGGAGACAACCCACGGCGGCAGGACCGGCTCGGCCGCCCTGCGCTCGACCAGGATGAACACGGCGAACAAGAGTGCTCCGCCGGCGAACACCGCAACGCTGATGGCGGAGGTCCAGCCCCACGCCTGGCCGCCTTCGAGGGCACCAAGAATAATCAGCGTCAGCGAGCCAGTCAGCAGGCCCGCCCCCAGATAGTCGACCCGGTGCCTGGCGCGCTCGACATTCTCGTGGAACGTTCGGCTCAGCATCCACCCTGCCAGGAGGCACAGTGGAATGTTCACGAGGAAGATCCCGCGCCACATGCCAAGTGCCGAAAACACTCCACCGAGCGTCGGCCCAACGACGGAGGACACCGCCCAAACGCTCGCAAGGTAGCCTTGCACCTTCGCCCGCTCAGTCAGCGAATAGATATCCCCGGCGATCGTGATCGCCATCGGCTGGACTGCACCCGCGCCCAGGCCCTGCAACACACGGAACGCGATGAGGGCCGGCATGCTCCAGGCCACTCCGCAGAGGATCGAACCGAGTAGGAATAGCCCGATACCGATCAGGATGATCGGTTTACGGCCGACGACGTCGGAGAGTTTCGCGTAGACGGGGACAGACACGGCCTGCGCCAACAGGTAGGCAGAAAAGAGCCAGGGAAAAGACACGAAACCACCAATGTCATGCACGATCGACGGCACCGCGGTCGCGACGATCGTCGAATCGATCGCCACCAAGCCCGTAGAGAGCATCAAGGAAATCAGTATGGGTCCTCGCTTGGAGCGAAAGCCGACTCCCTCTGCAGGCGTTGTCGTCACGTGATCTCATTCCTGTCGTCATCCAAGAGCGCTGGGCACAGACTGGGTGCGGCCCTTGGGGCATAACTGCCCGATGCAACGAAATAGTCCCGGACCCGGCAGGAATTCCACGGCAATGACGGCGGTCAGGCTGCCGACGTAGACACCGTCTACTTCGCCGGTTTCGACGCGGAACGCCAATGCCACGTCGCAGCGTTCGTCATCCGCCGGCGCGGTCAGCCCTGAAGTGGAATACGGGCAGACCATGTCGCAGCTGCAATTCTCAAAATAGGTGCCCTCGATATGCCACGGCATTTAGGGCTGCCTTCGAAGAGGCTCCCCCAAAAAATAGTTTCCTCGCCGCCCTGAGCAGTGTCAACGGGACGCGACGACCCATGCAAAAGGCCTTTACAGGCCGCTCTGCGCTTCGGCTGTCCCGACGGGAATGTGATTCGATTCCAGGCGTCTCTGGGGCGAAGATTTGCCTCTCGAAAGACGTCATGAGGCTCACCAGGATCGATTACCCGGATTGTATGGCGCTGGCGGCGAGGAGGTCCACGTAAGCACCGGCTTGCGGGCTCGCATCCCCGGGCGGCCCCGGCACGACTTCAGACTTTGTTTGCTTCGAGGACGAAGAAGATGAAGGACAGGAACGCTGTCCTCTCGCCGTTGAGGATGCGCGGCGGAAGGAGTTCGTGCGGTGCGTCTGGAGACGGCTCTGGTTCGCTTACGGTGGCTACGTTAAATCCCGCCGATGTGAAGGCGCTGACCATCGCGTGAAGTGGTCGGTGCCAAAAGGTCAGGACCGCAGGCTCGCCGTCGAACTCATAATCCTCCGAGTACTGCCGGATGGCGAAGTAATCCTCGGCTGGTTGGTTGATCACGCTGACCGTGGGGTGATTGACCGACAGGATCAGGCGACCGCCCGGCTTCAGCACGCGCCGCAGTTCGGCAAGTGGTGCTGACCAGTCCTCCAGATAGTGCAGCACCAAAGACGAGACAACGTCGTCGAAGGAGCCATCGGCGAAAGGGAGCGGTTCGCTGAGATCGGCCATGTACAGGTCTGCGGTCGCGCCCAATCGTTGTCTGGCCAATTCGAGCATCGCAGGGCTGGAATCTAAGCCGGTCATGATCGCGCCTTTCGCGCTCAGTGCCGCGGACAGGGGCCCGGAGCCGCAGCCTGCGTCCAAGACCCGGTGACCGTCGACGTCGCCGGCCAGGCCAATCATCGCCGGTCGCTCGTAGTAGGCGTTGAGGAGGCTGGACTCGTTCTCCGCGGAGTAGTTCTCGGCAAAATTGTCGTAGTGGTTGGACTTCACTGATCTTCCCCTTCAGGCGAATCCTCACGGGCGGGACAACAGGGCTGATCCTAGCAAGCACGAGCAGTCCTCCCCCTCCACTTACAAAAGACCCCTTAGAGTCACATGATGCGGGTGCCCCGTGAGCGTCAGCCGCGCTTGACGTCCTCGCCCGATGCCTTGTCCGTTAAGAGCCCGTCCGGCTCGACGCCCAAGTCGGCGCACACTGAACTACTTTTGACCAGACTTCAGACGGGGAAACAGCGCCTCCGAATTGCCGCGGTCTATCGCCGCACGCAGGGAGGGTTCCAGAGGGTAATTCTCGTACTGCATGTTCAGGAAATCGATCGCCACAGAGGGGGCGAATGGGAAGTCAGTGCCGTATGTAATGCGGCCCGGGTCAGCTACCTCAAGCAGACTGGGCAGGGTTGCCGGGCTGGCGGACAGTGCGACGTCGTAGTAGAACCGCCGCAAGATGGACTGTTTCTTATCTCCCAGCGCCGCCAGCGCGCTGAGGGCCAGGTCCTTATCGTTGAGCATCGTCAGCAGGATCCTATTGGCGATGTAGGGCACGAAGCCGCCGGCGTGGGCCAGGATGAACTTGATTCCCTGGTACTTCTCCATCGCACCGGACAGGATCAGACTGATAGCAGTGCGGGTGGTGTCCAGCAAGAAATCTGCGGCAAAGGTGGGTATGCCCGGCACCGCCGGGGCGGGCAGTTCACCGGGGTGGATGAACACAACGGCCCGGCGGTGGTGCAGAAACTCCAGCAGAGGCTCAAAGCCGGGATCACCCAGATATCGGCCGTCGTTGTTGGCCAACAACACGATCCCGTCCGCGAGCAGGGTGTCCAGGGCGTACCGGGCCTCCGCCAAAGCGCCTTGCACGTCCGGCAGCGTGAGCGTCGCGAAGAACCCGAACCGCTCCGGCCGGGCGGCCACCACCTCTGCACTGTACTCGTTGACCTCCCGCGCCCGCCGCCGCGCCTCCGCAGCGTCCCCGAAATACACACCGGGCGTGGACAGGGACAGGATGCCGGTCTGCACGTCGTGCCTGTCCATGAACTTCAACGCGGAGCGCTCGGACCACGACGGCAGGTCTAAACCGCCGGGGCGGATGCCCTTTTCATGTATCCAGCGCGCATAACCAGGCGGAACGATGTGCTGGTGAGTGTCAATGCGGTACGGCCGACTCATCCCACTCCTCTGCCCAACCCATGAGTTTCGCTGCTCTGAGGCGCCATAGAGAACAGCGGATGCTGTAAATTTACTCGCTGTCCTCAAGCCTGGCTTCTACGAGAAGACCACGGCGTTAACAGCAACTAGGTTGTCGATGGTCGCTTCGAGTCACTGCCAGTCCTCGACTTTCATGCTCACCTCGACCGGGATGTCGGAGTCTGCCGGCGAGCCGCCAGGCACGTCAGGCCCCTCCACTGATCTGGCCGTTGCTTCGCGCTTCATTCCGGAGTTTCACCGAATACGGGAAGTAATCCAGGGTCGTCTGGATGCGGGGATCAGGGTGGGTGAGGAACCATTCGTAGGCGTGGTCGTCCGCCGCCTGCCACCAGGGCTTGGGGAGGCCTTTGAGTTTCCGGGCCTTCCTCCCCCGCCATTCCTGGGTGACGTTGAAGTAGCCCTGGAGGACTCCGAGGCCGAAGAGGGCAGCGAAGAACAGCATGACCAAAGTCATGAGCGGCATCTTCAACAGCACAAGGAGCCCGAAGATGACACAGGCTAGGGTGGCCGGGAGAAAGATCAGGGCGGTTGCCAGGAGGCTGAAGCAGAAGGAGCGGATCAGGTGCTGGTCGCCGCCGCCAGAACTTGCGCCGATGCCCCATTCTTCCTTCGTGTACGCGTAGACGGTTTTGCCTGTTTTGGCGTACCCGTAGTAGTACGGACGATTCACTGCCCGCAGGAAGTGCTCGTCGGCAGCCTTCTTTTCCCCCATGTCACCAACTTTATCGGGTGTCTTGACGCGGATAGCCACCGAGCAGCCCCGCGCCCAGGGGTAGAGGTATGTTTCCTGCCGGAAGCCGCCGGTCCTCACGCAATCAGGTTGAGCGTGAGTTCCACGGCGCCGAGGAAGAGTGCCAGAACCGACGTGCCAAGCCCAGCCACCAGAAGCAGACCGGGGTGGGCGAGACCCACCACAACGCGCCGGAGTTGGGGCGAATGCCGCAGGAATCTCTTGGGCAGCCGCGAATCCTGCGGGTTCTGCCGCCAGCCGCGGAGACGGCGCAAGAACCACGCACAGCGCACAATAAGTGCCATCCACAACACCGATACAACCAGGGGAACCGCCGCCAGGAGCAGGTTGAACCCCAACGACGTCACCGCACGCTCCGAGTCCCCGGCCAGTGCCTGCACCGTTGTGGAAATCGAGGCGCTGGCCACCACGGAGAGGCCCCACACCATAAACGCAGCCGTCAGCGCGAGGAACCGGACAAAGAAGTGCGCGAGCACCGATTCTTTCTGCGGCTTGAGGTACCGGCGCGGGGTCGCATGGAGCACGGCCACAGTGCAGGCCAGTGTGGGCAGGGCAGCCATCCCCACCAGCACGTACCAGGTCCAGCCGGCCAGGTCCACGAACTCGTCAACAATGATCAGCAACGCCCAAAAACCCGTCCACGCCCAGCCTGCATGCAGCGGATTCCGGACCAGCCAGGCGGGCAGCCGCTGAGGCAGCGGGACAGCCGGCGCGGCAGAGGACCGGGAACCAGGATTCCCGACCGTCCCATTTACCGGAATAACAGCTGCTGGGCCGACGCCGGCCGGGCCGTTCGGCAGTGCCCCCGGGTTGGCATCCGCCGGGTCTTGCTCCCCTCTGGCCATGCTCATGGGCTCACTGTAGCAATGCGGGAGGCGGGCCGCCGTCGGCCGTCCGCGCGGTTAAGTGCGGCGCAGTGGCAGCGGAGGATCGCCGGGTATTGCCTGGCCGCCACCGGAGCCCGTTACTTCGTCGCTATGAGCACAAGTGGTCCCTGAGTTCAGCAAGACCTGGTTCCGCGGCGAGATCGGCTGTGGATCAGCTCTCCCCAGCCGGTCGGCCTGTTGCACCTGCGGGCAAGAGAACGTCGACCTGCTCTGAGATCTCCGCGAGGATTTCGTCAACGGACCTGGAGATGTTGATCGTGGCCGCCATGCTGAGGAACATTATCGCGGAGACTATATGCGCCAGCCTGGCAGCGTTCCGAGGTTCGATCCGGGGGTCCCTCGCCAGTACGTCGGCAATCGCTTCCTCGGTCTGAACGGTGAGGGCCAGGGCGTCGCGGTGGTGGGGTTCTTCGGGATCCCCGAACACGATCTCGCGCAGGTAGGTTCGGCCATTGTCGATCTGCTTTCGGTTGCATTCCACCACCGGGCGAACGATCGCCATCACGGCGTCGAACACGTCGGGAATCGCCTCGGCGGCCGTTCTGCCCTTGACGAGCGCATCGGCGTAGGTGGAGTTCTGAACGAGCAGGAGCAGCTCCCCCTTGGTCTTGGCATATAGGAATAAAGTCCCCGTGCCAATGTGCACCCACCGCCAACCAGGGCAGCAAAGTAATCAAAAAACAGGCCGGAGTTTGAAGCGCTCCAATTGTATCGATTCACCTTTAAGGCCAAATTTCCCTTTGAGTCAACGCTCCTTCGACTCTGAGGGCCAGCGCGCGCGGGGAGCCGAGGATCGAGTGATGGTTGACACATTGAAACTCTTCCCTCTAGTCTAATTGAAACGCTTCAAAAGAAGCACACTTCAAGGAGGAACTGTGGTTTCTGTAGTGTCGCGGCCCAAGGCCCGCGTTCTCGCCCCCGTAGTAGCGTCAGTCGGTGCACTCGCCCTTCTGCTGACCGGCTGCGGGGCCGGCGGCGGGTCGTCCGCCCAGGGTTCGAAGGACTTTACCTATCTTACCAACGTCGAAAACACCACCATCCGTGGCGAGCTTGAGGCCCTGAGCAAGGACCAGTGCAAGGCCGAGAACGAGGCAGCGCCACTCAAGGTTGAGACCGTGCCCCAGACCAGCCTCGACCAGAAGCTGCAGCTGCTCGCGGGGCAGAACGCCCTCCCGGTCCAGTTCGCAGCCGGCAACGCCCCCGCCCTAACCCAGGACCTGGACAAGTCCGGCAACATCCTGGACTTTGAAAAGGCCCTCAAGGACCTGAACATCTCGGACGCCATCCTCCCGGGTGCTGCATCCACCATCAAGTCCCTCTACGGCGGCAAGCTCAACGTCCTGCCGTACCAGTACAACGTCGAAGGCATCTGGTACAACAAGAAACTCTTCGCTGAGAACGGCATCGAAGTTCCGAAGACCTGGGACGATTTCGTCGCTGCCGGCGAAAAACTGAAGTCCGCCGGCGTGACGCCTCTCTCGGCGTCGGGCAAGCAGGGCTGGCCCCTGACGCGCCTCGTCAGCGGTTACCTTTTCAGTGACCTGGGTCCTGACGCGCTGAAGAAGGTCTCGGATGGCGAGGCCAAGCTGACAGACCCGGAATACGTCAAGGCAGCTGAAGCGGTCGCCGATCTCGGCGCCAAGGGCTACTTCGGCCAGGGCATCGGATCCATCGACTACGACACCGCCGCCTCGCAGTTCCTCAGCGGCAAAGCCGGCATGTTTTACATGGGGAGCTGGATCCTCTCGAACTTCAACGACAAGGCGCAGAACAAGATCGGCGAGGAAAACATCGGTTTCCTGCCGTTCCCGAAGGTCGCCGGCGGGCAGGGCATTGACAACCAGTACGCCGCAAACGTCGGTCTGCCGATGACCTTCAACGCCAAGAAGTACGACGACAAGGCCTCCGCCTGGCTCAAGTGCATTGCCACCAACTACGGCAGCACAGCGCTGAAGGACAAGAACTCGATCTCCGGATTCAAGTTGACCACTCCGGTGGACAGCGTCCCGCCGCTGGTGAAGTCCACGCAGGAAACCGTGAACAACACCAAGGAAAGCGTCCTGTGGTTCGAGGCGCTCTTCAGCACCAAGGCCACCACCACCAGCCAGACCAACGCCGCAGGCCTCGTCTCCGGAAGCATCACCCCGCAGAAGTTCATGGAACTCGTCCAGAACGATCTGAACACCAAGTAGGCGGCCCTGCCGGGGCCGGCGCGAGCCGGTCCCGGCGACCGGCACCCGAATCCCGATGAAAGAAGCACCATGAACAACGTCCTCGGAGACAAGAAGGCTGTAGTCGTCCTGCTTGGTCCCGCACTGCTGGTCTACACCCTGGCCATGCTGGTTCCAGTCTTCTGGTCCCTCGGCTACACCTTCCTCTCCGGCAACGCCATTACGGGCTTCACCTTCGCCGGGCTCTCCAACTTCGAAAAGCTCTTCTCCGACCCCGCGGTCGGCGAAGCCCTCTGGTTCACTGTCCGCTACGCGGTCGTCATCACGGCAGGTCAGGTGCTCCTGGGCTACTTCCTCTCTCTGCTTTACGTGTTCGCCCTCAAACGGGGTTCAAGCCTCATCCGGACGCTGGTCTTCTTCCCCGTCGTACTGCCGACTGTGGCCGTTGCACTCCTGTTCCAGAAGATGTTCGAAATCGCGCCGCAGAACGGCCTCGTCAACTCAGCCCTCAACGTCTTCGGGATGGGTTCCATCGACTGGCTTGGCGACGGTTCCAGAGCATTCTGGGTCATCGTCATCATGGATCTCTGGAGGTCCATGGGCTTCTACGCCGTCCTGCTCTACACAGGCCTGGTGGACATCCCAGAGGACATCCTCGAATCAGCCCGCCTTGACGGCGCACAGGGACTTCGCCTGATCCGGCACATTGTCCTGCCGCTCTCGCTGCCGGTACTGCTCTCCTCAATCATCTTCAGCATCAACGGCACGCTGAAGGTTTTCGACTCGATCGTGGCCCTCACCAACGGCGGGCCCGGCAGCGCCACCACACCCCTGACCCTGCACATGTTCAGGACTTCATTCACCTACGGCGACTACGGCTACGGCAGCACGGTCGCGCTGCTCCTGACGATCCTGTGTCTGATCGTCACCCTGTTCATCTTCCGCTCGTCGCGCCGCGACCTGACCAAGGACTGACCGACGATGACCGCACCCGCCACACTTCGGGAACGCACCGCTACTACCCCCTCCGCACCGCCCCGCCGTACACCAAGGATCAAAGTACTCAAACGCCTGCCCGTCCAGCTGCTGGTGGCACTCCTGCTGATCGTGGAGATCTACCCCCTGGTCTGGCTCTTCATGGGCTCCTTCAAGACCCAGGACGAGTTCCTCAACAGCCCCGTCTGGACCCTCCCGCAGAACTTCAGCTTCGACAACTACACCGAGGCCTGGACCACCGGCAACCTGGCCACCTACGTTGGCAACAGCCTGATCGCCACCATCCCCTCGCTCTTCCTCATCGTCTTGTTCGGCGTCGCCGCGGGCTTCGCCCTTGAAGTGCTGGTGTGGAAAGGCCGCAACGCCGTCCTGCTTACATTCCTCGCCGGAATCATGGTCCCAGGCCAGATGATCCTGCTCCCGCTCTTCTCCGCCTACTTCCAGGTCGGACTGACGGGAACGCTCTGGCCCCTCATCATCACCTACACCGCAACAGGCCTGCCGCTGACCGTATTCATGATGGCTACCTACTTCCGTGCAGTACCCCGGGAAGTCTTCGAGGCGGCGACGCTCGACGGCGCCAGCATGATCCGCGCATTCTTCTCCATCGGGTTCCCCATGGTCCGCAACGCCGTCTTCACGGTGGCGCTGGTCCAGTTCTTCTTCATCTGGAACGACCTCCTCATCGCCTTGACGTTCACCAACAACGCCCAACTGAACACCATCCAGGTCGGCCTGCTGAACTTCACCGGCGAATTCGGCGCAGTGCAGTACGGCCCCCTCTTCGCAGCGATCTGCATCAACGTATTCGGCACTCTCGTCCTCTACCTCTTCCTGAACCAGCGCGTCATGAAGGGCCTCGCCGGCGGCGCGGTCAAAGGCTAGGACAGGCGTTGACACACCGCGCACCCACCGACCGTGCCAAATCCAACCACCACCAGGAGCACCACACCATGCCAACGACCGTAAAGCCGGCAACCTTCGATCACCTCCGCGAAGCCCTCGGCGTTGGCAACAGCACTCCCCGCATCTCTTGGAAGACCGTGGCGGCTCCGGGCTGGACACAGGCGGCGTACCAGGTTGAAACCACCAGCAACGGGGAAATCAGCCTCAGTGCACGCATCGCGTCGACGGAGTCCGTCCTGCTCCCCTGGCCCGCGGTTCCCCTTAAGTCCGGTGATGAAGTTGCCGTCCGCGTGCGGGTCTGGGGCGCCGGCGATGCCGAACCGAGTGACTGGAGCACACCCTCACGTGTTGAGGCCGGCCTTCTGAATCCTGAAGACTGGACCGCGGCCGCCATCGCGCCAGCATGGGATGAAGACCCCGACTCAGACCGCCGCCCTCCCCTGCTGCGGCGCGATTTCTCCGTACACTCTCCCATCGTCAAAGCCCGGCTCTATGTCACTGCCCACGGTCTGTACGAAGTCGAGATCAACGGGACGCGGGTTGGCAACGACACCCTATCGCCCGGCTGGACCGTCTACGGCGAACGGCTGCGCTACTACACCTACGACGTCACGGAACTGATCCGCGAAGGTGATAACGCCGTCGGAAGCTGGCTGGCTGATGGGTGGTACCGCGGGCGGATCGGCTTCCACGACGGCTACCGGAACCTCTACGGCGACAAAGTCGCCCTGCTTGCGCAAATCCAGATCACGCACGACGACGGGTCCATCACCGTGGTGGGTACGGACCAGACCTGGAAGGCAGCCTTCGGGCCCATCGCATTCACCGGCCTCTACGAGGGCGAAAACTACGATGCCCGGCAGCTGCCGGCCGGCTGGAGCCAGCCCGGATTCGACGACGGCGGCTGGAGCCCCGTCACGACCGTCGACCGTGATCCCGGCACCCTCGTTGCCCCGGACGGGCCTCCAGTCCGCTGTACCGAGGAAGTCCGCCCAGTGCGCGTCTTCACCAGCCCGGCAGGCAAAACGCTTGTGGATTTTGGCCAGAATCTGGTGGGCCGCCTGAAGATCACGGTGCAAGGCAATCCGGGCCACCAGGTCACGCTACGCCACGCCGAAGTGCTGCAGGAGGGCGAACTCTTCACCAGACCGCTTCGCCGCGCCATCTCGACAGACACCTACACGGTTGCCGGGACCGGACCCGAAACCTGGGAGCCGCGCTTCACCATCCATGGCTTCCGCTACGCCGAAATCAACGGCTGGACCGGCGGCGACATCAGCGAGAACGTGGTGGCGCGGGTTTACCACACTGACATGGAACGCACGGGCTGGTTCGACAGCTCCAACCCGGACCTGAACCGCCTGCACGAAAACGTGCGCTGGAGCATGCGCGGCAACTTCGTGGACATCCCCACGGACTGCCCGCAGCGCGACGAACGGCTCGGCTGGACCGGTGACATCCAGGTCTTCGCCCCCACGGCAAGTTTCCTTTACGACTGCTCCGGCATGCTGACGTCCTGGCTCAAAGACGTCGCCGTAGAACAGCTCCCGGATGGAACCATTCCGTGGTACGTCCCGGTCATCCCGGGCGGTGATGAGTGGACACCCATCCGGCCCGGCGCCGTCTGGGGAGACGTGGCAGTCCTGACCCCGTGGACCATCTACCAGCGGTTCGGCGACACCCAAGTGCTCCGCGACCAGTACGCCAGCGCCAAAGCCTGGGTGGACCTGATGGACACCCGTGCCGGCGGGACGCATCTGTGGAACACCGGCTTCCAGCTCGGTGACTGGCTTGATCCGACGGCCCCGCCGCATGACCCCACCGCGGCCAAGACGGACCCCTACCTCGTGGCAACGGCGTACTTCGCGTGGTCCGCCATGCACTTGGGCAAGATCGCCAGCGTCCTCGGAAATACCGCTGACGAACTGCACTACACCGAGCTCGGCCGGACCGTGGCCAGGGCGTTCGCGGACGAATACGTCTTCCCCACCGGAGCCGTTGCCGGGGACGCACAGACTGCCTACGCACTGGCCATCGTGTTCGACCTCTTCCCCAGCCAACAGCAGAAGCAGCTGGCCGGGCGCCGGCTGTCCGAGCTGGTTGTCGGCGGCGGCAACAGGATCGCGACCGGCTTCGCGGGCACGCCGGTCATCTCCGATGCACTGACCGACGCGGGCGCGCTGGATACCGCCTATGATCTGCTGCTCGAAAAGGAATGCCCGTCCTGGCTCTACGCGGTGGACCAGGGCGGGACCACTATCTGGGAACGCTGGGACGCCATGCAGCCCGACGGCACCGTCAACCCGGGAAACATGACATCCTTCAACCACTACGCCCTGGGAGCAGTGGCTGACTGGATGCACCGCGTGGTGGCCGGAATTTCGCCGCTGGAACCCGGCTACCGCAGGATCTTGTTCAAGCCGCGCCCCGGCGGGCAGCTCACCCATGCCTCCGCACGACACGAAACACCCTATGGGACCGCAAGCATTTCCTGGACTTTTGGTGCCGCGGGCCTGAACGTGAACGTGGAGGTCCCCACCGGTTGCACTGCCCGCGTGGAACTCCCCGGTCAGGCGCCTTTGGAGGTGGGTTCGGGGGCGTTCAGCTACGCCGTGGAACCGGTCGCCTAAAACTCACGGCGGCGCCGGGGGCGGAAGCCGCCCCCCCGGCGCCGGTCGCGGTTAAATCGCTTGCCAGGGTTAGCGGCCCAGGGTACTGGCGCGGGCGAACAAGGTTGGTTCGAGCATCAGATTGCGGTGCACGTGCTGGCCCGGCTGGCTGATTTCCTCCAGGAGGAGTTTTGTCGCCACCCGGCCCATTTCGTGCCCCGGCTGGCCGATGGTGGACATGGGGATGGCGGCTTCGGTGGCGAACTGGTTGTTGTCATAGCCGATCACGGCAATATCCTGCGGTACCCGGAGCCCATAGGTGCCCGTCAGCTCATGGATGATTCCGGCGGCCAACTGGTCCGACGGGGCAATGATTCCATCGGGCATCCTGCTCCGGCCCCGGCTGGCCAGGTCCCCCGCAATACGGCGCCCCTCCGGGCTGTTGAGGCTGCGCCCGAGGATCACCTCAAGGGAGACGGCTCCCCGGGTCTCCGACGTGGCGCGCATGGCGCCCTTGCGGCGGTCGTTCACGGCGTGCAGGTCATCGGGACCGCCGGCGAACACCAGCCGGCGGCGGCCCAGGTCAATGAGGTGCCGGGCCGCCAGATAGCCTCCATGTTCCTCGTCGACCAGCACAGTGCAGCAGTCCGTGCGGCCGCCGGCGTAGTTGACGAGGACGATGTTCCGCCCGTGGCGGCGAACCCGGTCCACGCCGTCCAGTTCAGCGTCCAACGGCGCAAGAATGATGCCGGCAACCCGAGCCTCATCAAAAATATCAAGGTAGCCTTCCTGCTTCTGCAGGTCGACGTCACTGTTTGCCAACAGCAGGGAGTGGCCGTTTTCGTGCGCGGCACTCTCGGCGCCGCGGGCAATATCCACAAAGAGGGAGTTGCCGACGTCGGTCAGGACAAGGCCAATCGTCCGGCTGCTGCCGGCCGCCAGGGAGCGCGCGGCGGAGTTTCGGACGAAGCCCAGCTCGTCAATGGCGGCCTGGACCCGCAACCGGGTCCGTTCCGCCACGATTTCAGGTTTGTTCAGCACATTGGAAACAGTGCCCAGCGAAACGCGTGCGACGCGGGCCACATCGTTCATGCTCGGTGCAGAATCGACCCCTGCCTCCGCGGCGATTTCTTTAGGCACGTTTTCCCGCTGCTTCCTCTATACGAACTCGTCCTTCATTTTTTCACACCATTGGCCCAGGCCGGACGAATGACCGTGTGGCATTGAGAGTTGCCAAAAGGCCCGTCACAAAAGCAGCGCGTCAAGCCGAAACTGCCAGAACGTCGCCGGTGTCCCGTCTCACCCAACGTGATCGAATCCCACTAGACGTATTCGGCCCAAAATCCGCGGATTTCCGCGGATTCCGGATCAGCTGCACAGGGCGCGATTCTGCGATCTGGGTCAACTAGTGTGAGCCAAACCGCCCACTCCATCTCGCAAGGTGGACCTCTGCCTGTTCGACGCGCGACCCGGTACGGTTCACACCGCCATCGAGCGGGTGGTTAGGCTGGGGAGATGGCGACAGTTATTCTCGTGCGGCACGGCCGCACCACAGCCAATGCCACTGGACTGCTGGCCGGTCGGGCCGTCGGCGTCAGCCTGGACCAGATCGGGCACGACCAGGCGGCTCTGACCGGAGACCGGCTCGCGGCCGTGCCCGTAGTCGGGGTGGTGTCAAGCCCCCTCGAGCGTTGTCAGGAAACCGCCCAGCTCATCCTCGATCGCCAGGCTGGCAATCCTTCTGCGCCGGCCGATCCCGATCTCACCGAGTGCGATTACGGCCAGTGGCAGGGCCGGTTGCTCAGTGAGCTCGCCACCGAAGACCTGTGGGCTGCTGTGCAGTCGCAGCCGTCCGCCGTCGTATTTCCCGGCGGTGAATCCATGGCCGCGATGCAGGCTCGGTCGGTAGCGGCAATCCGGCGCCACGACGCAGCCTTCGAAGCCGGGAACGGGCCGGGAGCCGTGTGGGTGGCAGTGACTCACGGTGACATCATCAAATCAATCCTCGCCGACGCGCTCGGCATGCACCTCGACTTGTTCCAGCGCATTAACGTGGGCCCTGCCTCCGTATCGATCGTCCACTATGGTGCTGTTCGGCCGACCGTCTATGCGACGAACACCGACGCGGGGGATCTGTCGTGGCTGTCGAACGGCATCAACTCCGGCGATGCGCAAGTCGGCGGCGGCGCAGGGCAAAAGGCACCGTAGACCTCATGTGCCTAAAATACTGACATGCCCACACTTGTTCACGAGTTTGCCTGGCCTGACCGGGTCGTCATCGGCACCATCGGCGTTCCGGGGGCCCGCACGTTCTACCTGCAGGTACGCACAGGTAAGCAAATTGTTAGCATCGCACTGGAGAAGCAGCAGTCAGCCCAGCTCGCCGAGAAGATTGACGAAATCCTCGATCAGCTCATTACCCTCGAAGGCAACCCCTTCAGCGTTCCCACGGGTACTCCCATCGAACTCGTCGACAATGAGCAGCTCGAGGCGGTCACGGAGCAGTTTCGAACCGGGGCCATGACCTTAGGTTGGGACCCGACGACCGCGCAGGTGGTCATAGAGGCATACCCAATCACCGAAGTCGATGCTGATGACGTCGAATCGCTGGCTGAGAACGGCGCTGACGTGCCCGAAATGTTGCTGGTGCGGATGCCGGTTGGCACCGCCCGAGCATTCGCCAAGCGGACCCGAGAGGTGGTGGGCGCCGGACGTCCGGCATGCCCGCTCTGCGGTTATCCCGTAGACGCCGACGGGCACGTCTGCACCTTGCCCGAGGTCTGATGCCGGCACCCGACCTGCTGACTGACGAGCTGATCCTCACCGGGCGCATCACGACGGCATCGAACGCCACCTTCCTGGGCAGCATCGGCGACACCACGGTCGTTTATAAGCCGATTGCCGGGGAGAAACCGCTGTGGGATTTTCCCGACGGCTTCCTTGCCCACCGGGAGGTCGCCGCCTACCTGGTTTCTGAGGTCCTCGGCTGGAACGTTGTGCCGCGCACATGGCTGCGGGACGGTCCATTGGGTAAAGGAATGGTGCAGCTGTGGCAGGAGTCAGACCCCGACCAGAACGCAGTAGACCTCGTTGCGGCGGACGACATACCGGAGACCGGGTGGAAACAAGTCCTTGAGGGTCAGGATGACTACGGACGGATGGTCGCCCTCGTCCACGAGGACTCTCCGGCTCTCAGGCGCATGGCGGTGTTCGACGCCATCGTGAACAACGCCGACCGCAAAGGCAATCACGTCCTGGCCATGACGGACGGACACCGGCACGGCGTGGACCATGGGCTCACTTTTCACCGTGACCACAAGCTGCGCACGGTGCTGTGGGGATGGCTGGGAGACGCTCTGACCGCCGAGGAACGCGACGGCATCGATCGTGTCAGCGAAGGACTGCACGGTGAGCTGGGCCGAAACCTGGCAGACTTGCTCAGCGCCGAAGAAATCGCATCGCTCGCCGCGCGCTGCGCCCGGTTGCGCTTGGCAGGGCGGTTTCCGGCTCCGAGCGGTGAGATGTCGGCGGTGCCCTGGCCGCTGTTCTAAGGGAATTACGGCTAAGGGCTCCACAGGCTGCGTCACGTTGATGGCATGGATCCTAAGGTAGCGCTGTCCACTCTGATGAGGCCCTCCAATCTTCTGGAACTGGGATTACCTGGCAGGCACCCATCGTCGAACCACGCCGATGGCCCGCCGGGACCTATTCCTCTGGTCTGATGCCACCCCCGGGGATGCACTTGTACCAGTAGGTGCCGACTGAATGCTCCTGCCCGAGAGGAGACGTAAAAATGGCCAAGAACGTCGTTCACAGCACCACGATCAACGCCCCGGTGGACAAGGTCTACTCCTTCCTGAGTGATCCGACACACTGGATGACCGCCATGCCCGGGGAGAGCGAAGTTACACACCTGGACATCAAACCTGGTGGTGCGGGTACGTCCGCAAGGTGGTCTGCCAAGATGTGGGGCGTTCCCATGTCCGTAACCCACGAGTACCGAGATGTGGTTCCGAACCAGCGCATCGTGTCCAAGGCGTCCGTGGGACCGGTCCTCACGTTTTCCCTGGAACCGGTCGACGACGGCACTGAGCTGACCGTTGAAGAGCATCTGGATATCAATGCTCCCCTGGTACGGGTGCCGGTTCAGGCTCTCTTTGCCCGCTGGACCGATAACGACCTCCGAGGCATGGTGGCCAATATCAAGAGCCTGATCGAGACCGGGGAAAAAGCGGTCCCTGAAACAGCCGGGACAATGCCCACCCAGACACTGACGTGGTCGGACGGGATCACCATCGCCGCGCCGGTGGAGCGGGTCTTCGATCTCGTCAAGAACCCCAGCATCTGGTTGGGACCGGACGTCCAGATCTCCGACCTCAACACCACACCGGAGGGCGTAGGAACGAGCTTCCAGGCTGCGTGGAAGGTCCTTGGTATTCCGCTCAAGACGACCCATGAGTACACCGAGTACGTCCCGAACGAGCACTTCACGTCAACAGCGGCCTTAGGTCCTGTCTTCAAGGTGGAGGTTGCTCCGGCCAACGGCGGAACCCGGCTCAGCATGCGATCAGATGTCGTCCCACGGAACATGGCAGAGGCCGCAGTTGATTCGCTGGTCATGAAGATGTCCGAGCGCAGCCAGGCAGAGCTCCTTGCGGGCATCAAGGCAACTGCGGAAGCAGGCACGGGGTCACGGTGAGAGTCCGCGGCAACGCGACAGCCACGAAATAGAATCCGGGCGCCGTGGCAGCAATCAAGGCGGGACAGCCGCTATCCCTTCACAGTGAAGGCGGGCCGAAGAACCATGAACCCGCTCACCCCGGGGCCTTGGTTTAATGCACCGGTCGAGGCCATGGACCTACTGCATCTCTGCGAACGTGGAGAGCATGATCGCAGCCGCCGCCACCGTCGCTGCAAGGGCCGCCAACGTGGTGGCCCAGGTCAAGACCGAGCGTTCCTTGTGGTGAATAACGCTGACCAGCCCGAGGGCCGTTGCGGCGGCTGCAGGTGCCAGGCATGCCTGGCCCAGGGAGTTCCACGCCCCGCTATAGAACGGGTAATCCATCATGGGCAGGAGCGTGATCCAGGCAGTGGCGGTCGCCAGCACGGTGATGGCAGCGAAGAGCAGTCTCCAGCGCCCAGCTGCTGTTTGCGGTGTGATCGCGAGCGACATCCCTTCTGCCTTAGGGGTGCGGTGTAAACATGCTGATGAAAAATGCGAGGTCAAAAAAGGCCACCTGCGCCGGGCCGGCGACCAGTGCGATTGCCGACAGCACGGACCGGTCCCGGTAACTGATAATTGCCGCCAGCGCGAGAGCTGGTCCGGCCATCCCTGCCGCTGGCGTCAGGACAGCCCACGGGCTGAACCCGAGGACAAGGAAGGCTGCCAGGAAGACCACGGCCCACCACCCTGCGGGGGTTGTGGGCAGGAACCGGGTGGCTGCTCCTTCAGCGCGGAACGCCGCGAGAATGCCTAGGACAGCTGCCGCGATGAGAGCGATGGTTCCGGCGGAGATGAATACGTCCGGAGTGACGGGCATCTGCATGCCCGACGAGAAACCTACCGAGGCAGCAGCCATGAACGCGGCCGAAAGGATGAGGAACGCGAGGGCCCAGTAGCCGAGCCGCGTGCGGATTACGCGATGCTTTCGCGCCTCGGCTGCGATCGCTGTGGCGGTGCTGAGAACAAAGCAGCCGACGACGACAGTGGCCCAAATAACCGGCCCTGCTGGCGGAGTTCTGAAGGGTATTCCGTTTCCATAAAAGGATCGCCTGATCGATAGGCCGAGGCTAGGGCTCAAAGTCCTGTCAGCAGTGCTGAGCCGTTTCCGTGAGACGTGACCTAGACCTGCTAAAGTTGTGTGGAAATTCCAACACTCCATGTTCGCATAGCTACTAATGCGCGTGGCCACGACTTCCCGGGAGCAATATGGACCTGTCACCGTCCTTCAAGGCCTATGACGTGAGGGGCCTCGTCGGCGTTTCCATCAGTGAGGAAAGCGCCGAAGCAGTAGGCGCCGCGTTTGTGGACGTGCTGGGCCTGTCCGGCCAGACCATCGCCTGCGGAGGGGACATGCGGCCCTCTTCACCCGGCTTCAGCGGCGCCTTTGCGGCGGGTGCTGCCCGGCGCGGTGCGGACGTGAAGTCCCTGGGCCTTATCTCCACCGATGAGCTTTACTACGTGTGCGGCGCCCTGGACATAGCCGGGGCCATTTTCACCGCGAGCCATAACCCCGCGGAATACAACGGGATCAAGATGGCCAAGGCCGGCGCCGTCCCGGTTTCCGCAGAAACCGGGCTCACGGCCATACGGGATCTGGCCCAGCAGTATGTCGACCGCGGGATCCCCGCCGCCGCGACCCAGGGCACCGTGTCCACGCTTGACGTGCTCGCGGGTTACGCCGGAAAGCTCCGCTCGCTCGTGCCCTTGAATGCCGTCCGGCCGCTGAAGGTGGTGGTGGACGCCGGCAACGGCATGGCGGGCCTGACCGTTCCCGCGGTCCTTGGGGACCAGTTCCACCCTGCTTTGCCGCTCACTGTTGTGCCGCTGTACTTCGAGCTCGACGGGACGTTCCCCAACCATCCTGCCAACCCCCTTGAGCCGGAGAACCTCCGCGACCTGCAAGCCGCCGTCATCGCCCACGGCGCCGATATTGGCCTGGCCTTCGACGGCGACGCCGACCGCTGCTTCGTGGTCGACGAGAACGGAAGGCCAGTCACGCCGTCGGCCGTTACGGCATTGATTGCCGTCCGGGAGATCCGCCGCGCCCAGGCCGCCGGGGAAGCCGAACCGGTGATCATCCACAACCTGATCACGTCGCGCGCGGTGCCGGAAATTGTTGCCGCCGCGGGCGGACGACCGGTCCGGACCCGGGTGGGGCATTCCTTTATCAAGGCTCGGATGGCCGAGGAGGGCGCCGTGTTCGGCGGCGAACACTCGGCCCACTACTACTTCCGCGACTTCTACAACGCAGACACGGGTATGCTTGCCGCCATGCACGTCCTGGCCGCCCTCGGCGAGCAGGAGCGGCCCTTGTCCGAACTGGCCGGCGAGTTCGACCCGTACGCGGCCAGCGGCGAAATCAACTCATCCGTTGACGGCGTCGACGGCAAGGTGGCGGACGTGCGGGCCAGCTACGCGAACGGTGCCGTAATCGATGAACTCGACGGGCTCAGCGTCAGCAGCGAGGCCGGGGACTGGTGGTTCAACCTGAGGGCCTCCAACACGGAGGAACTGCTGCGGCTTAACGTCGAAGCCGCCGACACCGCCACCATGGCCCAGGTGCGCGACGCCGTCCTCCAGCAGATCCGGGCCTAGCGGCCCAGCACCACGTTCACCGGTTCCTCGCCCGCCAGCAGCAACGAGATCTGCTGCCTGACCAGCCGGACCATCCGCGGGAACATCGCCGAGCTCGCCCCGCCCACGTGCGGGGTGATGAGCACGCCGGGAGTGGTCCACAGCGGGTGGCTGGCCGGCAGCGGCTCGGGGTCGGTGACGTCCAGGGCGGCCCGCAGCCGACCGGACGACGTTTCGGCCCGCAGGGCATCCGTGTCAGCCACCGGGCCTCGGGCCACATTCACCAGCAGCGCTCCGTCCGGCATCGCGGCCAGGAACTTCCGGTCCACCAGCTGGTGCGTGAGCTCACTCAAGGGGACACTGACCACCACGATGTCGTGCAGCGGCAACTGTTCATACAGCGCATCGATCCCGTGGATCCGGCCCCGCTCATCGTCCCGCTCCCCGCTGGCCATCCGCGTCACGTGCGTTTCGAACGGCAGGAGCCTGGCCTCGATGGCCTTCCCCACTCCCCCGTAGCCCACCAGCAGCACGCGTCGGTCCGCAAGGCTGGGCCGCTGGATGTTGTCCCAGGTCCCGGACTCCTGGTTCCGCACGAAGTCGGGCATCCCGCGCTGGCTGGCGATGATCATGCCCACGGCGAGTTCCGCCGTGGACGTCTCGTGGACTCCGGCCGCATTGGCGAAAACACAACCGTCGGGCAGGACGGCAGCCACGCCGTCATAGCCGATCGACTGGCTCTGCACCAGCCCCACCTCAACGCCGTCCAGCGCGGCCAGCGCCGCAGGCTTGCCCATGTAGGGCGGCACCAACAGGTCTAAACGGCCCGACGGCGGCGCCCCGCTGAGGTCCCACAGGACAAATTCGACGCCGGCAATCGGCTCGAGCGCGTCCAGCATCTTCCGGTCGGGCAGGGCCACCCGCAGCGGCACGCTCACGCGGCCACCACGATCTTCACGTTGGCGGCACCCAGTGCGTCCTCGATCTCCCGGGGCGGCGGCGCGTCCGTCACCAGCACGTCCACGGCGTCGAAGGCGGCGAGCCGCGCCAGCGCGTACCGCAGCATTTTCTGGTGCGTTGCCACCACCACCACCTGTTCAGCTGAGTCCATCAGCGCAATCTTGGTGGCGCGTTCCACGTCCCGCTCAATGTAGAACGCCTCGTCGTGGAGCCCGCTGACCCCGATAAACGCCGTTTTGGCCCGGAGGCCGGCGGCGGCGCTCACCGTCATGGGACCGTTGAACGCCTGGCTGTCCAGGAGCAGCTCACCGCCGAGGCAGATGGTCCGCGCCGCCGTCAGCTGCAGGCAGCGCTGGATGGCGGGCGCGGAGTGCGTGATGATGGTGCCCGCGAACGTCGGCGGCAGCTCCAGGGCAATTTGGTACGTGGTGGTCCCGGCGTCCAGAATGATGGCGTCCCGCTCGCCGATCATGGACACGCAGGCCCGGGCCACCCGCTGCTTGGCGTCAGCATCCTCCCGGACCCGGGCAGCGAAGTCCGCGTTCTGCCCGCTGGCGTTGACGGCGCTGACGCCGCCGTGGACCACCCGTGCCAGCCCCTTTTGGGACAGCACACGGGTGTCCCGGCGTACCGTCATGTCCGAGACCGCGAACGTTTCGGCGAGGTCCATCGTGGAGATGAAGCCCCGCTGCTCGAGGTGGTCCAGGATGGTGCGCTGGCGGGGCGTCAACGGCGCCTCTTTCGGTGAGCTGCTCATATCCCCTTCTCCTGCTTCCCTTAACCGGGCGAATTTGGCCTGCCAGGGTGTTGCAATTCCAACACAAATCTACTCAGTGACTGAGCCCGACACCGGCATTCGTCAGCTCTACGGGGCGTCCTTCGATGATGGAGCGCTCGGCCGCCAGGCCCATGCGCACGGACTGCAGGCCGTCGGCAACCGTAACTTCCACCGGCCCGTCACCCAGGATGGCCTTGCGGTAGCCAAGGTGTTCATAGTACGTGGAGCCGTGGTGGGCGCCGGCGGCGAGGACGGCCTCGTCCACAGGAACTTCGTGCATTTCCGGCCCCAGCGGCGAGCGCGGGCTGAATTCCACCGTCGCCTCAGCCTCGTCGCCTTCGATCCAGTGGTTGGCTGCCACCGGGATGAGGGTCTCGATCTTGGCGGCGTCGCCCACAATGGAGATCCGCTCCTGGAACTTGGAGCCCTCGGCGAACATGGACAGCTCCAGCATGGCCCGGCGTCCGCCCTTGAAGTCCACAATCACGTAGGCGTTGTCGATCATGTCCGACACCCTGCCGTTGTACACCTCGTCCATATGGTTGACGTCGTGGCCGCCGCTGGCGTAGACGCGGACGGGTTCGTCCTGCAGGATCAGCCGCATCAGGTCAAAGAAGTGGCAGCACTTCTCCACCAGCGTGCCTCCGGTCCGCTCCGCGAAGCGGTTCCAGGCGTCCACCTTGTGCAGGAACGGGAAGCGGTGCTCCACGATGGAGAGCATGTACACGTTGCCGAGCCTGCCGCCGTGGGCTGCCTGAATGATCTCCTGCACCGGCGGCATGTAGCGGTACTCCATGGCAACCCACACCGGCGCGGTGTAGTCGGCTGCCAGCGCTTCAAGCTCGTCGGCCTGCTCCGCCGTGGTGCACACGGGCTTTTCCACCAGCACGGGCAGGTTGGTGCCGCTCGCGAAGATGTCCTTGAGGATGGCCAGGTGCGTGTCGTTGGGGCTGGCGATCACCAAGGCATCCACCAGCCCGGAAGCGAGCAGCTCCTGGTGGCGGGAGAAGGTCTGTACCTCGTAACCGATTTCCGCAACCGTCTCCGCCAGCGATGACGGCTGGGGGTCGGATACGGCGGTGATGTGGCTTCCCGGGATCAGGGCAAGGTTCCGGACGTGTTCGCGGGCCATGTGGCCGGCACCGATAAGGCCGTAACGAATGGTCCGGACCGATTCCGCAGAAGGCAATGACATGAGCTGCTCCGTTTCTCTACGTTGAGTATGGGACCTCGGCGTTGCATCCCAAACAGAACTATACAGAAAGTGTTGTTATTCCAACATAGCGTGTGTATATTTCTTCAGTACAAGCCGACTACAACGAGGTGGAACGTGTCCCAACCGTCAACCGGAACCCTGCTCTTTATAGGCTCCGCCACCCTGGACTCCATAGCCCTGGTTCAGGATTATCCCGCTGCAGACAGCCGCACCGTGGCCACAGACTTTACGACGGCGGGAGGCGGCCCGGCTGCCACCGCCGCCGTTGCTGCCGCCAGGGCAGGCGCGCAGGCCGCTTTCGCCGGAGTCATCGGCACCGACGAGGAAGGCGACCGCATCATCAGCGGTCTGCAGGCTGAAGGCGTGGACACCTCAGCCGTGGTCCGCGATCCCGGCGTCAAAACCGGAGCCAGTGTCATAGTGGTCAGCAAGGCCAGCGAAAGCCGCGCCATCGTCACCCGCCCGGTGCCGCCGGTCAGCTTCCCGGCCGAGGGGCGCTTCCGCGAGCTCCTGGAAGCCGCGGCGTGGGTGCATGTGGACCACCTGGGCTGGAACGCCGTCGCCAACCTCCCCGGGCTCAACAACGTCCACCTGAACCTCAGCGTGGACGCCGGCAACCCCATCCCGTCTTTCAGTCCGCGCGGCGTCGCCCTGTATGTCCCCACCATCGAACGGCTCAGCGCCGAGTACGGCGGGCACCTGGCCGTTGAGGAACTGCTCCAGAAAGCCATCGACGACGGCGCCTCCGCCGTCGTCGCCACCGCCGGCTCTGACGGCGCCTGGGTGAAAGCCGGAAACGGCCCCGCGGTCCACGTTCCGGCCACGCCGGCCACCATCCTGTCCACCCTCGGCGCGGGCGACGTCTACCACGGCGCCCTCCTCGCCGCTGTTGCCGCCGGCCTGCCGCTGGTGGACGCCGCAGCTTTCGCCGGTCGCACCGCCTCCGCTTCCTGCGAAGGACTGGACGGCCGTTCCAAAATTCCGCACCAGACCATCACCCCCGCCTTTGCCTCCAACCACAGCCCTAGCTGAAAGAAGCAGCACATGACCCTCACAGACCTCTCACCCCTCCAGCGCCCGTCAGGCGCCTTCGCGATGCTCGCCGTGGACCAGCGCGAGGCGATGCGCAACATGATCGCCGAACACCAGGAAGCCCCCGTCACGGACCAGGACCTCCAGGACTTCAAGCTCCAGGCCGCCAAAATCCTCACCCCCTATGCCTCCGGCGTCCTCATCGACCGGCAGTTCGCCCTCGACCAGGCCATCGAGGACAACGTGGTTGACCCCGGCTGCGGACTCATCGCCTCCGCCGACCACTTCGAATCCGCGCACGGCGAGCTGGTGGGCGAAGTGACCATCGACCGGCTGGTGGACCCGCACAAATACGCTGCCCTCGGCGTCAAGGCCCTCAAGCTGCTGGTGCTGTACCGCCCGGACGAGCCCGCCGACGGCCGCGTGGCCATGGTCCGCGAATTCGTGGAGATCTGTAAGTCCGCCGGGCTCATCAGCATCATCGAACCTGTATCCCGCAAACCCCTCTCCGGCGATGACTTCGACTGGAACGCAGGCATCCTGGCCGCTGCCAAGGAACTGGGGAGCCTGGGCGCCGACCTCTACAAGGCCGAGGTTCCCTTCCACGGCCAGGCTCCCGAAGCCGACGTGCGCGCAGCCTGCGCCGACCTGACCCAGGCAATCGACGGCCCGTGGGTGGTCCTTTCCTCCGGCGTCCCCGAGGATGTTTTCCCCGACGCAGTCCGGTGGGCCTGCCTCGAAGGCGCCAGCGGCTTCCTCTCAGGACGCGCCGTCTGGGCGTCCTGCATCGGCGCCCCCGACGTCGTCGAATCCCTTTCCACTGACGCCGTCCGGCGGCTGCAGCGCCTGTGCGCCGTGGTGGACGACGTGGTCTCGTCGCAAAAGACGAGTGCATGAGCAGTCCCGACGCGCCAGGCGCTTCCTGGTGACAGCCATTCCGTAGGCAACAAGCAAGGCACAGCAAAACACTCAACGAGGAGAATATTGTGAGTCAGATTTCACGCAGGCAGGCCATCGCGATTCTCGGAGCCCTGGGCTTCGGAGCAACTGCGGCAGCATGCGCCGGACCGGGCGGCACCACGGCGCCAGGCGGCGCCGCCGGACCCGCTGCACCCGCCACCGGTGCCGTCACCGGCAAGGTCTCGTTCGCCCACTGGCGCGGTGAGGACAAGGCGGTGTTCGATGAACTCATCAAGCGCTTCGCGGCACTGCACGACGGCGTGGACGTCGCCCAGGACATCTCCACCTCCAACGACTACAACGCCCAGGGCCTGCAGAAGGTCCGCGGTGCAGCCATCGGCGACGCGTTCGCCACCTTCCGCGGCGCACAGTTCAAGAACTTCACCGAGGCCGGCATCTACACCGAGCTCAAGGACAGCAAGGCAGTAGGCAACTACCAGCCGGGCCTGCTTTCCGCCGGGAAGTCCGGCGACAGCCAACTGGGCCTGCCGTACCAGGTGGTCTTCCCCATGCCGATGGCCAACGCCGACCTGTTCGATAAGGCCGGCGCGGAGATCGCCCCGAAGGACTGGGACGGCTTCCTGGCCATGTGCGAAAAGCTCGCAGCCTCCGGCGTCATTCCCATCTCCTGGCCCGGCGGCGACGTCGGAAACGGCGGCCAGCTGTTCAACTGCATGATCGCCAACAACGCCCCCGTCGACGACATGTGCACCCAGATCGAGCAGGGCAAGCTCAAGTGCACCGACGACTGGTTCATCAAGATGCTCAACCAGTACAAGGAACTCATCCCCTACCTGCAGCCCAATGCCACCGGCACCGCGGTGGAGCCGGCGCAGAACCTGTTCTCCCAAGGAAAAGCCGCGATGCTCGCCACCGGCTCGTACCACCTTGCCGCCGTCCGCGGGCTGGGAGCCAAGTTCCCCATCGAGCTCGTCTTCCCCAACACCTCCGACGGCTCCGGCAAGTACGAGGGCGCCTACAACGCCACGTTCATCCTGGGCGTCAACTCAGCCAGCAAGAACCAGGCCGCCGCGGCAGCGTGGATCGATTTCCTGTCCGAGCCGGAGAACGCCGGCTACTACGCCAACCAGACAGCCCAGCACGTGACCGTGGACAAGGTGGAGTACACCAACCCGGACCTGAAGCGCCTGAGCCCCTGGCTTGAGAAAAAGACGGCGCTGGCCGCCCGGTTCCAGTTCCAGAACCTCGATGTCCGCAACGCGGTGGAGGCCAGTGCCACGGCTGTCATCTCGGGCACCAGCCCCGAGCAGGCCGCCGAAGCCGCCCAGAAGATTGTTGACGAACGGCTATGAGCACCCACACCAAAATGGCTGCCGAACGGAAGGCCCCGGACGGCGGGACTGAAACCGACGCAGCGAAGAGGCGCCGCCGCTCCCCCACGCGGGTGAATCCGGCACTGTACCTCTTCCCGCTTCCCGCCGTCGCCATCATTGCGTTCTTCCTGGTGATGCCCACCCTGCAGGCGTTCCAGTACGCCATCACGGACTGGAACGGCTTCTCGGCGGCGTTCAACTACGTGGGGCTGGACAACTTCGTCCGCGCCTTCACCAAGGACTCGCTTTTCACCAACGCGCTGACCAACAACCTGAAGTTCGTGCTGATGGTGGTCATCGCGCAGACAGCGTTTTCGCTGGTGCTGGCCCTGCTCCTGACGAAGAACTCCCGCGGCAGCATCCTGCTCCGCGCCCTGTTCTTCTTCCCCACCATCCTGTCCTCCGTCTCCGTGGCCTTCATCTGGAAGTTCATCTACGACCCCAACTTCGGCCTGGCGAATGCGGTCCTCGGCGGAGTTGGCCTGGAAGCCCTGCAGGGTTCCTACCTCGGCAACAACGCCCAGGCCCTGTACTGGGTGGCCGTGACGCAGGTCTGGTTCCACGCGGGACAGATGATGGTGGTCTACATCGCCGGCCTGCAGGCCATCCCGCGGGAACTGTATGAGGCCGCGGAGATGGACGGTGCCGGGAAATGGCAGCAGTTCAAGTCCATTACCTGGCCGTTTGTGGCCCCGGCAACGTCAATCGTCGTCGCCTACACCACCGTCCAGTCGTTCAAGGCCTTCGACCTGATCCTGGGCATCGCGGGGAACCCGCCCAAGCAGTCCCTGGATATCCTCTCCACCCGCATTTACAGCACCTTTGCCAACTCGGAATTCGGCTACGCCGCCGCCCAGTCGATCATCTTTATGGCGATGATCGCCTTGGTCACCTGGCTCCAGCGCCGGTTGCTCCGGCTGACCCCGAAGGGGGAATGACAGCATGCTCGCTTCACTAAGTCGCCGCGCAATTCTCGGAATCTACGCGGTCATCATCATCGTTCCGCTGACCGTGGTGGGGTTCGGCAGCTTCAAGTCCACGCAGGAACTCTTCGCCGGACCGTTCAGCCTGCCGCAGTCCCTCTCACCCGCCAACTACGCGGAGGTGATCGGCGGCCAGGATCTGGGGTCGTCGTTCATGAACAGCGTCATTGTCACCGCCATCTCCGTCCCGCTCACCCTGTTCCTGGCCAGCCTCGCCGGGTACGCCATCTCCCGGCTCAAGGGGTTTATGGCCTGGGCCATCTTCGGCTTCCTGGTCCTGGGCATGGCCATCCCGGCGCAGGCCAACATGGTGCCGCTGTACGTCCTGTTCGGCCGGCTCGGCCTGCTGGACAGCCTGGCAGGCCTGGTGCTGGCCAACGTCGTGTCCACCCTGCCCATCGCCGTCTTTATCCTCGGTGGGTTCATGCGAACCCTGCCCAAGGAGCTGTACGAGGCATCCTCCATTGACGGCACCGGCCCGTGGCGGACGTACGTCTCCATCGCGCTCCCCCTGTCCGCCCCGTCAGTGGCCGCAGCAGCGATCTTCCTGTTCGTCATCCACTGGAACGAACTCCTCTATCCACTGCTGTTCATCCAGTCCCCGGGCAACCGGACCCTGCCGCTGGCACTGCTCAGCTTCCAGGGCGAGTTCCAAACCAACTACCCGCTCCTGTTCGCCGGTGTCATCCTGGCGTCCCTGCCCGTGGTGGTGGCCTACGTCTTCCTGCAGCGCTACTTCGTTGCCGGGATCACCGCCGGAGCAAGCAAGGGATGAGGACCCCGGACCTCCACCAGCCCAACGAAAGGCAACATACGTGAACCTGAAATCAGCCCGACACCTGGTGAATGGAACCTGGCACACGGCCGGCAGTTCCAAGGACGTGACCGACCCCGGAAACGGCAGCACGGTTGGCGAAGTGGCCTGGGGCACCGCCGAAGACGCCACTGCGGCCGCAGGCGCCGCGGCCGACGCCTTCGGTTCCTGGTCCCGGACCACCGCGCGCAACCGGGCAGACCTGCTCCGGAACGCCGCCGACCTGCTGGCCGAACGCCGGGACGAACTGGCCCACACCCTGGCCCTGGAAGCCGGAAAACGGCTCCCGGAAGCCCAGGGTGAGGTGGACTTCTCGGTGGAGTACTTCCGCTGGTTCGCCGAGGAAGTCCGCCGCTCCACCGGCACCGTCAGCCCGCCCGAACTCCAGGGCCGGCGCCACCTCAGCCTCCGCAAGCCCATCGGCGTGGCACTCAGCCTCACCCCGTGGAACTTTCCCGTATCCATCCAGGCCCGCAAACTCGCCGCAATGCTGGCCGCAGGCTGCACCGTTGTGGGCCGGGTCTCCGAAAAGGCGCCGCTCGCCGCCACCGGACTGTTCGAGGTCCTGCACGAGGCCGGGTTCCCCGCCGGCGTCGTCAACCTGGTCCACGGACCCTCGCGCGAAATCACCGCAGCCCTGCTCCAACACCCCGCCGTGCGGGCCGTCAGCTTCACCGGATCCACCGGCGTAGGCCGCCAGATCATGGCCTCCGCTTCAGAACGCGTGGTCCGTCCGCTGCTTGAACTGGGCGGCAACGCGCCGTTCATCGTCTTCGAGGACGCGGACCTGGACGCAGCCGTCGACGGCGCCGTCCTGGGCCGGCTGCGCAACACCGGCCAGTCGTGCGTGGCAGCGAACCGCTTCCTGGTTCAGGACAGCATCGCCGACGAGTTCACCCGGAAGCTGGGCGCGCGCTTCGACGCGATGAGCATCGGGCATGGCGTCCCCGAGGGCGGCGCATCGGTCCCGGACCTTGGTCCCATGATCGACGCCGAGCGGGTGACCGCCGTTCAGGCCCTCGTGGATGACGCCCTGAACCGAGGCGCCCGGCGCGTCACGCAGCGGACCGATGTCCCCCGGCAGGGCGCGTTTATGGCCCCCACACTGCTCACGGACGTCCCCGACGACGCACCCCTGGTGAGCGAAGAAGTGTTCGGCCCGGCGGCCGGCGTCGTGACCTTTTCTTCCGAGGAGGACGCCATCCGCAAGGCGAACGCCACAGAGATGGGCCTCGCCGCGTACGTCTGGAGCCGCGATCCCAAGCGCGCCTGGGACGTCCCTGAACGCCTGGAAGCCGGCATCGTGGGGGTCAACGATCCCCTCCCCTCCGTGGCGTTCGCCCCCATGGGCGGCGCCAAGCAGTCCGGCCTGGGCCGCGAAGGAGCAAGCCTTGGCCTCGAGGAGTTCGAGGAGGTCCAGTACGTGGCCTGGAGGCCGTAAATGCTGACCACCGGGCTCGTGCTGGGCGCCGTCGTCATGGGAGCCGGGATGCAGCGCATCACCGGCATGGGCTTCGCCCTGGTGGCAGCCCCCTTCCTGGTACTGCTCCTGGGCCCGGTGGAGGGGGTCGTATTGGTGAACGTCTGCGGCGCCGTGACCGCGGGGGCCATCATCTTCCGGGTGGTGCGGGACATCGACTGGAAGCGGTACGCGGCACTGGCGGCGTCGGCGCTGCTGGGAATCATCCCCGCAGCCTTCCTGATCCGGCTCATCCCGCCGGCGGTGCTGGAGATCTCCATCGGGGTGCTCCTCGCCGTCGGGCTCACCGTTTTGCTTGGCCTCAAGTCCGCCACGCTTCCTCCGCGCCGCCGCTACCTGTTCACGGCCGGCGGCCTGAGCGGGTTTATGAATACGGCGGCTGGGGTGGGCGGGCCTGCCGTCAGCATGTACTCCATCGCCACCCGGTGGCAGCACAAATCCTTCGCTGCCACCATGCAACCGTACTTTTTCACCATCGGCGTGTTCTCCCTGATCTCCAAGGCCCTCACTGCCCCGGCCACCTTCCCCGCACTGCCCTGGGGAATGTGGGTGGCCGTCGCCGTGGCCTGCCTCGCAGGCCTGGTGCTGGGCGACGTCGCTGCCCGGTTCGTCCCGGCGCGGGCCGCCCAGGTCCTGCTGATCGTCCTGGCCTACCTGGGAGCGGCTGCCACCATCATCCGCGGTGTGCTCGATGCCATCGGCTAGCAGCCGCTGGTGCACCACCCCATCCCCTCAACCATCAACGAAAGGGCTGCCATGGCTCTCGTCTCCCCACAAGAAAACCTACTGCGCGTGTCCACCAACCAGGGCGAGACCGTCACCCTGACGCTTGATGCGGGCGCTCCAGTGACCATCCAGCTTGATGTTCGAGGGCAGTGCAGCTGCGGGGGCACTGCCAGAGTTGCTGGCGCATACACAGACACCGACTTCGGCACTCACTAATCAGGCATCATTCTCAATCTGCACCCACCATGGAAAGGAAATAACATGACGTGGCTGAACAGCGCCGCTCACGCGCGATGGCTGGAGTCCGAAACCGATCGGCTGATCAATTTCGCCGCGGGTTCAAAGGTGCCCACCGGATTCGGCTGGCTCGACAACAACGGCGCGGTGTTCACCGACAAGCCGACCCACCTCTGGATTACCGCGCGGATGGTTCATAGTTTCGCCGTCGCTGCCCTGATGGGGCGGCCAGGCGCTGCTACCCTCGTCGACCACGGCATCGCCGCCCTCAACGGAGTCTTCCACGATGATGAGTTCGGCGGCTGGTATGCCGAGGTAGACGGGAACGGACCGGTAAACGACACCAAGTCCGGTTACCAGCACTCCTTCGTGCTCCTCGCCGCTGCCAGCGCCGTTGCGGCCAGCCGCCCGGGCGCCAGGGAATTGCTCGACGAGGCACTGCGCATCGCTGACACCAGGTTCTGGGACCACGACGCCGGCATGTGCTTCGACTCGTGGAACCGGGAATTTACGGAAACCGAAGCATACCGTGGCGGTAACGCGAGCATGCATTCCGTCGAGGCGTACCTCATCGTCGCCGATGTGACCGGGGAGAACCGCTGGCTCGAACGGGCCCTCCACATCGCCGAGGTGCTCATCCACGACTTCGCGCGCAACAACAACTACCGGGTCTTCGAGCACTTCGACCCGGAGTGGAACCCCATGCCGGAGTACAACACCGATGACCGGGCCAGCCAGTTCCGCGCGTACGGCGGAACCCCCGGCCACTGGGTTGAGTGGGCACGCCTGCTCCTGCACATCCGCGCCGGGCTCGAAGCCCGCGGCATGGACGTCCCAGCCTGGCTGCTGGACGACGCACGGGGCCTGTTCGACGCCGCCATCCGCGACGCCTGGCAGCCGGACGGCCATCCCGGATTTGTTTACACCGTCGACTGGGAAGGCAAGCCGGTTGTCACCACCCGCATCCGCTGGGTTCCCGCCGAGGCAATCGGGGGCGCGGCAGCTCTGTACATCGCCACCGGCGAGAAGAAGTATTCAGAATGGTACGAACAAATCTGGGACCACGCCCGCGACTGGTTCATCGATTACGAGCACGGATCCTGGAAGCAGGAACTCGACGAGCACGGCAATGTCACCTCCACTGTGTGGTCGGGCAAGGCGGACATCTACCACCTCTGGCACTGCCTGGTAGTGCCGCGACTTCCGTTGGCGCCGGGGCTTGCTCCCGCCGTCGCGGCCGGCCTGCTGGATGCACGGCTTGCTGCGTCCAGGTAACACGAGAAACCTGCGGCCCCTGATTTCGTGATCCTGTGGAAAGCCGCTAGTTAGACACCCAGCAACCCAGAATAGGTGACCATAGTGGTCACCTATTCTGGGCAGTACGGACGCCTCCTTCAGGGATGCCGACGGATTCGTTGTGATAGTAGTGACGCGCGGCACCGCGCCCCCGTAAGAATCGAAGAAGTGGGTGCGGACAGGTGGGCACTGACGTCGTGCTCAACGGGCCTCTCCAGACGTACCGCTGCTGTACTAGCCAGTCGAAGTCTGCGTCCATTGGGTAGGCCGACAGCGGATGTCGGTCAAGCAGGAGTGAACTGGTTGTCATTTTGCGCATGGCCCGCCCCGCCGTCAGCTGAAGGCTTCTCGGGCGCGGGCGACCCGATGGATCCGCGGCGGACCAGTCGCGCCGTGAGTTCCGTGCCGGGTGCGGATGGTTTGCGTCCTTCGATCAGCCGAATGAGGGCACTGGCGGCCGCTATCCCCATCTCATAGACAGGCTGGGCAATAACGGTGAGGGGCGGTGTAGTGAGGCGAGTCCACGCGAAGTCGTCGTACATCAGGAAGGAGACATCTGCGGGAATGGACAGTCCCAGTTCCTGGATGGCCTCCACGATGCTCAATGCGATAAGACCATCCGAGGCAACGATGGCCGTCGCCGCACCCGGTCCCTCCAAAAGGTGCCTGGTGATCCTTTTGATGGATTCGGCGTCGCCGGCATTGAGCCGGACCAGATCCACAGGTTGGCTGAGGCCCTTCTCCTCGAACGCACGCCGCATGCCGGCCAGCCGCTCGGAGATCTGCGAGGAGGCCAGTTCCATGCCGGCGACATAGGGCCGGTCCGTTTTGAGGGTCGAGACGAAGGCGATCCGCCGGTGCCCGGCCTCAAGCAGGTACCGGGTGGACTCGTAGGAGATCGCCGTCATGTCAACTGCGAAGGTTTCCACCTCAAGCCCTGCGGCGGCCCGGTCAAGAAGGACCAAAGGACGCCCGGAATCGTAAACGCGCCGCAAATGTTCTGTCTCCACGGACGACGCGGGTGCCACGATGAGGCCGTCCACCCGCTTGTCCAAGAGCACTTGGACGGCCTCTACTTCGGCCGTTTCTTCCTCGTCGGTGTTGACGAGAATAACGTTGTAGCCGCTCTTCTTCGCGGTGTCCGTAATGCCTCGCGTGGCAAGGCCGAAGTGAGGGTTTTCGATGTCTCCCACCACGACGCCGATAGTGTGCGATTTTCCCGTATTCATGCTGCGGGCGAGCTCATTCGGGCGGTAGGAAAGCTCCTCCGCAGCAGCCAGGACCCGCTCCCGCACGTCGTCGCTCACGGCGCCGTAATTCCCCAAAGCGCGTGCCGCCTGGGCCTTTGACACGTTGGCGGCTTTTGCGACGTCCGCGACCGTAATATCACGTCGCCTGGATCCATTACTGATCATTTCGGCCTTCCGAAAAGAGGCCTTGACGGCCAATGTGGCTTGGGTTACATTCATAGCAACCCTTGTTGAGTCCGGTCTCAATCGTAGCGGTTGAGACCGGACTCAACAAGAGACTCCCCACGACAAAAGCTATCCGCCCTGCTTCCACGATTGGAAAACCCTTGAGCAAACGATTCAACTTCCGCCGCCCTGGAGCGGTCGTCGCTGGTGCCGTCGCGGCACTCCTCGCGCTGTCAGGCTGCGCAGGATCGACTCCCGCATCATCTTCGACTGCAGCGGACAACCCCTACGGCCTGATACAGCCGGGCACCATCAGGGTAGCCAGCCTTGGCGACTCAAAGCCTTATACCTTCGCTGATGCGCAGGGTAACTTCACCGGTTTCGACGTCGAACTCTTCAAGGACGTGGCGCACCGCGCCGGCGTGGACAATGTGGTTTTCACCGGACAGGACTTCTCCGGACTGCTCTCCGCCGTGGCCAACGGCCAGTTCGATGTCGGCGTGGCCGCCATCGGCATCACGGACAAGCGCAAGGAAACAGTCGACTTCTCCGAGGGCTATCTCGCAGGCTACCTGACCGTCATCACCACGAAGACCTCGGGCATCAAGGATGCCGCCGGCCTGTCCGGCAAACGGCTCGGCGTGGTCCAGGGAACGCTGCAGGAAGCCTACGCGGTCAAGAACTTCACGTCGGCCAACCTAGTGCGATTCCCGGACAACAACACAGCCATTGCCGCTGTGAACAGTGGCACCGTGGACGCCCACTTCCTGGACTACGAAGCCGCCAAGGCCTATGAGGAACAGCACGGACTGGTCAGTGCGGCAGACATTCCGTCCTTCGACGCGCCCGCCGGGTTCGCCATCGCCAAGGGCAAGACAGCCTTCAGGGACGCGTTGAACAAGGGGCTCGCTGCGGCGATGGAGGACGGCACCTGGAAGAAGCTCTACCAGAAGTGGTTCCCGGGCTCCCCGATGCCCGAGCAGTACTTGCCCAAGGCTGAGCAGAAAGCCACACCGACCCCCGGCAAGTAACCCACCCACGCCGGCGGACAATCCGGCTCAGGACCGGGCGGGCCGCGCACCGCGGCCCGCCCGGGATTCACAAGCTACCTACGTCTGAGAGCAACCCATGGACTGGTTCAACACCATCATCCGCACCTTCTTCGACTTCGGCGCAATGGCCGAAGTCCTGCCCCAGCTACTGGGAGTCGGTCTTCTTAACACCCTCATCATCTCCATCGCCGCCACCATCATCGGGGTGGCGCTTGGCATGGTCGTCGCAGTCATGGGCATCTCCCCCTCGAAATGGCTCCGTGTGCCGGCCCGCATCTACACCGATCTCTTTCGCGGCCTCCCCGCCATCCTCACCATCCTGTTGATTGGCCAAGGATTCGCCCGTCTCAGCCAGTCGATCTTCGGCCCGTCGCCCTATCCCTTGGGGATCATCGCGCTGAGCCTGATCGCCAGCGCCTACATTGGCGAGATCTTCCGTGCGGGTATCCAGAGCGTCGACAAGGGCCAGGGCGAAGCCTGTCGCGCACTGGGCATGAGCTACGCCAAGTCCATGGCGCTGGTAGTGGTTCCGCAGGGCATCCGCAGAGTCCTGCCGGCGCTGGTCAACCAGTTCATCGCGATCGTCAAGGATTCCTCGCTGGTCTACTTCCTGGGACTGCTCGTTACTGAACGTGAGCTCTTCCGCGTGGGCCAGGACGCGGCAGTACTGTCCGGAAACCTCTCCCCCCTGGTCATGGCCGGGATCTTCTACCTGGTGATCACGGTGCCCCTGACCCACCTGGTCAACTACTTCGATAACAGGTTCAGGACCGGCCGCCGCCGCCCCTCCGCCCCCACAAGCGGACTGCAGGAAGTCAAGGAACTCGACGCGGCCTCGCCGCTGATCACCGGGAGCAACACATGAGCCTCACAAGCAGCAGCACCAGCACGAACAATTCGGTTCCGGACATCGAGACCTTCCACGGCTCCAGCCTGGAACTAAAGACCCTGACCATGGCCTACGGCGACATAAAGGTGCTGCGCAACGTCAGCCTCACCGTCGCACCGGGTACCACCACCTGCATCATCGGGCCGTCCGGATCAGGCAAGTCCACCCTCCTGCGGGGGGTCAACCGCCTGCACGAACCCACGAGCGGGGACGTCCTGCTGGCCGGCGAAAGTGCCCTCGAGGTCAAGCCGGACATCTTGCGGGCCCGCATTGGAATGGTCTTCCAGCACTTCAATCTCTTTCCGGACCACACGGCCCTCGAGAACGTGGCCCTGGCGCTCTGGAGCGTCAAGGGAATGTCCAAGACCGAAGCGCGGGAACGCGCCCGCCGCCGCCTCGCCGAGGTGGGTCTCGCGGAGCGCGCGGACCACCGGCCCAGGGACCTTTCCGGCGGCCAGCAACAGCGCGTCGCCATCGCGCGCGCCCTGGCCATGGAGCCCGAGGTAATGCTCTTCGACGAGGCCACCAGCGCCCTGGATCCCGAGCTCGTCAAGGGCGTGCTGAACCTCATGGCCGGGCTCGGCAAACGCGGCATGACCATGCTGGTCGTCACCCACGAAATGGGTTTCGCCCGTAAGGTAGCCGACCAGGTCGTGTTCATGGATGAAGGCGAAGTGGTGGAGGCAGGTACGCCTGCCGAACTCTTCGATAATCCCCGCAGTGAACGCCTCCAGCGATTCCTATCGGAAGTGCTCTGATGGGAAACACCGCAGCTGCGGCGGCACCCATCAGGACCGCCGTCGTGGGTTTTGGGATCTCAGGCAGCGTGTTCCACGCACCGCTGATCGAGGCGGATCCCGGTTACTCCCTCGACGTGATCGTAACGGCGGATCCGGAGCGTGCGGCTGAGGCGACCCGGCGCTACCCGAAGGCCCGGATTGTTCCGACAGCGGAGGCCATGTTCATCCTGGCCGCAGACCTTGACCTCATCATCCTCGGCACTCCCCCGCTCACACACTTCGATCTGGCAGCAACGGCAATAGCGCATGGTCTTCCGGTGGTGGTGGATAAGCCGTTCGTCACCACATCGGCAGAGGGCCAGTCTCTTATCTCCCAGGCATCCGGCGCCGGCGTGCATCTGACGGTGTTCCAGAACCGCCGATGGGACGCCGACTTCCTGACGCTCCGGAAACTCGTCCGGGAAGGAACGCTGGGCGAAATCCGCACATTCGAGTCGCGGTTCGAGTGGTGGCGGCCGGAAGGATTCGGGAACTGGCGGGACACTGCCGTCCTGACGGACGGCGGCGGCATACTTCACGACCTCGGCGCCCACCTGATCGACCAAGCCATCCAGCTTTTCGGTCCTGTCCAGGACAGCTACGGAGAGACCGCCAACCACGGACATCCGGAGGGGGCTGATACCGAAGCCTTCGTGTCCCTGTTCCACGAATCCGGGGTCCGGTCCAGGTTGTGGATGAACGGCATGGCCGCCCAAGTCGGCCCGCGCTTCCACGTCCTGGGCTCCAAGGCCGGCTACACCAAATGGGGCCTGGATAGCCAGGAACCGGCCCTCGCTGCCGGGCTGAAACCCTCGGATCCCGCCTACGGCGTTGAGCCCCAGGACTCTTGGGGGGCCCTGGGAATTGACGGCAGCACCACGCCCGTTCCCGCCCAGCGGGGCAACTATCCGGGGTTCTACCGCCAACTCGCTGAGGCCACACACGGCCGGGAAGAGTTGCCGGTCAAGCCTTTCGAGTCCCTCGAAGTCCTGAGCATCATCGAAAAAATTCACGCCCTCGCCTAACCGCCGGGGCAGCCCGCGGGCAACTGACCAACCAACGAACAGGAAGGGAAGACGCATGTCCTCCACCACCTCACCCAAACGCGTCGCCATCATCGGCGGCGGCATTCTCGGTGTCTCCACTGCCGTCCACCTGCTCCGCCAGGGCGCATCCGTAATCCTTTTGACCGAACGCGGCCTAGCCAGTGAAGCCACCGGCCGATCACTCTCCTGGCTCAATTCCGCCGGCGAGCGGTCTGCGCCGTACCACCAGCTGCGGGTGGCGGGCGTGGACCGCTACCGCACCCTCTTCGCTCAAGATCCGGCAAGAGAGTGGCTCCAGTTCGACGGCGGCCTGATGTGGAACGCGGCCGGACAGCACTCCGTCACCGAAGCCCGCCACACCTACGAAAAGTCCATCGGCTACGACTCAAAACTGCTCGCACCCGAAGACATCGGAGCCGTCACGCCCGGCATCGACGCCGGCGCCGTGCCGGAAAACGCCATCTTCAATCCGGGCGAAGGCTGGGTCAGCCTCCCGGACCTGGTGGAATTCCTCATGGATGAATTCCACGCCCGCGGCGGCCGACTCGTCCTCAACGCAGGCAAAGCCTCGGTAACGGTCAATGGAGCACGGGCTACCGGTGTCGAGACAGCGGCCGGCGAGAACTACGAGGCCGATGCGGTGCTGGTGGCGTGCGGCGCCGCGACGCCCGCCGTCGTCGCACCCCTCGGCGTCGAGATCCCGAACGGTTCCCCTGTCTCCATGCTGGTCCTGACCAAACCGGTGGATCACGATGTAAAGACCGTGATGAATACGCCGCGGGCCGCGGTACGTCCCAACCCCGGCAACACGTTTGCACTGGACCACGACTGGTACGAGGAGCACATCACCGAGCATGCGGACGGCACGTTCAGCATTCCCGACGAAGTGGTCCAGGAACTGGCCGACGAGGCGTCCAAACTCATCGCCGGCAACCCTGACCTCAAGCCGGCATCGTGGAAGATCGGCTACAAGCCCATCCCTGGCGACGGCGAACCTGTCTTCGGCGAACTGAGCCAGGTGCCCGGCTGCTTCGTGGCCTTCACGCACTCCGGCGCCACGCTCGGGCTCATCGCCGGCGAACTCCTCTCCGGCGAGATCATGACCGGCAACAAGCACCCCATGCTTGCTACCTTCAGGCCGGGGCGCTTCTCCTAGACCGTACGCAGGCAGGGCCGTCACGTTGGCCCTGCCTGCACTGCCCGGGTGACAGCGGAGCACGAGCCCCTTTGACGGCTGGCCGTGCGAAGGAGGTTCCGCTTCAACTTCGATGCAGGCCCACCTGATTGATGCCTGCAGGCCGCGACGACGGCGACGTCTGCCTGGCGGGGAAACCCGCGCTAACCGCCCGTCTTGGGTGCGAGGAGGATCTGCACGGCTTCGATCCGTTTGCCCATACCCGACGTGCCCGCCGTTCCGCCGTCGGCGACCCATGACTGCCAGCCCAAATCTTGCACGTGGGCGCGGTAGTGGATCCCATCATGGTTCGCCATCTCACCGGTCAGCCTGATTTCAAACGCTTCCAAACGTAGCCCTTGCCCGGTCGTGCCGATGGGATTGGCCGAGGATGTCCACGGCTGCCAGCCGATCGACTGCACATGCCCCCGCCACTCGATGTCCCCGGTATAAGCAGTACTGGACACATTGAGGCGCAACGCCTCGACCCGAAGGGCCCGACCCGTTGTCCCGGCGACGGTCCCATCCGAAACGTTCGCCATCCAGCCGAGGTTCTGAACGTGGGCGGCGTACACGGCAGTGAATGCCGGTGCGACCTTCGGAACCAACTCGATCGTAACGGCTTCCACCCGCAGACCTTGCCCGACAGTGCCAGCCGGGGCTCCGTCGATCCCGTACGGCTGCCAGCCGACGTTCTGCACGTGGGCGCGGTACCTGATGCTGTACTGCGAGGCCAGATCCCCTGTCAACCGGAGCTCGAACGCTTCCAGGCGCAGACCGCGCCCGGTCGTTCCGATCGGGGACGCCGACGTCGTCCATGGTTGCCAGCCGATGTCCTGCACATGCCCCCGCCACAGGATGTCGCCCGACAGGCGGTCTCCTGCCACCGACAGGCGCAACGCCTCCATCGGCAGTGACCGGCCGGTCGTTCCTGCGGTGGCGCCGTCCGAGACGCTCGGCTGCCAGCCGATCGTCGCGACGTGGGCTTGGTAGACCCCGATGCACGTCATGTCGTAGTCGTAGGTGCCGTCGGTCCATTGCGAGATGTGGACGGTACCACCGGAGAAGCTGCGATTCACACAGAGGTCGGATGCTTCACTGGCGAAGTCGAGACGCCCTGCCGGTGACCAGACGGGCACATCTGGAAGCTGCCACGACCCGGTGATGGCCTGCCAACCGCTCAAATAGGAGTAGATCCCGTGCGGGTACCCGGCGTCCGCCAGCGCAGCCAGGAGCCCGGAGATGACGTACCGGTTCTCCTGCTGCTGGGCTGCTGTCGAGCTGGGCCAGGGCTGTTGCGGACGGGGCTCGACGTCGACCCAGATTCTCTCCGGTCGCCATCCCACCTCACCGAGAGACGCGAGAGCCGCGCGACCCTCGGCGTACCCGACGTTGCGCAGCCGGTCCGGCCTGGTGCTTGCGGGCCAGGGGCCGTCGTCGCCATAGGTGTCGTATTGCGCGGTGGTGGGGAACGTAGCCATGGCGTAGGCCTGAGCCCGGACGCCTCGGTCGAGCACCCACTGGAACTGCCCGTCCAGGCAGGGGTTCTCGGTGAATGCGAGTCCGTTCGTCAGCCCCACGACCAGGAACTCCGTGTCTTCCGGCGGCATCGGAAGACCGCCCGGACACTGCGGCCACGAAACATCATGTCCGTAGTCGACCGCTCGGGCGGGTGCAGCAAACAGCACGCCGAGTGCGAGCACAAGTAAAACCGCCAGGAGTCGGGGCGCGGATGCCCGGGAGCGGCGGCCAGGTCGAAGAGCACGAAGGCCAGCCATGATGGCCCCCCTATTCGAAGGATGACCAAATCATCCCACTCGGCCGCCTTCGCCGCCAGGGATCCCGCCCCTGTGCACGCCCCTGCCAACGTGATTAATCGGCTGGCTGGGAGTGGCCCCGGCATCTACGCGACCGCAGGGCCAGCGTTCCGAGCCCATGAGCCAGGGCCCTGACCCCGCCACCCACACAACTTCACAAGCCACCGCGGCGCCAGGCACAAACCACGGACAGCGTTAGAGGGACCGTGGAGGGGCAATGTCCACACATTAAAGCAATAACCCCTCTGACGAGGGGTTATGCGTGCCTGAGGTGGGACTCGAGCTGCATTCCAGGCCATTGCGCCCACTGGGAAGTCCCGGAAAAATGCGGAATCCGGCCCGATCCGACCCCGGGACGATCCGGTCCGAAGGTGAGGGTGTGCACGTTGCGCACACCCTCAATTCCGCCCCAATTTTGCTGGTCCAGAAGTCTGCCATGACGCTGATGAACGGAATATCGGTTACCAGCAGCATGCTTCCCACGGTGAACGTACCGGACATAGTCCGAATCAGCGGTAGGTGCCGGTTCCAATGACCAGCAAAGCGGGGAGGCCTTCTCTAGCTCGGACTGGGCAGGTCTGCCTACCAGGACGGCAGTGCCGGCGCCGGACCGTCAATATCCACGTGTTCAGCGTCCCCGCGCGCCAGCCACTGGAGCAGGCCCTCACGGTCGGACACAACGCGCAATCCGCCGTCCCCGATGACCCACTCGTCACGCTCTTCGGTCACCAGCGTCATACCGGGAGCACCCTTGGCACGCAGGGACCGCACTACGGCTTCGAGGGCATTCAGCAGCGAATCCGGATCGGCCTCTTCGACGGTCCAGGCGGTGTTGAGGTCGTGGTGATGCACCACCACCTCGGCAATACGGAGGGCCACGATGGACGTGGCGGGGACCGGCTTGCCATTGACCTGCACTTCCGTGGCCGCGAGTTCGCCGCTAAGCCGTTGTGCCTGCTCAGCAAAGTTCCGGACGGACTCCCGCAGTTCCGCAATTAGCTCCTGGCGGGGCAGGGCCGCGAGTGCAGCGATCTCTTGGGAGCGGGCCGCGGGTGACGCGTACAGGGGACGCTCCTCCCCGGAGGTGGCCCAGTCGATGAGATTCACCAGGGCAAGGCCGCTGGTTGCGACGTGGGCTATGACATCAGCCCGGGTCCAGCCCTCGCACAGGGAGGGAACAGTCATTTCGTCGTCGGCAAGGGACTCAACGGTGGCCAGGAACATGTCTGTTTCCCTGCCGAGGCGGGACAGGTCCGAATGAAGGCGTGCAGGGTTGATCATTTTCCCAGCCTACCCACGGGGATGTTCTCAAACCACCGTTCACGACCCGCCGTTCCATATCCAGATCGTCTCGACTGAGACGGGCAGCACCGCCGAGGGTCACCTCGGCAAGGGGGCCGTTTGAGATCGGCGGCGTATGAATCGCCCCCGGGCGGAAAGCCAGGTATTCCCCTCATATGTCACGGGTCACACCTCTGTCAGGCTAGAAGCACTCGGAGGACGGCCCCTCGGGTTCTCCCGGCGCCGCAGGCCTCCACATGAGTCAGAGAGGACTTAGGGACCATGTCACAACCGCACGCCGTTATAGCCGAAAATCCACAGAAGGAGGCGCGCACAGCCAAATGGGTGGCCCTCATCATCTGCACAGCCCTCCTGTTTGACGGCTACGACCTTGTCATTTACGGCACCGTACTGCCAGGGCTGCTCGCGGACCCAAGCCAGATCGGAGCGTTCGATGCAGTCACCGCCGGCCTCCTCGGCTCCTGGGCCCTCATCGGGGTACTCGTAGGCTCACTGGCTTGCGGCGCTGTCGGTGACTTTTTCGGCCGGCGGCGGCTGATGCTCCTGGGCATTGCCTGGTTCTCCATCGGCATGTTTGCCACAGCCTTTGCCACCAGTGTCCCTGCCTTTGGTGCCCTGCGGTTTGCCACCGGCCTTGGGCTGGGCATAGTTATCGCCAGCGCCGGTGCCACCATGGCTGAATTCGCACCTGCTGGAAAGCGCCAGTTCTACAACGCCATTGTGTATTCGGGCATCCCGGCAGGCGGCGTCCTGGCCTCCATCCTGGGCATCCTCTTCTTCGACAGCATCGGCTGGCGCGGGCTGTTCATCATCGGCTCGCTGCCGCTTGTCATCCTCCTGCCCATTGCCTGGCGCAAGCTCCCCGAATCACCGCGGTGGCTGCTGTCCCGGGGCCGGGAACAGGAGGCCCTCGCCGCCGCACAGCGCACCGGCGTCCCGCTCATCGAAGAGCGGATCATCCTGGAGGTCGGCGCTGCACCCCAGACATCGGGCTTCGCAGCCGTGTTTTCCCGCCAGTTTGCCGTGGCAGCGATTCTGCTGGGCCTGATGTCCTTCTGCGGTCTGCTGCTGACGTACGGTCTCAACACGTGGTTACCCAAAATCATGGAGGGCTACGGCTACGGGCGGACGTACTCCCTGTTCTTCCCGCTGGCACTGAACCTTGGAGCAGTAGCGGGCGGCCTGCTAGCTTCCCGGCTCGCGGACAAGAGCGGGCCGCAGCGGGTCATCGCGGCCACCTTCGCGCTGGCGACCATTTCCCTGGCGCTCATGACGTTCAGTTTTCCGTTGCCGCTGCTTTTTGCCTTTATCGCCCTCGCAGGCGTGGGAACGCTGGGAACCCAGGTGCTGATCTACGGGTTCCAGTCCAACTATTTCACCACCAATGCCCGTGCCGCAGGCGTGGCATGGTGCGCCAGCGTGGGGCGGCTGGGCGGCGTGCTCGGTCCAATCATCGGCGGGTGGCTGGCCGCCGCCGGCATCGGCGGATCCACAGCCTTCTACATCTACGGGGCCGTGGCCCTGGTCGGCGCCGTGGTCACCGTGCTGGTGCCTCGCCAGCGCAAGCTGGAGCAGGCCGAGCACAAGGTCGAGGAAATCGCAGAAGGCCGGGCAGAAAAGAGCATTCCTGCTGAACAGCTGCAGTAGTCAACGCCCACAATATTACGTCGTTGAAATATCCTAGTAGGGCTCATTAGGGTTATTCTTTGAATCAATCACGAGCCCAACAGAATCCATCGGGGCCGGTCAGCGGAAGGACGGCGCCACTTTGGACATCCGCCAACTGAACTATTTCATCGCCGTGGCTGAGGAAAGGCACTTCGGCCGGGCCGCCAAGCGCCTGCATATGGCGCAGCCACCTCTCTCGCAGCAGATCCGCCAACTGGAGGATCAGCTTGGAGTCAAGCTGCTCAACCGGACCACGCGCAGGGTTGACCTCACGGCGGCGGGTCAGCTTCTGCTGGACCGCGGACGGCAGGTCGTCAACGACGTCGCCAAGCTTCAGGCCGATGTGTATCAGGTCGGTCGGGGCGCCACCGGCGTCCTGCGGGTGGGTTTCTCAGGTTCCGCAACCTACGGCGTCATGCCCCGGATCGCCCGTCTTGCCAAACAGGTCCTGCCAGGCCTGTCCCTGGCGCTGCACGGCGAAATGCTCACGCCGTCCATGGAAGCGGGCCTGCGGGACGGCACCTTGGACGCAGCGCTGCTGCGCCCGCCGGTCGCTTCGCAGGACATCGACTACCGGACGGTGACCCGGGAGCCGCTCGTTGTCGCGCTTCCCTCGTTCAGCGCGCTGGCCGTGGATCGTCCCGTGGCGATGCACGAACTGCAGGACCAGGACTTTATCGCGTACGGGCCAGAGTCGGTCCTCTACCGCACTACCGCAGACCTGTGCCGCCAGGCGGGTTTCCAGCCACGCATCACCCAGGTGGTTGGGGAGACTTCGACCATGCTGGCGTTCGTAGCAGCAGGCGGCGGGGTTGCGGTCATGCCGTCCAGCGTTCAGGCCTTCCAGCTTGAAGGCGTGGCTTACCGCGAGATTGAAAACGTCCCCGAAGTGGAACTCGCTGTCGCTTGGATGCGCGGGCATCATTCGGCGCTGCTACGCAATTTTCTGGACGTCGTGGTGACCGCAACTGCGGAACCGACGGCGCCTGCCCCGGTCCCCGGCCCTGCGCCGTTTCCCACTGATGAAAGGCTTACCCAAGCATGAAGATCGCAGCCATTGAGGCGATTCCGTACTCAATCCCCTACCTTCATCCACTGCACTTCGCGTCCGGTTCCGTGCACGAGGCGGACCATGTGCTTGTCAGGTTGCGCACGGACGACGGCGTGGTGGGCACCGCTGACACTCCGCCGCGCCCCTACACCTACGGGGAGACACAGAAGTCGATCATGGCAGTGGTGGAGGACATTTTTGCTCCGCAACTGATCGGCGTGGACATTTTCGACCGCGAGAAGGTCCAGGCCATCCTTTACCGGACCGTGCACAACCAAACCGCCAAGGGTGCTGTGGACATCGCGCTCTGGGATGTCATCGGCAAGACCCTCGGCCAGCCGGTCACAAAACTGCTGGGCGGGTACACCGACTCGCTGCGCGTCTCCCACATGCTCGGGTTCAAACCCGCCGAGGAATTGCTGGCATTGGCCTTGGAGTTCCGGGAGACGTACGGCATCAACACGTTCAAGCTCAAGACCGGCCGCCGCCCCCTGTACCTCGACGTCGAGGCCGCCCGGGTACTGCGCGAGGGCCTGGGCGACGATGCCGAGCTCTACATGGATGCCAACCGCGGCTGGTCAGCCAACGAGGCGGCCGAGGTCCTGCGCCGCACGGCGGAATTGGGCCTGCAGTTCCTTGAAGAGCCCGACGACGCCCGCGAAGTCCTGGGCCGCCGCCGCCTTGTGGAGAATTCCCCCATCCCGATCGCCGCAGACGAATCTGCCGCCAACCTCGGTGAGGCCGCACGGGAAATCCTCACCGGGGGCGCCAACCTCCTGGCGGTAAAAACGGCCCGGTCCGGTTTCACCGAGGCGGCCAAAATCGTCGGGATGGCCGAGGGCATGGGCATCGACGTCTACATAGGCAACCAGATCGACACCCAGGTCGGCACGGCAGCCTCGGTGACCTTCGGCGCCGCCTTCGCCCACACGGCCAAACGTGCAGCGGAACTTTCCAATTACCTCGACATGGCCGACGACCTGCTGGCCGAGCCTTTGGCCATCACCGGAGGACGCATCCGGGTTCCTGAAGGCCCCGGCGCGGGCACCGCTGTGGACGAAGACAAGCTCGCCCTCTACCGCACCGACCGATAGCAAACCCCGGTACCGAAAGGATATTCATGAAATACCTGGTCCACATGGACGTAAACCTGCCTGCCGACCTTCCGGCCCACGAAGCCGCAGAGATCAAGGCTACGGAGAAGGCCTACTCGCAGCAGCTGCAGCACTCAGGCAAGTGGCCGGAAATCTGGCGGGTGGTGGGCGAATACGCTAATTACTCGATCTTCGACGTCGATTCGAACGACGAACTCCATGAGATCCTGCAGAACCTGCCGCTGTTCCCCTACATGGACATCTCAGTGGTGCCACTGGCGAAGCACCCCTCGGACGTCAAGTAGGCGTCCTCGCAAAGTGCGGCAGGTCCGGCCGTGTCCGGGGTCAGTCCTTGGCCCTGAACACGGCCGCGAGCTCGCTGCGGGAGCGGATTCCCATTTTCCGGTAAAGCCGGGTCAGGTGGTACTGCACGGTCTTCTCGGCCAGGAACAGAGCCCGTGCTGCTTCCTTGTTGGTAGCGCCGGCCGCTACCAGCTCGGCCACCGCCCGCTCCTGCGCTGTGAGCTGGAGGTGGTGGTCGCTGACCGCAGCGAGCACGGGGTCGGCCGGGTCCGGCATGTTGCCGACGTCGAGGCCTGTCGCCTTGAGTTCCCGGTCGCACCGCTCCACATATGTGACCGCCCCCAGGGTGTCGTATAAGTCGCGTGCCGCGCGCAGAACGGTCGAGGCCAGGCGCCGTTTGCCCGCACGGCGCATGCTCTGGCCGAAAGCAAAACTAATCCGTGCCCGCAGATACGGCCGGTTGAGCCCCCTAAGGTGGCCCAGGGACGCCTCAAAATGTTCCCGTGCAGTGTCCGGGTCTCCCTGTGCGGCCACGAGTCGGCCTCTCGCCCACGCCATGCGCGCCATATCCGACGGGATCTCCCGCTCGCGTGGCACACGCTCGAACGCCGTCAGGAAGGAGTCTGCGGCGTCAAGCTGGTCGGTCATGACAAGGGCATTGACGTAGGTGTCCTGCCAGGGCCAGAAGGACACCCGGTGCTCGGTCCATGGGTCCAACTCGGTCAGCGGCTGAAGGACAGCCAAGGCGCCCTCATAGTCCGCCCTGGCCTCGTGGAAGCGGGCACGGGCGAGGCTCGCCGGCACCTGCATGGCCCGGTATGTTCCAGGCTGGACTGCGGCCTGGGAAACGTAGTACCGGGCCCGCTCCCAGTCCCCCCGCATGGACCAGAGCTCCGCCGCAGTCCAGAAGAGCAGGGGGCGGATCAGGGGCATTCTCGAGGTCTCGAGGCGCACTGACGCGCGCGCCACGGTGGCGGCCGCTGCATCCCAGTTGCCGAGCACCAGGTGGGTGCGCGCCAGCCAGGCCTCAGCCCAGAGGGAGATCCGCATCGAGCCGCCGCGGTATTCAGTGGGGGCCGCGGACTCGAAGTTCACCAGCGCCGTCTCGGCGTTGTCAAGGCGCAGCGCCAGCCAGCCCGCGCCCATCTGGACGCGCTGCTTCTGGGCGTTCTCGGCAGCATGTTCGAAGGCCCGGTGGTAGGCGGCTTCCGCCTCCGAAATCCGGCCTTGCGCGTACAGGCCCAGGCCATAAATGGCCTCCGACTCAACGTGGGCGGGGGTTCCAGGCTGCGTTAGGTCCATGGCCCGTTCAGCCCAGGTGGTTATCATCGGGCCGTCCCAGGACGCTACCCCGTGCAGGACGAAGCGTTGCGCCACCTGCGCAGCGGCAGACGGATCACGCTGCGGGTTGGAGGTGCGCCAGGCCATCTCCAACTGCGTCTGCGCGCTGTCGTTCTGTCCCGACGCCGTGGAAAGGTAGCCAAGGACGGAGGATCGAAGCGGCGACGGCGGCAGGGCGTCCACCGCCGCCATCCACATCTGGGCCTCGGCAATGTTGCCGGAACCCACCAGGGCATCCACAGCCCTGAGGAGCCTGTCGTTCCGGGAACGGATGTCGAGAGAAAGCCGGGACGCGGAGAACAGTGCTGTTGAGGCGTCCTGCCACGCGCCTACCCGGGCCTGGCGCCGGGCGAATTCCTCCAGCTCCTCCGCCAAGGACTCGTCCGCGCCGGGGGTAGCGGAGACGCGGTGGCCCAGCCGCTGACCCTCGGCCTGCACCGCCGCAGCGGCCAGCCGGTGAAGCGCAATGCGCCGGCTGGGAACGATCTGTTCGTAGATGGCCTCCGCAGTGCCTGGTTCAAAGAACACGACGGCGGAACGGGCCTGGTCAACGGTCAGCCCCAGCAGACCGGCACGGTGTCCCTCATCGAGTGCCTCCATGACGGACCCCACCCCGCTGACCTCGGAAACCTCTGCCACGCTTGCGGCGCTCCCGAGCACTGACGCGGCCTCCGCGACAGCAACCAGCCCCGGGGAGGCTGCGGCCAGGACACTCCGCACCCGGGCGCGCACGCGAGACGTCGGAGGGAGGGAGGGAAACCACGTCTGCCAGGTTTCCGCCGGCAGTTCGTGGAGCAGCTCCACGATCGGTTGTGCGTGCCCGCCCGTGTGCCGCACCAGCCCGTGGGCCGCCGTCGCACTCAGATCGACGCCGAACATCCGTCTGGCGAGGTCCTGCACCTGTTGCGGGGTGAGGGGCTCCAGCGGGATCGTGGCCACCTGGTGGCCCGTCAGGAAGTCCAACGTACCGGCGGGGACGCGTAAGGCATCGTCCGGGTTGAGGGTCAGCACAAACATAATCCGTTTGCCGTGCAGTCGGCGCATCACGAAGGTGAGGATGCGCAAGCTCTCCACGTCGAGTCTATGGACGTCATCCACGGCGACAACCACGCTGCCATGTGACTGCAGTCCTTCCAAGTGGGTACTGAGCGTGGAAGCGTAATTAACCACCTGGTCGGGGGTAAGCGCCGCAACGGGCCCCGCGGGCAGCGCCGGGCCGCCGTCGTAATTCTTTGCCGAACGCAGCGGCGAGGTGAGCATGAGTTGGGAGTAGCCAGCGAGGGGAAACTGCGCCTCCCACTCATCGCCCATGGCGGACATCACGCGGACACCACGGGCCGCCGTGCGGCAGTGCTCAAGGAAGAACTCCAGAACCGCGGTCTTTCCGGCCCCGGTGGGGCCGGTGATCACCACTGCACCCACTTTGCCTTTTCGGACGGTCCGGAAAATCTCCAGCAGTTCCGCAAAGACCCCCGACCGGCCAACAAGCGGTAGGTCCTCCGCCATTTCACCGTGTGTGGAGGCCCCTGTCATGGCCGCAACTCTACCGGAGACGCCAGGCCGGACTCGGCTGCGGCCATCCATCATGGCGTACTCAGCCCAGGTCCCCGCCAGCGACCGGAAGGATGCTGCCGGTGACGTAGGACGCTTCGTCTGATCCGAGGAACACGATGGGTGCGGCCTGTTCGTCCAATGTCCCGTAGCGCTTCAGAAAGGACGAGTCCACGGTCTGGTCAACGATCATCTGGTACCAGGCCTTTTCCGTGGCGGATTCCGCTTCGGGACCGCGCTTGACCTGGCGGGGCGGAGCCTCGGTGCCGCCGGGGGCTGCCGCTACCACGCGGATGCCGCGTCCGCCCACTTCCATCGCCAGCGACTGGGTCAGGGCGTTGACCCCGCCCTTCGCTGCCGCGTACGGCACGCGATGCATGCCGCGGGTGGCCACCGAGGAAACGTTGACGATGGTGCCTGAACCTTGCTCCAGCATGGCCGGCAGCACCGCGCGGCAGGTCCAGAGGGTGGGGAAGAGCGAGCGGCGGATCTCTTTCTCGATCCTCTCCTCGTCGTACTCTTCATACGGGCGGGCCCAGATGGTCCCGCCGACGTTGTTGACCAGGACGTCCACCCGGCCGTGGGCGGCGAGCGCCGCCGCAACGGCCTGCTGCGCTCCCGCGAAGGTCTCAAGGTCTGCGGTCACCGCGGTGGCCGAACCTCCTGAAGCGGAACCCTGCCCGGCCGCCTCGATCTCCTGCGCCACCTCGTGGACCAATTCGGCCCGGTCTACCAGGACGACGGCGCCTCCCTCGGCACTGATGCGCTCGGCCACCTTCCGGCCAATTCCCTGGGCAGAACCCGTCACCATGGCCACCTTGCCTGCGTACCGGCCGGGGGTAACGAACTGTCCGGCGTATGGCCGGGTCATCAGCGGGCCGCCTTGGCTTCGATGGCTCCCGCCATGGTTTCTTTGGCGTCGTGTGCGTGGGCCATGATGACCTCCCGCACCCGCGCCTTGTCCTGGCGCTCAAAGGCGTCGACCACATCAAGGTGGTCCTGGGTGACCCGCTTGAAGATGGGGGTTCCCGCCTCGAAGGCCGCGGCCATCTGGGCGTGGACGTCGAGCCGGCGGTAGGACTCCAGCAGCATGGGGTTGTTGCAGGCCACGAAGAGGTATTCGTGGAACTCCTCGTTGGTCCGAGCGAACTCATCCGGTTCCTGGATAGTGCCTTCTGTTACGGAGCGGGTGGTGGCCTCGGCGAGCCGGCGGAACTGGTGCAGCTGCTCTTCGCTGAGACGGCCCAGCATCAGCTCGCTCACCGCGAGCTCCAGGCCCATGCGAGCGTCCAGCTGGGCGAAGCTGTCCTCCTTGCGGAAGTCCAGCCGGCCGGTTTCCAAGGAAGAGACCGCCTCGCTGCGGCTCATCGTGTCGCCTTCGGCTGCAATCCGTTCTGCGGGTGCCGGTGCCCCTGTTTCGGCGTCACCCCCGGTGGTTTCCTTCGGGGCAAACCGCTCAAAGTAGAAGTTGGCGGGTTTGATGCCCTCGGAATCCAGCCACTTCGACACAGCGTTTACCATGGGAGGCGGACCGCACAGGTAGATGTCGACATCGCCGTCGTTCAAGTGCTTTGGTTCGATGATCTGGGTGACGTAGCCCGTGTGGGGAGCAGATGTGCCCGGTTCGGAGGCAATGTAGTCCCACGTGAAAGCGGGCAGCTTCGCCTCATACTCGCGCAACCAGTCCAGGCCAACGATGTCCGCCTCCCTGGTCAGGCCATAAATCAGATGGACCGGTACCGACGGCGGGTTCTCAGACAGCTTCTCAAGGATGGACAGGAGCGGGGCCAGGCCGGTGCCGCCCGCCAGGAGCAGCAGGGGCCGCTTGGGCTCGCGCAGGAAGAACGACCCGTAGGGGCCCGTGAATTCGATGGCGTCTCCCACTGCCGCGCGATCGCGCAGATATTCAGACATCGCACCCTGCGGCGTCACCCGCACCATGAACGATGCGTCCTGAACTTCGGGGCCGCTGCTGAACGAATAGGAGCGCTCCGCGTCCGTTCCGGGGACTTTGATGTTGACGTACTGGCCCGGGAGGAAGGCCAGGGCGTCCCGGTTTTCCGTCTCCAGGGTGAAGGAAACCGTCGTTTCGGAATGCTTGTTGAGCTCCTTCACGGTGGAGGTGAAGGTGGTGGCCGAAGTCTTCGCTGATTCCGACGTGGCAGGGATCTGAATGCTCAGGTCCGACTCCGGAACAGCCTGGCAGGTGAGCAGGTACCCCTTCTCGAGCTCCGCCTCCGTCATCGCATCGTCAATGTAGTCGCCCGGGTCGAAGGAGCCGGAATCGCAAAAGGCCTTGCAGGTGCCGCACGCACCGTCCCGGCAGTCCGATGGAATGTTGATGCGTGCCTTGTACGCAGCGTCCATCACGGTCTCGTAGTCGCCGACCTTGATGACCTTGGTGACGCCGTCCTCGAAGCTGAGGGCTACTTTGTGGCCCATGGTTTCCTCCTGGCTGGGAATCGCGTCGATGCGACCCTGGTAGTTCGGATGTGCCCGACGGGCACGGATTTTGAAACGGACGAGGTCAGTGCCGGGCAGGATGCCGGGCACCGGCCGGGAGCCGTCAGATCATGTAGACGTCCACGACGTGGTGGATGTAGTCGTTCTTGAGGACAACCTTCTTCTTCAAGATGACCGGCTCGCCGCCGGCGAGGTCGATCGTGTAGAAACTGGTCCCGAAGTACGTGTCCGTGGTGTTGTACCGGAAGTAGAGGGTGAACCAGTTGAAGCGCACCTTCACCTGGCCGCCGTCGTGCTCCATGATTTCGACGTCGGTGATGTTGTGCCCGGTGCGGGGCTCGGGCAGGGACGTGGCCGAGGACCGGTCCGTTTTGATCCGGAAGACCCGGTCCTCAATGCCGCCGCGGTTGTCGTAGTAGATGAGCGAGATCTCGTTCTGCGGGTCCTCTGTCAGCCGGTCATCGACGTCCCATGCGGGCATCCAGAACTCCGAGTCCGGGTGGTAGCACTGAAGCCACTCATCGAACCGGCGGTCATCCAGCAGGCGGGCCTCCTTGTACAGGAAGGCGCGGACGGTCTCGAGGGTGGCGATCTCCCCGGCGTTCTTGAGCGCCGCAGCGGGTGTTGTCAGGTTGGTCATGGGTTGTGCACTCTCTCTGGTTCCATGTGGACGGGGGTCAGGCTGTGACTGGAAGAGCATCCAGGGTGGAGGTCTCCTCCTCCGCCAGCGCCCGGTCCATGACTTCCTTCCAGTACCCGTGCTGAATGGGGTAGAGCCCCTCGTCCTCCGTGCGCACCCCGGAGGCGATGACCCTGGTCATGCCCAGCGCCTGGGCCTGCTCGTCGGGGCCTGCGATCTCATGGGTGGACCCGCGGGTCATGTCGTTCCAAGGCGCCGAGGTGGCCCAGTAGGTCTTGTTGCAGGACCGGAACTCCTCGAGGTCGTCGGGCGTGGCCATGCCGGTGGCGTTGAAGAAGTCCTCGTACTGGCGGATCCGTTTGGACCGGTTCTCCTGTGATTCGCCCTTGGGCGCGATGCAGTAAATGGTCACCTCGGTCTGGTCCGCCGAGATGGGCCGGAAGTGCCGGATCTGCGAGGAGAACTGGTCCATGATGTAGACATTCGGGTACAGGCAGAGGTTCCGCGAGATGTTGATCATGAAGTTGGCCATCTCTTCGCCGTACTTCGCGACGAGCTCCTCGCGGCGGTCCCACAGCGGGCGGTCCTCCGGGTTGGTCCATTCCTGCCACAGCAGCAGGTGTCCGTGGTCGTACGAATAGAAACCGCCCTTGACCTTGCCCCACTTGCCGGCGTCCATGGCCTTGGTCTTGTTGGCGGAGTCGCCGGCGGTGCGGCGGGCCGTGGTGGCCGCATAGTTCCAGTGCACGGCGGTGACGTGGTAGCCGTCTGCCCCGTTCTCGGCCTGCACCTTCCAGTTGCCGTCGTAGGTGTAGGTGGACGATCCGCGCAGCACCTCGAGTCCCTCCGGGGACTGGTCCACGATCGAGTCGATTACCTTGGCTGCATCACCCAGGTGTTCTTCGAGCGGGAGCACGTCCGCCTTCAGGGAACCAAAGAGGAAGCCGCGATAGGACTCGAAGCGGGCCACTTTGGTGAGGTCGTGGGAGCCCGCTTTATTGAAGGTCTCCGGGTAGCCCGCGTTTCGCGAATCCTTCACCTTCAGCAGCTCGCCGGAGTTCTTGAACGTCCAGCCGTGGAACGGGCAGGTGAAAGTGGTGCGGTTGTCCGTCTTGCGGCGGCACAGCATGGCACCCCGGTGCGAGCAGGCGTTGACGAGGCAGTTGAGTTTCTCGTCCTTATCGCGGGTGATCATCACGGGGGTGCGGCCGATGTTGGTGGTGAAGTAGTCCCCCACGTTGGGGATCTGGGATTCGTGGGCGAGATAGACCCAGTTGCCTTCGAAGATGTGCTTCATCTCCAGTTCGAAGATCTCTTCATCGGTGAAAATTTCGCGCTTGGCACGGATGACGCCGTTCTCACGGTCGTCGATCACGGCGTCGGCAAGGACGTCGCGGACGTGGGCCAGGTTCTCGGTCATGGCGTGCTCCTTCATTGGAGAGTGCTGGACGGATGGTCAGGAATTGTTGCCGGCGGCGGTGTTCCCGCGGGACGTTGTCAGGCAAGTCTTACCCATCGTGATGGCTCTCACATCAGGCAAATACCTAGGTTCGACCAAGGGTTCCTTTATGTCCGCTTCTTGACAGAAAACAGGCCTAATCGATATTTGTTGCGTCCTTATTTGACGCCTACGATGAGACGGACATCACGGGAACTGCGCCGCGACAGGTTCAGATCCTGCCCCCAAACCGGTGGCACCGGGTTCGGGAGCAGTTCCCGTCCCCTATTCAAAGAGGAGTATGGACATCACCATGACCGAGACCCAAGCAGACACCCGCCACGAGGACGAGGGCACTGCAGTCGAAGCCGGCTCCAAGGCCACGGAACGCTTCGCCGCATCAGGCAAGCTCTCCCACCTGGATGTGCCGAAGGAACGAGTGAGTCTGCTGGCGGGGGCACTCATCAAAGCCGCCAATGACATCGTCGTCGAGCACCAGGTCACCTACGAGGAATACAACGCACTCAAAGCCTGGCTTATCAAGGTGGGCACCGACGGGGAATGGCCGCTCTTCCTTGACGTGTGGCTGGAGCACACTGTGGAGGACGTCAACTCTCAGGATCGCCCCGGAACCGTGGGCACCATTGAAGGGCCTTACTACGTGCCGGGGTCCCCCGCGCTCCCGACCCCTGCCACTGTAGAGATGCGTGAGGACGAGGAGGGCACACCGCTGCACTTCAGCGGCCGCTTCACCGATACGGACGGTAACCCCATCCAGAACGCACAGGTGGAGATTTGGCACGCCGACAGCGCCGGGTTCTACTCCCAGTACGCGCCGGGTCTCCCCGAGTGGCTCTTCCGTGCAACGGTCAAAGCAGATGATGAGGGCCGCTTCGAAATCAACACGATGCGCCCGGCTCCCTACCAGATCCCCACGGACGGGGCATGCGGGCAGCTGATTAGCGCGGCAGGATGGCACGCCTGGCGCCCGGCGCACATCCACATCAAGGTTTCCGCGCCGGGATTCCAGCCCGTGACTCAGCAGCTGTACTTCCCGGGCGACCCGCACAACGCGGACGACATCGCCTCGGCAGTCAAGGCTGAGCTGATGCTGGAACCCAAGAGGCGCACGGATGGCGGGGCCGGCGAAGAAGTGGTGTATGACTACGTGCTCGCCAAGGAAGGCCAGCACAAGTAAGAGCCACCGCTGACAGATCGGTGCCGGCGCCTCGGCCCGGCACCGAGGGCGCTCTGGAGTGCAAGCTCCGGGGCGCCTTCCTTTTGCCGCCGTTGCAAGGAGCCCTGATGCCGCCATCCCGACAGAACCCGTCCGCCATCGCTCATGTGGAAGCCGTAGAGGCTCCGAGACGCCAACCGCTGTTGGAACGTCCGGGCGTTCGCCCCGCAGGCGTACGCCGGGTTCTCCGTGACCTCGGCCTGCCCTACATCTCCAACGGCGTGATCGGCCTCATCTTCTCCGCCTCCGGCCCCATAGCCGTCACCCTCGCCGTGGGAGCGGCGGGAGGCCTCACCGAGGGCCAACTCGCGTCCTGGGTGTTTGGCATCCTTTTTTCGGGCGGGGCGGCGACGCTGGTGATGTCTCTCCTCTACCGACAACCCCTGGGCTTTGCCTGGTCCATTCCCGGGACGGTGCTCCTGGGTCCGTCCCTGCAGCACTTGTCCTTTCCAGAGGTGGTGGGGGCTTTCTTCACGTCCGGATTGCTCGTCCTCGCGCTGGGCGCCACCGGATTGGTCCGCAGGATCATGGCAATGGTGCCCATGCCGATCGTCATGGCGATGGTGGCCGCGGTGTTCCTGAAATTCGGCACAGACATAGTTGGTTCAACCCAGGCCAACCCTGTAGTGGCTGCACCGATGGTGGTCGCATTCCTGGTCCTCACTGCCGCGCCTGCGCTCGGCAGGTATATTCCGCCAGTGCTCGGTACTCTTGCGGTTGGTGGTGTCGCTGTGGCGCTAAGTGGCCAATTTTCCCTCCAAAAAGGCGGCCCGGTTCTGGCCACCCCGGTCTTCACCGTTCCTGAGTTCGCTTGGGCTGCCCAGCTGGAACTGGTTGTTCCCCTCGCCCTGACGGTCTTGTTTGTTCAGAATGGGCAGGGCATCGCGGTTCTCCGTGCCGCAGGCCACAACCCGCCGGTCAACGTGTTCGCCATCGTTTCGGGTGCGTTTTCGTTGATCAATGCCGGCTGCGGCGCTGTCTCAGCGTGCGTGACCGGTCCAACCAACGCCCTCATGACTTCCTCAGGAGCCAGGCAGCGCCAGTACACGGCGGCCGTGGTTTTCGGCGTCCTGGCCATGACCTGCGCACTTCTCGCTCCCGCACTGACCCGGCTCATGCTCGCAACACCCAGGGAATTCATATTGACCCTGGGCGGCATTGCGATGCTTCGGGCACTCCAGCAAGCTCTTGTCACCGCGTTCGCCAATGCCTTCACACTGGGGTCCTTGGTGACATTCGTGGTGACCATGTCCGGGATGAGCCTTGCCAACATTCACCCGGCATTCTGGGGACTGGTCATCGGCTACACAGTGTCCCGGGTCCTTGAACGCGCGGACCATCCTGCAACAGGATCCTAGCGAGGTGTTTTCATGATTCTCCGCAGGGCGAGGTCATGACCTGGACCCGCGACCGGCCCCTGGGACTGTTCAGAAGCCTCCCGTCCATCAACTCATGGCAGGCATACACCCGCCCGAAGCCGGAGACATTCCCCGGCAGACCCTCAAACTGATTGGATGGACGATACGCAAAAACGAGAGACCATCGCCAAAGTCACGGACCGCCTGTCCGAACGATATCCCGAAACGTCCCGGTACTACATCGCCGGGCTCGTCGCCGAAGAGTACGCCCGCCTGGACACCAGCCGGATCCGCACCTACAACCCGACACTGATCGAGCACGGGGCCAAGAACCGACTCCGGGGGAACGCCAACCGGCCACCGGCAGAACACTGACACCAACAGTCTCCCGCGATAGCACGGCGCATATAATCTGAGCATGCCAATCACGCACCTCACCCAAGACCTTCACGCCCGGCAGCCTGCCCTCGACCATCGAGGGAGCGAGCTGTGAGCGGCGGTCTTGTCGCGCTGCTGGACGACATCGCAGCCCTGGCCCGCATAGCTGCCGCCTCGGTGGACGACGTCGCTGCCGGAGCTGCGAAGGCGGGGGCCAAGGCCGCCGGCGTGGTAATCGACGACGCCGCCGTCACCCCGCAGTACGTTTCCGGAGCGGACCCGTCCCGCGAACTACCGATGATCAAGCGGATCTTCTGGGGCTCGCTCAAAAACAAGCTGCTGTTCATCCTGCCGGCACTGCTGATCGTCAGCGCCTTCGTTCCGTGGGCCATCCCGTTCATCCTCATGCTGGGCGGCACCTACCTCTGCTATGAGGGTGCCGAGAAGGTCTGGCACAAGCTCCGCGGCCACCACTCCACGGACGAAGATACGCCGGCGGTCGAACGGGGGCCCGAGGCGGAGGCCAAGGTGGTCAAAGGCGCCATTACCACCGACTTCATCCTGTCCTGCGAAATCATGGTCATCTCCATGAACGAGGTGGCCACTGAGTCCATATGGGTCCGGGCGCTCATCCTGGTCGTCGTGGCTCTGGTGATCACAGTGCTCGTGTACGGCGCCGTCGCCCTCATCGTCAAGATGGACGACGTCGGCCTGCACCTGACCACCAAGGACTCCGCGCGCTCCCAGCGGTTCGGCGAACTGCTCGTCAAAGGAATGCCCGCCGTGTTGACCGCTATCACCCTAATCGGGACGATCGCCATGCTGTGGGTGGGCGGCCACATCATGCTGCAGGGCGCGCACGACCTAGGCTGGCACGCCCCTTACGACCTCGTCCATGTCCTTGAGGAGCCCGCCGCCGGGTTCGCAGTGGTTGGCGGCTTCCTGGGCTGGCTCGTAAACACGCTGTGCTCGGCCGTCCTCGGACTCGCCTGGGGCCTCATTGTCATGGCCATCGTCGGCCCGCTGCTGAAAGTGCTGCCGTTCGGCAATAAGGAAAAAGGGCACGATGAGAGCGACGCAGTCGCCGTGCGCGGGCCGGCGAACCGTAACTCCGATCCGGCTTCATAGCTGGCGGCCGGTGGGGTGGCCGGGGTTCCCGCTCAGGGTCCAGGAAGGGCTTTGAGAGCACAGTGAGATCCGCTCCGAGCTCGCCGTCTGAGGAGCTGAACCGGGCTGTCCGCACACCTGCAGCTGACCGAGGGAGTCCTGCTCCCCGGCACACGGCTGACCGAATCCACCATTGCCGAGGACCTCGGCGTCTCGCGGAACACGGTGCGCGAGGCCTTTGCCGAGCTGGCCAGCGAACGGCTGGTGGTGCGGCACCCCAACCGGGTTTTGTGGCGAGCCTGGAGCCCGGCGACATCCACGACGTCTACACCGTCCGCCGAACAATCGAAGTGGGCGCCATCCCCGGCGGGGGCAGCCCGGAGGCTCTGGCAGCCGTACGCGCGCCGATGGAGGAAGGCAAGATCGCCGCAGCAGCGGACGACGACGAGGGGCTGGGTACCGCAAACCAGCACTTTCACGGGGCGATAGTCGCGTTGGCGGGAAACGGCGAACTCGAGCGGGCCGCCGAGCTGCTGCTGGCATACTTGGACCGCTCCGAGGCAAAGCAGGCCGAAATCCACGGCGAGTGACGCCTGCGGAATTTGGCGTGGGTGTCGTCCTGGCGAACGAGCTCGCGGTCTTTCGACCGGCTTTCCCCTGGAACGGAGGCCTTCGAGTGCCTCGGACCATGCGAGGACCAGCCGGATCAATATCCGGCCGGTACACGCACGACCCGCTTTGAACAAGACGTTCCAGCCTTGCCACGAACCGCAGCCTCCCGGCGTGACACCAGAAGCGCCGCCAAGAAACTGTTTGCTGGACCTCCGGACACAGCCGCGGGAAGCTCCAAGGGCGGGCTGAGCACCAAAATCCACCATGCGTGCGACGGTAAAGGCCGGCCACTGGCGATGATTGCGGGACTGGGGCAGGGCGGCGACTGGCCAATGTTCTTGCTGATCTTTTGCTTGTCTCTGCAGGGGGTGGACTGCCTGCCCCGCGTCAGCCATCATGAAAGCAGGCGCGAGGTTCCGGCGACCGCAGCAACACGGCCGCTCCTTGCGCGTTGGAGGCGCAGCGCAATGTCCCCAAGAACCGGCCCTGCAGATCATGCGCCGGCGGACCCTTCCGTCGAGGTACCGGACAAGTTCCTGACAGACTACTACGAGCTTGTGGCCGACGACGACCTGCGGAACTACACTGCCGAATCGCTCCGGAACCGTGCGGAATACCATCGCTCGCTGGCCGCTACCCGGGGCCCGGGCAAGGCCGTCATCGGAGTGCTGAGTGAAACGGACGCCAGCATAGTGGCAATCGTGGCTGAGGATATGCCGTATCTGCTTCCCTCCATCACGGCGGCACTGGCCCGTGACAATGCCGCCATACGCTGGCTGGTCCACCCCACGTTCACCGTAGCCAGGGCCCGCGGAACGAACAGGCTCGTGGACATCCAGCCGGTACCGCTGCGCACTGCCTTGCCGGTGGGAAACGAGCCTTCAGCGATGCCGTCACGGCCTGAATCGACTGGAGATTTGAGCTGCGCGGAAGCCTGGATCGCCGTCGAAATCGCCAGGCTGCCGGATCAGGCCAGTGCCGACCGGCTCACTCTGAATCTCCAGGCGGTCCTGGCCGATGTTCGGGCGGCCGCCGAGGATTCCGCAGCCATCCACCGGCATCTGACTGCGGAAATTGCCGACCTGGATGCCAGCGCGGCTGCGGCCAGCGACGCAACCGTGCAGGAGACCAAGGATTTGCTGCTGTGGCTGTACGACGGCAACTTCCTTTTTCTCGGGTACCGCGGGTATGGCCTGGACGACGACGCCGGACTGCCGGTCCTCGCGGCGCGGCCGGGGTCCGGGCTCGGGCTCCTCCGGCACCGGGAGCAGAGCCGGCCTCTGCAAGGCTCCGCCATGCCTGGGCCCCCCGGTCCGGCCCTGGCCCTCACGAAGGCGAGCATCCGTTCCACAGTCCTCCGGGACGCCTACTTGGACGAAGTCAGCCTCCTGAGGTTTGACGCGGCCGGCAATCCCACCAGGGAAGCGTGCTTTGTTGGCCTTTTCGCCCCCGGCGCTGCAAGCCGTTCCGTGCTTCAGATCCCGGTCATCCGGGACAAGGTGGCCACGGTACTGGACCGTTTCGGATTCCCGCCAGGGTCCCAGGCCGGCAAGGAACTGCTGGCCGCCATTGAGGCTTATCCGCGTGACGAACTCTTCCACATCGACGCGGACGATCTGGCCGGCCACACGCGCGAAATCCTCCGCCTCCAGGAACGCCACAGCACCCGGCTGTTCCTCAGGCCCGATTCCTATGGACGCTTCATGTCCGCCCTGGTCTTCCTCCCCCGCCGCCGCTACAGCACGGCGGTCAGGCTCAACATCGAGCGGGAACTGCGGGAGGCCTTCAACTCGAAGGCCGTCGAGTTCGAACTTCGACTCAGCGAGTCGGCCATGGCCCGCGTGTTTTTCCGGATCCTCCTTGCGGGCGGAGGAGGGGCCGCCGTCGACGCCTCAGCACTGGAGCTGCGCATCATTGCTGCCACGAGGTCATGGGCCGAGGGCTTGGACGAGGCGCTGCAGGCCAGATTCCCCGTTGGCGACGCCGCCAGGCTGTCCATGCAGTGGGCCCGGGCGTTTCCGGCAAGCTACAAGGCTGACTACGAGGTGGAGGATGCCGTCGAGGACATCATCAAATTCGAAAGCCTTGACGGACCTGGCGGCAGGAACCGCGATGACCCGCTGCTTTCTGTCTACGCACGCCCGGGGACTGCGGTGCTGGCCGAGGACGCCCGGATCCGCCTCTACCTGACACGGCCGCAGAGCCTGACGCAGATTCTGCCGTTCTTCCACAACCTGGGGCTTGAGGTACTCGACCAACGGCCCTTCGACGTCCGGCGTGCCGATGGCCGCACCTTCTTCCTGTACGACCTCGGGCTGAAATACCCCTCCGGCGTGGACCCCCTGGGCACCAGCGAGCTGCTTGCCGACGCGTTTTGCGCCGCCATGAGAGGAGACATCGAGTCCGACACATTTGACGCACTGGTGATCAGGGAAGGAATCGGATGGCGTCAGACGGCCATCCTGCGAGGCTATGCGAAATACCTGCAGCAGCTCGGGACCACCAACTCCTACGGCTTCATGGCGGACACGCTGCGGGCAAACGTCCGGGCCACGCGCGCACTCCTTGCGTTGTTCGAGGCAAAGTTTGATCCGGATCTCGACCAGCCAACCCGCCTCTTCGACATGGACTCCGCCAGAAGCGAGCTGACGGCTGCCATCGACGCCGTGCCGGTCCTGGACGCCGACAGGCTGCTGCGTTCCTTCGCGAGTCTTGTCGAGGCCACCCTGCGCACCAATTACTTCCTGGACAAGCCCTACCTCAGCTTCAAGCTGAACCTCTCCGGAGTCCCCGTCGCACCTGCCCCGCGGCCAAAATACGAAATCTGGGTCTACTCGCCCCGGGTTGAAGGGGTGCATCTGCGTTTTGGCGCCATTGCCCGGGGCGGGCTTCGCTGGTCCGACCGCCGGGAGGACTTCCGGACGGAGATCCTGGGACTGGTGAAAGCGCAGACTGTCAAGAACGCTGTCATCGTGCCAACGGGTGCCAAGGGTGGTTTCTATCCGAAGCGGCTGCCCGACGCCGCCACGGACCGTGCGGCCTGGCTGGCGGAAGGCCAGGAGAGCTACCGGATCTTCATCCGCGGCATGCTGGACATCACCGACAATCTACTCCCATCCCCGGACGGCGCCCACGGGTCCACCGAGCTGGTTGTACCGCCCGAGCGGGTGGTCCGGCACGACGGCGATGACTACTACCTGGTTGTTGCCGCCGACAAGGGGACAGCCGCGTTCTCGGACATCGCCAATGCCTTGGCCCTCGAGTACGGATTCTGGCTCGGCGATGCCTTCGCCTCCGGCGGCTCGGTAGGCTATGACCACAAGCAGATGGGCATCACGGCACGCGGGGCCTGGGAGTCGGTCCGGCACCATTTCAGCGAGCTGCTCATCGACTCCACGGCCCAGGACTTCACGGTAGTAGGCATTGGCGACATGAGCGGTGACGTGTTCGGCAACGGAATGCTGCTTTCCCGCCACATCCTGCTGGTGGCGGCGTTCGACCACCGACACATCTTTCTGGACCCGAACCCCGATCCGGCCGTCGCCTATGCGGAGAGGCAGCGGCTGTTCGGGCTTCCCCGTTCCTCCTGGGCCGACTACGACGTCTCGAAAATCAGCCCGGGCGGCGGCGTGTTCTCCCGGCTGGAAAAGTCGATCGAGATCACTGAAGCGGTGCGCCGTGCCCTTGGGCTGGAGCCGGGGACGACGGCGATGAGCCCACCGGAGCTGCTCAGGGCCGTCCTTAGGGCCCCCGTGGACCTGCTCTACAACGGAGGCATCGGCACGTACGTCAAGGCCTCCACCGAGACCCACTCGGATGTGGGCGACAAGACCAACGATGCCATCCGTGTCAACGCCAGTCAGCTAAGGACCAGGATCATCGCCGAGGGCGGCAACCTCGGCATCACCCAGCGAGGCAGGATAGAGGCGGCACTGGGTGGGGTCCTGCTGAACACCGACGCCATCGACAATTCCGCCGGGGTGGAATGTTCGGACCACGAGGTAAACATCAAGATCTTCCTCGACCGGATGATCGCTGCGGGAAGGATGTCCCAGGACGAAAGGACAGGCTTCCTGCACTCCCTTCAGGAGGAAGTCGGACGCTTGGTCTTGAGAACCAATGCGGACCAGAACGTGCTCCTCCTCAACGACCGCCAGCTGGTGCTTCACTGGAGCCCGAGCTTTGAGCGGACCATGGACTGGCTGGAGGCCGTGACGGACCTGGACAGGAACCTTGAATGCCTGCCCAGCACGGAGCAACTGCACACCCGTCTGCAGACCGGCGCAGGCCTGACATCTCCGGAGCTCTCAGTGCTGGCCGCGTATGCCAAGATCGAGCTGGCCAGGGAACTTACACTCAGCGGACTGGCCGACGACCCTTGGTTCGCCCGGACGCTGCGTGACTACTTTCCGCGCCAGCTATCGGAGCGGTTCGGGGATGAGCTGTCCACGCATCCGCTGCGGCAACAGATCGTGGCCACTGTTATTGCCAACGACATGATCAATCTGGGGGGCGTTGCCTTCGCCTTCCGGGCAATGGAAGAGACCACGGTATCGGCGGCCGCCGTGGCCCGCGGGTTCGTGGTCATGCGCAAGATCTGGGACTTTGACTCAATCGCCGAGGCCCTCTCACAGCTGCCGGCAAGCATCCCTAGCGAGCACGGGTGTGCCGTGGCGCTGGACATGCGCCGCACGCTGGACCGCTCGACACGGTGGTATGTCAACCACGATTTCCGGGACAAGCCAATCGCCGATGCAATGGCCCGGCTCGGGCCCCCCATGTCACTTCTGCGCCCAAAGTTCAGCAGCTTCCTTCACGGCGTGAATCTGCAGCATGTGATGACCCGCCTGGCCCACACCGACGCCGTCGGCCTGCCCCATGAATTGGGTGTGCGTGCCTCCGAGATCCTGGTCAGCTATGGCCTTCTGGACATCACCGCCATATCGGAAGAGCTCCAAGAGCCCGCGGACACCGTGGCCGAAGTGTACTTTGCCGTCTTCGAGCGGATCTCGGCGGTCCCCATTCTTGAACACATCACGGCGCTGCCGCGGGAAACCCACTGGCAGGCCCTCGCGCGGGCGGCGCTTCGAGACGACTTGTATCTGGTCCTTGCAGGCATGACGAAGGCTGTTGTGCGGACTACTCCACGCCCCTCCGCCCCCGGAACCGATCCAGTGGAGCGCATCGTCGTTTGGGAACGCGAAAACATCGAACAACTCGGCAGGATCCAGGAAACCATCAAGGAGGCCATCAAGCCGGGGCCGGTGGACATTGCAGCATTGTCCGTTGCGGTCAAGCTGTTGCGGGCCTTGGTCAGCCGCTAGCTAGAGGTGCATTCCCCGGCTCCGGTTCCATATCGAAGCCACTGGTCCACCAGACCGCGCGGCTTCGGCCTTTTCGATCTTGCTCCTCCGCGGCAGTGGCGGCGCAGCTCAGCGGTAGCCAGACGGAGGAACTCGGCGCCGGTTGAGGAACCCCTCATTCCGTCGCGAGTGGCGCCGTGCCGTGAGGTCACTGGTGGGTCGTTCCTTCCCCAAGTCAGGCGGATCAACCAAACTTGGGCTGCCCGGAAGGAGAGTCCGGATCGCACACACCTCCACTCTGCCGCCGGGTGGAACGCCATAGCCTCTCATACTCTGCATGAACTAGTGAAGGCAGAGCGGGGAGGAAGCGATCAACATACGGGTCGAAAGCCGCCCGTGCACGATGTGCACGCCCCTTTTGGCCGGACAAACATGCGATGGGCGCCCTCTGCCTGCCTCGCAGAAAGCAGCTAGCCGAGGAAGAACCTCCAAGAGGAGACGGACTAGCCAAAAGCAAGATCCGCATGGCTCAGCTGGAAAGTCAGACCGCCTTGAAAGCTTCGACATAAGGGTACGCCAGCCCCTTACCCGGGATCCCACCCGAGGAAGTGAGGGCACGAGAGCATCATGGACTTATGTCCGTCACGTTTGGTAGGCGCGCGTCAACTTGAGATGTCCCCAGAGACACTGCAAAGGACAAATTATGGTTCGAAAAACATATTCGGAGCCCTGCTCGGCAGCCCATACTGATACTGACCTCCCGAACACTGGAACGCCGAAAGAATACCGATCTGAGCATCAGGGCCACGGTTTCGCAACCAAATCGCTGGTGCCGGCTTCCTTGGATGAGGTCCTTGCGCCCTGCAGAACGCCCCTAGGTGCTCATGGTGTTCCAGTTATCTAATCGCTTTTGGCTGGGCTGACAGTACGCTTGACTCCGACGCTCCCAGAACATCGATCTCCACCGGACCTGTCGTCTCCGTCAGCACGGTCTTGGCCCGAACGCCGTTGCGCGAGTTGGCAGTGTCCTTAGCCGCCGTGTCGCGCCGTTTATACCCGAGATGCTCGGTCAGTTCCTCGTCCAACGCGGTCTCAATGACGGTCTTGGTCAACTGCTTCAGCAGCCCGTCAGGACCGGTCAAGGCCAGGCCCTGCTCCTTGGCCATCCTCACCAATTCGCGGGCAGCCTCGGCCTCCGACTTCTCTGTCAGTTTTTCAACGGTTTTCGTACTCGGCACAGCCTCAAGTGTTGCGGCCATATCGGGTTCCTCCCCGCCAGGCTCACCGCCCGGCGTGTCGAGCCAGATACACCGTTAATTCCACAGTCCCGTGGGTCAGGGTTGGAATCGGTAGCCGATGCCGGCTTCGGTGAGGAAGTGGCGGGGGGTGCCTGGTTCCGGTTCGAGTTTGCGGCGGAGCTGGGCCATGTAGACGCGCAGGTAGTTGGAGTCGGTGGCGTACGCGGGCCCCCAGACTTCGGTCAGCATCTGCCGCTGGGTGATGAGTTTGTCCGGGTTACGGACCAGGAGTTCCAGGATGTTCCACTCGGTGGGTGTCAGCCGAACGTCCTTGCCATCACGCATGACGCGGTGTCTGGCGAGGTCCACGGTGAATGAGTCCGTTTTGACGGTGGGATCCTGGCTATGGTCCGACGCCCGGCGCAGCAGGGCTCGCAGCCTGGCCAGAAGTTCGTCCGGTCCGAAGGGTTTCGTGATGTAGTCGTCCGCTCCTGCGTCCAATGCCTCCACCTTGTCCTCGGAGCCGTGCCGGGCCGAGAGCACGAGGATGGGAACCGGGTTCCAGCTCCTGAGCTCTTTGATCACGGCAGTCCCGTCCATGTCGGGCAGGCCCAGGTCTAAGACGATGAGCCGCAGCGGATGCTGCGTGGCGGCCAGGAGGGCGGATTTACCGTCCGTGGCGGTAGTGACGGTGTAGCCGTTGGCCTGGAGGGTGATCTTCAGGACTTTCAGCAGGAGCGGATCGTCGTCGACGACCAGGACAGCGGTCATGGGTTCTCCGTAGTGGACGATTGGAAGGGCCGCGAGTCGGTTCGCCTGGCCAGCAAGGACTGCGGCTGCACGGGCGCTTGCCGGTCACCGCCATCGGGGGCCGCACCGGTCGAGAGAGGAAGCAAGATGACCATGGTGAGTCCCCCGCCCGGGGTTTCTTCGGCACTGAGTGTCCCGCCCATGGCTTCCGTGAACCCCTTGGCGACGGCCAGTCCGAGCCCCACCCCGTTGGTTTGCGGGATATCGTCCAGGCGCTGGAACGGGCGGAACATTTCGACAACGCGTTCCGCCGGTACGCCCTGGCCGTGGTCGATGATCCGCAGCTCGCTGGCCGGCCGCCCGGCGGTGGTGGCGGACCTGAAGCCGCCGACTGCTCCCACGAGGACGATCTCGGAATCGGGGGCGTATTTCACCGCGTTCTCGACGATGTTTGCAATGACGCGCTCGAGCATCCCCGGGTCGGCGTCGATTTCGGGCATGTTTGCAGGCAGTTCCACCCGGACACGTCCCGGGGGCGTGCCGTGCAGGGCGGCGGGGACGACTTCGGACCAGCGCACGGGACGGAGCAGGGGGTTGACGGAGTCGGCGCTGATGCGGGACATGTCCAGGAGGTTCCCGACCAGCAGGTCCAGCCTGTCTGCGGAGGCGTCGATGGTCTGCAGCAGGTCCACTTCTTCTTCAGGAGTGTATTTGACGCCGTGCTGGAGGAGGCCGCCGACGGCGAGTTTGATTCCGGCAAGAGGCGTCCGCAGGTCGTGCGACACGGCACGGAGGATGGAGGTGCGCATGGTGTTGCTTTCCGCGAGCCGGAGGACCTCCCGGCGGCTGGCAGCCAGTTGTTGGCGTTCCAGTTGGGCGGACAGGTGCACCCCGAACGCGCCGAGCAGCCTTCTGTCGCTGGCCGGAAGGGTCCGGCCGGTGAGAACCAGCCGGGTTGTGGGGTCGATCTGTTCGATGTTGTCGGCAGTATCCGGTCCGCCGGGAGGGAGTGTGCCGGCTTCTGCAACGGGCCGCCAGACGGTTCTGCCGGGCGCTCCTGTGTCCGTGTCGCCGGTGGATGTGTAGAGGGCTGCGCCGCTGACTTGGAAGACGTCCAGGGCCTGTTCGAGTAGTCCTTTCAGGGTGTCTTCGGCGCGGGCTGCGCCTCGGGTGAGGTCTCCGAGTGTGGTGGCTTCTGCGCGGGCGCGGGAGGCTTCTTTGGAGCGGCGTGCCGAGATGTCGACGACGACCGCGACGGCTGCGGAGACTCCGACGAAGACCACCAGGGCCAGGATATTCTGCGGGTCGCTGATGGTCAGTGTGCCGACCGGCGGGGTGGAGTAGTAGTTGACCAGCAGGCTGGACCAGAGGGCGGCGAGAATGGCCGGCCAGAGGCCGCCGATGAGTGCGACGAGTACGCAGCCGCTCAGCTGGATGAGTGCGGCTGTGGTGATGTTCGGTTCAGGATTCGCAGAGAGCATGAGCTGAACGAGTATGGGCAGTACGACGGCCAGGCCGAAGCCGATGGTGACCCTGATCCTGCCGAGGTCGCGTTGCCGGACCGGACCAGTACCGCGCCCGCCGAGGGGGTGGGAGACCATGTGCACGTCGATGTCTCCGGAGTCGCGGACCACCCTGGTGCCGATGCCTCCGCCGAACAGTGCGCCCAACAGGCCGGCCAGTTTCTTGTGGCGGGAGATGCCAACGACGATCTGGGTGGCGTTGACGCTGCGGGCGAAGTCCAGGAGCGCGCTGGCGGGGTCTTCGCCTGCAACAATGTGGTAGCTGCCGCCGAGGTCCTGGATTAGGCGGCGCTGGGCCTCCAAGGCCTGGGGGGATTCCTCGGCGACGCCGTCGGCGGCGCGGACGTGCACGGCCAGAAGGTCCCCGCCGTTGACACGGTTCAGGATCCGGGCAGCCCTGCGGATGAGAACTTCACCTTCGGGGCTGCCGGTCAGCCCGACCACGATGCGTTCGCGGGCCGGCCAGGTGGCCTGGATGTCGTTTTCTTCCCGGTACCGTGCTAGTCCTTCATCCACCCTGTCGGCCAACCACAGCAACGCCAGCTCGCGCAATGCGGTGAGGTTGCCCAGGCGGAAGTAGTTCGAGAGGGCGGCATCGATCTTCTCGGCGGAGTAGATCTTCCCGTCGCCCAGGCGCTGGCGGAGGAGCTCCGGGGAGATGTCGACCAGGTGGATCTGGTCGGCCCTGCGGACGATTTCGTCCGGCACGGTTTCGGCCTGGCGGACGTCGGTGATGGCGTTGACGACGTCCCCAAGGGAGGCCAGGTGCTGGATGTTGACCGTGGAGAGGACGTTGATGCCGGCGTTGAGGAGTTCGTCGATGTCCTCCCACCGTTTGGGATGCCGGCTGCCGGGGATGTTGGTGTGGGCGTATTCGTCGACGATGGCTGTCTCGGGTGCCCGGGCCAGTACGGCGTCCAGATCCATCTCATCGAATTCGGTGCCCCGGTACGGCAGCCGCCGTGGCGGGATGACTTCCAGCCCGTCCAGCAGCGCGCGGGTGTCGGCACGTCCGTGGTCCAGGGCGAACGCGACGACGACGTCCTCGCCACGTTCGCCCAGACGGTGGGCTTCCTCGAGCATTTCGTAGGTCTTGCCGACTCCCGGGGCGGCCCCCAGGAAAATCCGTAGTGTTCCGCGTGCCATGGGGTCAGTCTTTCACCTGAACAGGGCACGGTCTCACGGCTGAGGGCCGGACTGTGCCGCTGATGCCACGGACAAGTTCAGGTCGGTGACATTGACCGATGGCTGGCCCAGGAACGCCTCCAGACCGCCGCTGGTATGCCTCGCCACAAGAGCCCTGACCGCCTCGGGGCTCAGCCCGTGGGCCGCGGCGACACGGGGTACCTGAACCCGGGCATAGTCCGGCGAGATGTTCGGGTCCAGGCCCGAGGCGCTCGCTGTCACGGCGTCCGCGGGCACGTCCGCTTCGCTGATGCCTTCGGATCCGGCGACGGCGGAGCGGTTGGCCTTGACGGCGTCGAGGAGTTTGGAATCATTGGGCCCAAGGTTGCTGGCGGAGGACGATGCCGGGTCCCACTTCACGGCGGAAGGTCGGGCGTGGAACCAGCGCGGATCCTGCGCGCCGGTGTCGTCGGCGGCTGACTGGGCGATTAGGGCGGACGCTGCGGGGGCCCCGCCGTCGTCTTTGAGGATGGAGCCGTTGGCCTGGTACGGGGCAACCACTTGCGCGGCGCCAAAGATGGCCAGGGGGTAGGCGACGCCGAGGACGAGGGTGGCCAGGAACAGGAAGCGCAGGGCGGTTCCGGCCTGGCGGAGGTAACCGGTGAGAGCGTTCATGGGATGTTCCTAGCCGATTCCGGGGATCAGGGCGATGGTCAGGTCGATGAGTTTGATGCCGATGAACGGGGCGACGAGGCCGCCGAGCCCGTAGACCAGCAGGTTCCGGCCAAGCGCCTGGTTCGCCGAAACGGCACGGTACTTGACCCCGCGGAGCGCGAGCGGCACCAGGGCGATGATGATCAGCGCGTTGAAGATCACCGCCGACAGGATGGCCGAGGCCGGTGTGGCCAGCGCCATGATGTTCAACAGCCCGAGTCCGGGGAAAGCTGCGGTGAAGAGTGCTGGAACGATGGCGAAGTATTTGGCGACGTCGTTCGCGACCGAGAATGTGGTCAACGCTCCGCGGGTGATGAGCAGTTGCTTGCCGATCCCGACGATGTTGATCAGCTTAGTGGGGTCGGAGTCGAGGTCCACCATGTTCGCGGCGTCCTTCGCCGCCGGGGTGCCGGAGTTCATCGCGACGCCGACGTCGGCTGCGGCCAGGGCGGGGGCGTCATTGGTGCCGTCCCCGGTCATGGCCACGAGCCGGCCGGCGGCCTGCTCTTTCTTGATGACTGCGAGTTTGTCCTCCGGGGTGGCTTCGGCCAGGAAGTCATCGACGCCGGCCTCGGCCGCGATCGCCTTCGCAGTGATGGGGTTGTCGCCGGTGATCATCACCGTTCTGATGCCCATCTTGCGCAGCTCGGCGAACCGGGCGTGCATGCCGGGTTTGACGACGTCGGCGAGATGGATGGTGCCCAGGATGTCCGCGACGCCGTCCTTTCCGACCTTGGCGACCAGCAGCGGTGTTCCGCCCTGGGCCGAGATTTCTTTGACCCGGTTCTCTACCTCGGCCGGGGTGTGTCCGCCTAGCTCTGCGACGAATGCCCCCACCGTGGAGGCGGCGCCTTTGCGGATCTGCAGCCCGTCAAGATCCAGCCCGCTCATGCGGGTGCTGGCACTGAACGGAACCACTGCAAACTCGCCGGAACTGTGTTCCAGGGCGGCCAGATCCGGACCTGTCATTCCTTTGTCGGCGGCGAGGTCCACGATGGAGCGCCCCTCGGGGGTGTCGTCGGCCAGGCTGCAGACCCGGGCCGCCTCGATCAGATCGGTGCGCTCCACGTGGTTGGCGGGGTAGAAGTTGACGGCGCGGCGGTTGCCGTAGGTGATGGTGCCGGTCTTATCCAGCAGCAGCGTGGTGATGTCCCCGGCGGTTTCCACGGCACGGCCCGAGGTGGCCAGCACATTGTGCTGGACCAGCCGGTCCATGCCGGCGATGCCGATCGCCGGCACCAGCGCGCCGATGGTGGTGGGGATCAGGCAGACCAGCAGCGCCACCAGCACGATCGGCGACGGTGTGGCTCCGGCGAGGGACGCGAACGGCGCCAGTGACATGGTGACGGCCAGGAACACAATGGTCAGGGACACCAGGAGCACGTGCAGTGCGATCTCGTTCGGGGTTTTCTGCCGGACTGCGCCCTCGACCAGCTTGATCATCCGGTCAATGAAGGTCTGGCCCGGTTCAGCGGTGATGCGGATGACTATCCGGTCCGAGAGGACTTTCGTGCCGCCGGTGACGGAGGACCTGTCGCCCCCGGATTCACGGATGACGGGCGCTGATTCACCGGTGATGGTGGACTCGTCGACGCTGGCCAGGCCGTCGATGATTTCGCCGTCCGAGGGGATGACGTCTCCGGCCTCGCAGATGACGGTGTCGTTGAGCCGCAGTTCCGTGCCCGGAACTTCTTTGGTGGTGCCGTCGGGCTGACGGAGTCTGGCCATGACGCCTTTCCGGCTTGCGCGGAGGCTGTCGGCCTGGGCTTTGCCCCGGCCCTCGGCGATGGATTCCGAGAGGGTCCCGAACAGCACGGTGAGCCACAGCCAGGCGGTGACGGCGGTGCTGAACACGTCCGGTTTGAGGAAGGAGATGACCGTGCATAGGGCGGCCCCGATGAGCACGGTGAACATCACCGGGGAGTGGATCATCTGGCCCGGCGACAGCTTTCGGACAGCGAGGGGCAGGGCCGCTGCGACGGAGGCGAGCGTCAGTTTCGCAGGTGCCTTGGTGTGGTGTTTGTGTTCGCCGGGGGTGCCGAGGGGGTTGCCGTCGGCGTAAGTCTGGGCGGCAGTGTCCGTCCGTGACGGGGTCATTTCAAGAGTCCTTCTGCGAGGGGGCCCAGGGCAAGGGCCGGGAAGTAGCTGAGGGCGGTCAGGATGACTGTCACGCCCAGCAGCAGCGAACCAAACAGCGCGCCGTGCGTGGGGACGGTACCGGCGGAGGCAGGAACCTTGGCCTGCCGGGCGAGGGATCCGGCAAGGGCCAGAACCAGCACAATCGGCAGGAACCGGCCCAGCAGCATGGCCAGGCCCATCATGACCGAGAGGAACGGCCCGGAGGTGGTGATGCCGCCGAACGCGGAGCCGTTGTTATTTGCCCCGGAAGTGAAGGCATAGAGCACCTCGCTGAACTGGTGCGGTCCGGTAGCGGGTGCGTTGGCCATGATGTCCGGCAGCAGGACGGTAATGCCGGCCAGGGCCAGAACCAGGGTCGGGGTGACGAGGATGTACAGGGCGGCGAGCTTCATTTCCTTCGGCCCGATCTTCTTGCCCAGGTACTCCGGTGTGCGCCCGACCATGAGTCCGGCGATGAAGACTGCGATGATGGACAGGATGAGCATGCCGTAGAGCCCGGACCCGGTGCCACCCGGGGCGACCTCGCCAAGCATCATGTTCACCATCGCAAGGCCACCGGCCAGCGGCGGCAGGGAGTCGTGGGCGACGTTGACGGCGCCGGTTGAGGTGAGCGTGGTGGACGCGGCGAAGATCGCGCTCGTTGCTGCGCCGAAGCGTTGCTCGAATCCTTCGCCCAGACCGCCCGCGGCCGCGGTGGCGGTGCCCTGGGCTGTGGCAACGGCCCATCCCATCAACGAAACCGAAGCCAGCCACAAGGCGCCCATCACGGCGGCCACCGTGTAGCCCTGCTTACGGTCCCCCACCATCCGGCCGTACGCGTACGGCAGCGCGGAGGGGATCAGCAGGAGCAGGAAGACCTGGAACAGGCTGATGAAAACATTGGGGTTCTCCAACGGGTGCGCGGAGTTGGCGTTGAAGTACCCGCCGCCGTTGGTGCCCAGGATCTTGATCGCCTCCTGCGAGGCGACCGGACCGCCGGGGATCGTCTGGCTGATGCCCGTTGCCTGGTTGGTGACGTCGGTGGACCAGAAGTTCTGGACCACCCCGCCGATCACCAGTACGACGGCGGCGGCTGCTGCCAGCGGGAGCAGGACGCGGAAGCTTGTCCGGGCCAGGTCCACCCAGAAGTTGCCGAGCCTGTCAGTCCGGGTGCGGGCGATGCCCCGGATCAGGGCGACGGCCACGACGATGCCGACGGCGGCGGATAGGAAGTTCTGCACTGCCAGCAGGGACATCTGCACGAAGATTCCGACGGTCGTTTCGGGGACGTAGGTCTGCCAGTTGGTGTTCGTAACGAAGGATATGGCAGTGTTCATCGCCACCCACGGATCAACCCCCGGCAGTGAACCGGCACCCGGGAGAACACCTTGGAGCCGCTGGAGGCCGAACACGGCCAGAATGGAGACGGCGGAGAAGGCCAGGACGCTGCGGAGGTACACGGGCCAGGTCTGTTCGGTGCCGGCGTCGACTCCGGCGAGCCGGTAGAACAGCCGCTCCGGGCGTGTCGACGTCGTGTCCTCAAAAACGCGGGCGAGATAGAGGCCCAGCGGTTTATGGGCGGCCGCCAGGGCCAGGAGCAGGACGGCGATCTGGGTGAGGAAGGATGCGGTGTTAAACGTCACCTGGTACTCACCACTTTTCCGGGTGGATCAGCACTGCGAGAAGGTAACCGAACAAAGCCACGCCAGAGATGAGCAGGACCAGCCACATGATCGCGTCGAGGCTCATTGCCCGCCCTCCGGCCTGTCATCGGCTCCGCCGACCATTCCAGCCAGGACGTGGCCGATCCACATGACGAACCCCATGGACACCATGAGGATTCCGATAACAGCCAGGTCGGCCATTGCAGGTTCCTTTCATCCGCGCCCCGTTTGCGGGGCTACTGACAGTCAACTCCCCCGGCGGAGACAAAATGAGGTTCCTGATGTTTTTTTAACGCACACTCAGCGGATCTTGACGCCGTCTTAACGCGCCCGGCCTGCAGCGGCAGTCAGCCTACGTGGACCCAAGGCCGTTTGGTGACGTCCGGTTCGGCTTCGCGGAGCACTTCGCGGGTCACCGGAGCGATTTCACCTTCACCCAGGAACAGGAACTTCAGCAGGTTGGTGACCGGATTGCCCTCGGTCCAGCGGAAGTAGATGTGCGGCATCAGGCCCGTCACGTCCCTGATATGCAGCAGCACCGAAGCGATCGTGTTCGGTACCACCGGTCCGTGGACCTCCAGAATCTGGTACCCGTGCCGGGTCACGCCGCGCACTTCCAGTGCTGTCTCAAAATCGGAGGAATCGTCCACTACCACTTCCAGGAACAGCGCCTGGTAATCAACAGGAATGTGGCTGACTTCGATCGCAGAGGTCAGCTTGTCCCTGTAGGCCTCCGGGCTCAGCCGGAGCGGTTCGTGGGCGATGAGCGCGATCGGGCCGGAAAGGTTTGAGGACATGAATTCCAACGCCTGCCGGTCCAGATGAACGTGGGTGGCGTGGAGTTCAAAGGACCGCCGGACCCGGGAGAGCAGCGAGATCACGATGATGCCGGCGATGAAGAACGAGGCGATCCGGATACCTTCGGGCCGTTCAAAGATGTTGGCCACCGTCGTGTAAATGAACACCACGGCGATGACACCGAACCCGAGGGTGCGTTTGCGCTGTTGCCGGCGCCTTGCCGACAGGGTCACGGCAACCGCTGCGGAGGTCATCAGCACCAGCACGCCGGTGGCGTATGCGCCGCCCTGGGCATCGACATCGGCGTCGAACAGCCAGGTGACCAGGAACCCGACGGCAGTGAACACGAGCACCAGCGGCCGCACAGCCCGTGCCCACCCGGGGGCCATACCGTAGCGCGGCAAATACCGCGGGACCAGATTCAGCAGGCCCGCCATCGCGGAAGCGCCCGCAAACCAGAGAATCGCGATGGTGCTCATGTCATACACGGTCCCGAAACCCGGGCCAAGGTATTCGTGGGCCAGGAAAGCCAGGGCGCGGCCGTTGGCCTGACCTCCGGGCTGGAATTCCTGCTCCGGGATCAGGATCACGGTCGTGAAGCTGGTGGTGATCAGGAAAGCACTCATGATGACGGCCGCGGTGGACAGGAGCCGTCGGGTCCCCTCGATCCGGCCGACCGGCCTATCTTCGGTATCCCCGGGCCGGCCCTTGATCTGCGGCATCACGGCCACCCCGGTCTCGAAACCGGACAGGCCCAGCGCCAGCTTCGGGAAGACCAGCAGCGCAATCCCGACCACCATGAACGGATTCCCGTGCGAGGTGGTCAGTGCCTGCCACCAGCCGCCCACGGCAACGGGGTGAGTAAACGCTTCAAAGATGGTGGTGATCACCACCACGACATTCAGTCCCAGGTAGATGCCGACCAGGACGACCGCCACACCGATGGCCTCCTTGAAGCCGCGCAGGAAGACGGCGCCCAGCAGTGCGAGCAGGAACAGCGTGACCGGCACATTTTGTCCCTGCATCCAACCCGGAACGAAAGGGTTTTGGATCGCATGGGCCGTGGCATCGGCTGCCGAGAGTGTCATAGTGATCATGAAGTCAGTCGCTGCGAACCCCAACAACACCAGAACCAGCAGTTTCCCGCCCCAGCGCGGCAGCAACCTCTCCAGCATAGCGATGGACCCCTCGCCCCGGTGGCTCTCCCCGGCAACCCGGCGGTACACGGGCAGGGCACCCAGCAGGGTGACCGCAACCAGCACCATGGTCGCCAGCGGTGAGATCACGCCCGCCGCCAGGGCCGCGATGGCCGGCTGATAACCCAGGGTGGAGAAATAATCCACACCCGTCAGGCACATCACCTGCCACCACGGATGTTTCTTCAAGTGCGAATCGCCAACCGCGCCGGGCCCCTGGTGGACCCCCTTGGCGTCCACCAGGCCGAACAGCAACCAACGCCTGAAGTTGTCCCCGGCTCCCGGCCGTGCGGCCTGAGGATCCGCTGGCGGCCTGCTCATCGTGGTCATAGCGGCCTTCCTTGCGATGCGCGCCATCGCGTCCAATGCCGACGATAACACCGGCCCCGCGCGGCGCTCCCGGCCCCGGGACAATCTTGACGGATCCTTAACGCCGCAACGACCCGCGGTTCCCGCCTGACTCGCCGCGGGTGAGGGAACAGGCACTACTGAGGCGGAGGCGGAACTTCAATGTAAAGGTTGAATCCGGCGGTCGCCGGCAGGTACCAGTGCCTGCGGTGCCGCAACGGCCGGTAGACGTGACCGAACGGGTCCTTCACGTGGACATGTTCCGGCAGGTCCCGACGCGCGAGCCGGCGATCAACTTCCACCAGACCGGCCGGTTGCGATGTCATGCCCCTGACATCCATGGTCCATGAGCCTACGGCCGGCTCGGGCCCGTGTTCCAATACCAACGTTTCGAACAGGTCCGCCACCACCTCGTCCCTGGTCAGGGGGAAGAAGCGCCGCAGCCGGTGCCGTTCCGGGTGCGCGTTTTGCGCGTCCAGCCACGCCTGTCGGAGCCAATGGAATTCCACCGGACCGCGCGAGGGGCCCAAAATGAGATGGCGGTTCGAATCCAACGCCAGGCGGTGGGTTCCGCCGCTGCGGTCAACAACGCACGCGACTTCCTCGACGTATTCAAACGCAGACAGCAGATCCTGTTCGGACCCGTGATACGAAAACTCACCGCTGTCATCAACGGCAATAAAATCCCGGGCGTCACCGGTACCGGTCGGGAGACCGGACGTGCCCCCGCCCTGCTGCACCGTGTTCTTGTTCATTTCAGTTGGCTCCTGACTGGGAGCGGACCGCGGCCACTGCGGCCGCGGTGTCACTTTTCCTCCATGACACCACCGACAAGGGCCTCAACGGAACCTGCCTTGATGGTTTCCATAGGCGCAGAGGTCGAAAATTTGCGTGATCATTCCGCTGTCGGAGAGTTTGGGGCCGTGCCATGATAAGGCCATGCGCATTGAAGAGTGGTGGCCAGCGGTGGACCCGTCAGCCCGGCAATGGCTAATCGACAACAACGGTGACGTCGTGCCGCTCAATATTCTGGAACAGATCTCCGCCGTCGCAGGCGCATCCACGGCAGATGCTTCCTGGGTTGGGCACAACGCTCCAGAGGGGTTCTTCCTCTCGGATGAGGCAATCGACTGGATCGAGGAAACGGCAAACGAAGAAGTTCCCGAGGACGAGTAGTTCCGTGTGCGTTCAACCGATCGTCCGGATGCTTAAGGCACACCCTCTCGTGGCAGCGGGACGGCCACCAGCACTCCCGTCAGGCACATCACCTGCCACCACGAGTGCTTCTTCAGATGCGAGTGACTCACTGCACCCGGGCCGCGGCCACCACCCTGGCGGAACGGCGGGCGTTATAAACGCGTAAAGAAAACGTTCAAACACGCATTCGTCGACCGTCCGGGGACTAGGTTGAATCGCAGGAGTGTCGGACATTTTGGATGAGCTGCGCCCCCGCGAAGCGGAGGAGACGCACGTGAGTGACACAGGCCACGAGACATTCCCGCTGAAGTCATGTGCCTGACGGGCGGCGCTTACTTCTCCACGCTGTCCTACCTGCCGGCCATCGCGGCCCTTGCCGCCGGAGCCCTGTCCCCGCTAGCCACCCTGCTGATGGTTGCCCTTACCCTTCTGGGAATGCTGCCGATGTACTGCAGGGTCCCCCGGGAAAGCCCCAAGGGACAAGGCTCGGCGGCAATCCTGGAAAGCTTTCTGCCGATATTCGTCCTGATCCTCCTCGGGTTCGTGGCAACTTCCTGGATCATCGCCATCACGCTTTCGTCAGCTGCCTGCGGCCCGGATCTGCGCCGGCGGAACTGTGGGACGGGCGTCCCTGGTCATGCGCGGGGAAACAGTGCCCGCCGGCACCTCTTGGATTGGCACCCCGGTCAGACTCTGGACCGGGACCGTCCCGGCCCGCCGAACACGGTCCAAGGACACTGGCCCGGCGCAGGTTCGGGACCTAGAATCAGTGCACAACCGGGTACTGGGGGCGTCCTGCCCCATGCCATCGCCCGGCGTCAGGCAAGGACATGCACCATGACGAACAGCGCTGCAGCCGTCACCGCCCCTGTCACCAGGCCGACGGGCTGAGACCTATGGCATCCCGGGACAGCACCGAAACGGAGCGTAAGTACGACACCGGCCACAACGCCCGGGTCCCGGTCTTCGCCGATATTTCCGGCGTCGACCAGGCCGGCAAACCCGCGGAGACATTCCTGGAGGCCGTCTACTATGACACCGCCGGACTCGAACTCGCAGCCCGGGGCATTACCCTGCGCCGCCGCACGGGCGGCACCGACCAGGGATGGCACCTGAAACTGCCGGCCGGACCGGACAGCCGCCGCGAACTCCAGGCACCCCTCGGCCAGCCCGACCAAGTCCCGGCCGAATTGCTCGATCACCTCGCCGCCTTCACCCGCGGCCGGAAGCTCTCGGCCGTGGCCCGCCTGTCCACCCGGCGCTCAACCTACCGGCTGCACGGGCCGGCCGGGGAACACCTCGCCGACTTCACCGATGACCGCGTCTACGCCGTCCCGTTACGCAATCTGGGACCGGAATCGCACTGGCGTGAATGGGAACTCGAACTCGTCCACGCCGCACCCGAGCTCTTCACGGCCGCGCAACCGGCGCTGGAAGCTGCCGGGGCCGTGCCCTCAGCCCACGCCGCGAAACTCGCCCGCGCCCTCGGCAAGGCCTGGCCCGCGGCCCGGACCACCGGCTCCGGCCCGCCACGGAAAAAGGGACCCGTCCGCGACGTCGTGACCGCGTATGTCGGCGCGCAGCTCAACGAACTCCTCACCCATGACGCCGGCGTCCGGCAGGAGGTGCCGGACGCCGTGCATCAGATGCGTTCGGCCGCCCGCAGGATCCGGTCCGTGCTGCGGACCTACCGGACCCTGTTCATAAAGGACGCCGTCGTCGGACTGGAGCGGGACCTGCAGTGGCTGGGCCGGATCCTGGGCCGCCCGCGCGACGCCGAAGTGATGCGGGAACGGATCCTCGCGAACCTGCACGCCCTGCCCGAAGCGCAGGCCTCCGGGCCCGCGCTCGGACAGATCGAGCACGTACTCGGCACCGCCTACAACACCGGCTACCAGCGCGCCCTCGCAACGCTCAACTCGGCCCGGTACTACCGGATCCTGACCGCTTTGGAACACTTCCGCGACCACCCGCCCGTGAAATCAAAATCCAAAGCCTCCAAACCCGCCCGGAAAGCCAGCACACGGCTGGTGAACAACGCTGCGCGCCGCTTGCACCGGGCCCACCGGGCCTCCCGTAAAGCTGCCGGAAGCCCCGGATACGACGCCGCGCTCCATCAGGTCCGCAAAGACGCCAAACGGCTCCGTCACGCCGCAGAATCCGTCATCACCATTCACGGGAAACGGGCCAGGCGGCTGGAAAAGACAGGGCACCGTATCCAAACCGTCCTCGGCGACCACCAGGACACCGTCGTCGCGCGCGAACTCCTGCACCGGCTCGCCGCAGCCCCTGACATTGCCCCGGGAACCGTAGCCGTCTACACGGCCCTGACCAAACAGGAAGCCGAAACGGCCGCTAAAACCGAGGCAGCCTATCGGAAGCTGCGCAAGAAGGCCCGTGGGCGCCGCCTCTAGATCTGGCGGCAAACCTTGGAACACGCGGCGCCAGGCCCATCTCCCGGAATGTGTTGCCAGGGACATGTGATGTTCACCCGCAACGGGGGCAAAACCGGCCGTCACAGGAGCCGGCGGCTACTGTGACGGCCATGCACATCCTTCATGCCGGGACCCTGATCAACGCCCGCAGCTCGACCGTCTGGGACATCATCACCGACGCCGGGAACTACACCGTATGGGACTCCGGCATCACCGCGATCGACGGGGAGGTCCGCAACGGCGGCACCATCCGGATCCGCACTACCGCCGATAACCGCAGGTACCGCCTCCACGTCGAACAAGTCCCGGGCGAGTTCATGACCTGGACCCGCGGCCTGCCCCTGGGACTGTTCAAAAGCGTCCGGACCTTCACGATCTCGTCCCAGGCCGCGATGACACACCTGAGGGTCACAGAGGAGTCTTGCGGGCCCCTGGCGGGGCTCATAGGAAACACCGTCCAGGACGCGGACCACTCCTTCGCCGACTATGTCAGGGCCGTGAAGAGACGTGCCGAACTGATCGGCTGACCGAATAGCGAGGGCTACCCTGACGGGAGTATAAGTACAGGACGGTCCTGGATCCGGAGCAGCTCATCCGGAACGGCGCCCTCCATCAGGCGCTGGAACCCGGCGAGGAGACCGGGCCGGGGACCGCCGACGATCAGCAGCGACGCTCCCGTGCTCGCCGCGAGACGGGCCAGGGCCGGCGCGACGGCCCCGCCCAGCACCCGGAAGGACCACTCATACCCGGGAGCACCCAGGCAGCGCACCAGGCTCGCCTTCACGTCCGCGGCCGGGAACAGAGCCTCGGCATTGCCTGCCGGGTCCAGCGACACAGCATTCCGGGACCGGGGAGGATCCCATTCCGCCAGATAGCCCGCCGGATCCACGAACGCACAAACCAAATGAGCATTCACCGACCGGGCGAAGAGGGCCGACGCCCTGACCAATGGCGCCGGGCAGGCCCACGGGGCACCAAACACCACTGGACCGTCACCGCACACAGGCCCCGGGTCGAATGAGGAATCCATCCGGTACCTCCCAGTGGTCGGGGCGAAGCGGTTGGGGCACCGAAACACGCCGTCGTCGCAAACACTATCCCCCGGCGGCCCGGGCTCCCCCAATGGAAGCCCGGGCCGCCTCCTTCCGCCGTCTCGGCCGGAGTTACGCGGCGGCCGGCCCGGTGCCGGCAGCGTCCGGAAGTGGCGTCGGCTGCAGAAGGACTATGTCCAGTTCGGCCATGTCCAGCAGCCTCCGGCCACCGGTTACCTCATCCATGATCCAAAACAACCCGTGCTCGGGCATCCTCTCAGTGACCCGTCCCCGGTGCACCAACGCTTCCCTGTACAGGGCGTCGACACTATCCCCGTCCATCAGCTCATGACAGGAAGTCACCGCTCTCTTCTCAGCTGCGTTCACGAGCGGGTCCTTTCCAAAGCGTTCCGTATCTATACAGTGCACGCCCCAGGTTGCCCGAAAGTTTCCACAACGTGATTTCCAAATGCCAGGCTACTCACCCACTGCGGCAGCCGACATCCCCCCTTTAGGCGGCGGGCGCCGGGCTGCAATGCGCTAAGCAGGCTGCTGGACGCCACCGTTCCCTGGCCCCAAACTGATTTGATGGACGATAAGGAAAAGCACGAAACCATCGCCAAAGTCACGGACCGCCTCTCCGCGCGATACCCCGAGACATCCCGGTACTACATCGCCGGCCTTGTAGCCGAAGAATACGACCGACTGGAGGCCAGCCGGATCCGGACCTACATACCTACGCTGGTGGAACACGGTGCCAAGAACCGGCTCCGCCACCTCGCTACCTCGCCACCAACGGAGAACTGACACCACCAATCCGAGTCCGATGCCCGCGATTAAGTCACGCCATGGCTCCGGCCTTGCCCAACAGCGCTCCTCGTTGGGACATATGCAGGCGATTCATAGTCGTTCAATTGGCGAAGCTCCTGTCAAATATCGGTTGACCGGGGCTTAGCCTAGAGAAGGGAAACACGCGGTTTGTCCAAGGCCAGGAGCGCCTTTTGTCGGGTCGTCGGCCATTCCTCTGTAAGCAACGACAGAACCACGATGTCCCGCCAGGATCCGTCGATCCGTTGGGAGGAGCGCCGTCGGGTGCCCTCGACGGTGAAACCGAACCGCTTGAGCGACGAAATTGACCTGTGGTTTCGCGGATCCACATCGCACTCAACGCGTCCTGCGCCGCGGGAGAACACCCAGTCGAGCAGGGCGAGCTTCACCTCGTGATTGACGTTCATGCCCCAGAATGCCGGGCTGATGATGGTCCGGCCGATCTTCACCCGCTGTGTTGGCGTGTGTGACTCCGTGATGCCGGTGGTCCCCACGAACAGCGGGCCGCCGGGCAGGCCGGTGTAATGCACGGCAAAGATCCGCAGCCCTTCATGGCGGACGTTGATAAAGCAGACCATCTCATCGTGTGTGACCGGACGGTGGTGTCCGTCACCGAACCCCGTGGCCCAGATTTCATCGTTGCCAAGGATATGTGCCAGCGCTTGGACGTCACCTGTACTGAACGGTGTAAGAACAAACCGCCCTGTGGCCGTAGGGAGCGTCGGAAGAGCGCGGGGCAGGCGAAGCGTCATTGTGACCTTTCGATATGAGGATCGTCCGGACAGCATCCGGGACCACAACTAACACCGGGTGAACGCAGGGCGATCTCTCTCTTTCTGCCAAGCCAGAACTTGTAGCAGGTCCGTCCGCACAGCCTGCAGCCGACGAACCCGCCCTGACGTTCCGGAAAGCACACTTCGACGCACTCATAGCCCCATTCGGGCCCGAAATCAACGCCTGTTCCGGCAGATAACCGGGTTCTACAATCGGGTTGGACGCAACCGGTCAAGGCACCCCCGGACACGCCCGCGGGGGAAGCAATCGCATTCCTGCGGTGCCGTTAAGGACGAGGACAATGACCGACATTCAGAAGCTCATCAGCTCGCTCCGGCCGGAAGAGCTCGCTTCGCTTCAAAAACAAGGGCCGGAACAGCTGCTGAGCGCGGACATACTCGGTGCCATTGACCGCGCCGCCGGCGGCCCCGGAGAAGGTCGCGGCTACTACGTCGTCCGCGGCAGCCTGGTACCGCTGGAACAACGCCAGTACTACCTCCGCGACGACGTCGTCACGGCAATTTTCGCCCCCTCGACCCTGGAAGGGGCTGCCGGAGCGGACGCCTGACCGCCACGACATTCGCCGCCAGTCCGGAACCGCAACTGGCGGAATCCCGGGTGTTGGCCCGGGCGGGGGCTAGCGTCTGACTCGAGGCCCCGTACCGCGGCGCCTTGACTTACGAACTACCCGGACAATGGCCTGATGCTGAATTCATCCGAGTCCAGCAGCCGCCTGTCTCCCGTGCACGAATCGCTAATCCAAAAGAGATTACTGGACTGAAGAATGCGGGCCACGCGGCCCCGATGAGCAAGCTGACCCCGGTACCAGGCTTCAATCTCCTGGCCCACAGTAAGCGGCGCCCAAGAAGCAGTCAGAGCGGCGGAGGCTTCCTCAGCCAATTCGGGCTTCTGTTCAAGGCTATCCATCACAACTTAACGATGCCCGAGACACGTTTCCCTGGTCTTTCGAGAGGATGACCAGCCGATGTCTGCGGGCATACCAGCCGGGGTGGTGTGCCACATCAAGGCCGCATCAGCGTGCCTCCTAGGTTTCGCCCGTCCTGGCATTCTGCACTCGCCCCTTGCCGTGCGATGAACCAGGCCGTGGGCGGCTCTAGTCATTCCCGCACCCGAAGGTAACAGGAAAGGGTCGGAGAGATAGGCCACTGCACATTAAACACGGCATCACCGCACAATCTGGGCGTAGTGAACCGAGTCAGCAGAGCTTCCCAGCACGCCGAGCTGCTGGTCGCGGACTTCGAAGCCATGACAGTAAGGGCAGTGCAGCACGTCCCGCGCCCATCTCTCATGCAGCCCCTCGACGGCGGGGAGTTCGTCGCGCAGCCCCGTGGCCACCAGCACACTGCGGCTCGAAACCCTCTGGCCGTCGGAGAGCAGGACCTTGAAACCGGACTGGCCGTCAGCTACAAGTTCATCAACGATGCCGCTACGGACTTCGCTGCCGTAACGCTGTACTTCGTCCCTGCCCATGGCCAGCAGCCGGGCCGGAGGCATCCCGTCCCGGGATAGGAAGCCGTGCATGTGCGACGCCGGCGCGTTCCGTGGCGCCCCGGAATCGACCACCAATACTTTCCGCCGGGTGCGGGACAGTACCAGCGCGGCGGACAGGCCGGCGGTCCGCCGCCGACGATTACTACGTCAAATTCGGGCATGACTCATCTTCTTTACATCGGCGGGGGTCAGGGTCACGGTGTCTGTACCTACAGCCCCGGCATGAGAGCGTTGCGGACCGCGTCGATGGCCGCGTGAGCTAGGCCCGCGCCGGCCAGGTTACCGGTACGGCGCCACGCCATTGACAGGAAGAATCCAATCAGGCTATGCCAGACGATCACAAAGAGAATTAGGAGCGGAATGGGTAACCCGCTCGGGGAGACGGGCAAGTGCCACAGCCCCCACAGGGCGGAAATGAACAGTGCGGACTGCCGTCCGCGAGGTTCGCCGGGTTCGTGGGCGTGGGCGTCCAGGGCACCGCGGAAGGTGACTTCCTCGAGGACGAAGGTCACCGGGAGGTAGATCGCCAAGTATTTGAGGATGGTGCCGGCCACTGCCAGCCCGTCGAGCGGAGAGCCAGTGATGATGTGGAGTCCACCCAGACCCAGGCTTAGGGCGCCTGTACCCACCGCTGAGGGCACCACGGCGGAACGCAGCATCAGCTTGAATGGAATGGAACGCAGGGCGAACGCTGCGTACACGGCGCCTGCGGCGGCTACCAGCCACCAACACACCAGGGCCCACCGGGCCCCTTGTAGGAGTGCCTGCAGTCCAAAGTGCAGAGGGGTGACCATGAGCGCTCCGGCGAGAGCCAGGCCGCGGCGGTCCAGCGTGAAAGCGGGAGCATCCCTGACCCACAGTTCGCGCAGCGGGCGTCTGCGGATGAGGAGCTGGAATGCAACCGTGAGCGGTACACCCATCAACAGGTAAGTTTCGGAGTCGACCCGCAAGAGGTGTCCGAGGACTGCCCATACGGCAACGAATCCGGTCACCTCCACGAGGCGGCGCCTCTGCGACGTAGTTACAACAGTTCGGACGGACGCTGCTCCGGGTTGAACCGGAATACTGCTGCTCATGGTGATTCCTCCCGGGCTGTATGGGGAGACAGGATTCAGCGTGCGCTGAGAGGAGTGCCGGTGCGGACAGCTGTGACGACGTCGGCAATCGCACGGGAGGATTCTTCGGCGCCGCGTTCATCCTCAATCAGACCCGGATGGGTTGACTCGATGTTCCGGTGCGAGCTGTTGCCGGAGAGGGCTGCGAGCTTGTCCTGGGCTGCGTCCCATCCGGCTATTCCGAGGGATGATTCAGACGCAGTCAGTACAGCCAGTGGTACCCCGTTCAGCGTCAGGGCCTGCGCCTGCTGGAACACCTCAGGAATCATGGCGATCTCGTCCCGCGCGTTCCTGGCGGCGCGGGCGGTGGAGGTCAGGGCCTGAACCCCGTCGGCTGCCGGGGCGGGAAGGTGCGATCCGGAGCTGAAGAGCGGACCCAAACCGATCCTTGCAAGGGTGGGTCCCATCGCCAGGCCGCGCAGCATCACCGCGTACTGGCCAGGGTAGCTCGGGATGGCGGTCATCTGTTGGGGACTTGAACTGTCCAGCAGCACCATCCCGGAGACTTGCTCGGCATACTTCGCCGCGAAGCTCATGGCGTAGGTCCCGCCGATAGAATGTCCGGCCAAGACGTAAGGGCCCTGTTCGCCGGCCTGGGCGAGCAGAAGTTGAAGTTCCTCGGCGGCGGTCACCCCGTCCTGGACAGACGCGGCATCTTCGCTCCAGCCCTGCCCGGCGCGGTCGTAGGCGCACACCCGGGTGGTGCCGGTGAGTTGGTCAGTGACCCGCGCCCACGACCCCGAGAACTCCCCGAGTCCGTTGAACAGCACCACCGTGGGGCTGCCTTGGCCTCGGCAGTCAAGATGCAACTGGTGGTCTCCCACGGACACCAGCTTCCCGGTGGCCGGGTACGACTGCCGGGCATTGGTGTCGGCGATGTTGGAGGTGACAGCTCCGATGCTTGCGGCTGCCAGCACAGCAAGGACAGGTGCGATGAACCACCGGCCGCGGCCCTTCAGGGCAGCCAGCATTTTCACCGCGGACCAGGCAACGAGGGCAAGCATCACCGGCGGCCAGACCCAGTTCAGGACGGTAAGGGCGGCATCCCGCGGAGCGAATACCAAAAGTGCTAGACCCATGGTTCCCATCACGGCCGCAGGAACGGTGCTCCAGCGCTGAGGCCGGGAGGTGAGCCTGGAGGTCAGCACAGCCAGCATCGCCCAGCCGAACCCGAAAGCCAGCAGCAACGAACCCGTGATGACATGCTCGGGCGCGCCCGGGACCACGACCAGGACAAGGAGGAGGGCCGCGACGCCGCCCGCCGTCAGGGAAGCGGCGACGACACGCCCAACCGGGGTGCCGTCCGGCCGCGTCTCCGCAGGCTGGGCGCCAGCAGCGTTGGTTGTCGGGGACTTGGTGTTCATGGCGGTCTCGCTTTTCGTTGGGGAGGGAACCTTGTTGTTCAAGTGTGTTTCCGACGGCCACCTGGTCGCCCCGGCAAGATGGCCGGGATCGCGAGAGGTAATTCCTTCGCGTGGAGCCGGGGGCCCAAACGAAAGGGCCCCGACCGGGTTTAGCGGTCGAAGCCCTTTCCCGGCTCAGAAAAGCCGGGCGCTGAAGATGCGTTCGGCGGATCGCTCCTATTCGGAAACGTGGATGGCAATCTTGCCCCGAACACGGCCCGCTTCAAGCTGCCGCATGGCCTGCTGAACCTCTTCGAGTTTGTAAACCGTGTCAATGCTCGGCATCACCTGGCCCGCTTCGATAAGGGGAGCGAGTTGTTCCAGGTCGCTGGCGCGTTCCTTGGAAGCGAGCATCGCCAGGCGCTCACGCACAAAGAGCGAAAACAGTGGTGCCCGCAGGTTCCGTCCGAAGCCTCCGGTCCACTTGCCGCCCGACTCGCCGCCAACAATGATGGCTGTTCCACCTGGTGCGAGGGCCCGACGCAGCCGCGTTAGTGGGGGGTTGCCTCCGATATCGAGGATCAGGTCGTAGCGCCGCGTCCCGTCGGCGAAGTCATCCCGCGTATAGTCCAGCACGTGGTCGGCGCCCAATGCACGCACCAAGTCAACCTTTCCGGTGCCGCAAACGCCCGTGACCTCGGCGCCATATGCCTTGGCCAACTGGACGGCGAAGGTGCCAACGCCGCCTGAGGCGCCCAGGATGAGAACCTTTTGCCCGCGCTCCACCTTGCCGGCGTCTAAAGCCTGAAGGGCTGTGCCGGCCGAGATCGGCACTACCGCCGCCTGTTCGAATGACAGGTTGGAGGGCTTATGGGCGAGCTTTTCCTCCAGCACGGCGGCGTACTCAGCGAAGGATCCCCGGGAGATCCCGAATACTTCATCTCCCACCGAGAAGCGCGACACCTCGGATCCGACAGCGACGACGGTGCCGGCGACATCGAGCCCGGGCACCCGGTTTTTAGGTCCCCGCACGCCGAACCCGAGGATCCTGATCAGGTAGGGGCGGCCGGTCATCATATGCCATGTTCCCCGGTCCATGCCGGCCGCGTGAACGCGGACCAGCACTTCGTTCGCAGCGACCTCAGGCAGCGCGATCCGCTCCTGACGGTAGACGTCGACAGAGCCATACCTGTCCTGGACGATTGCTTTCATCGTATTGGCAGTGCCAGGCGTCTGCCCCTTGCTTGAGTTCATCTGTTCGGACATGTTCATTGTGGGTCTCGCTTTCGCTAGGGAGGGAACCTTGTTCCTAGAGTTTCCTTTCTCCGCCACCCCGTCGCCCCGGCAACATTGCCGGGATCCGGCTGGTTTGGGGTCAGACGAGATCGAGCCGAGCGAGCTCGCTGCGGGAGGTGATGCCGGCCTTCGAGAAGATGTTGCGCAAGTGGAACGCGACCGTCCGGGGCGACACCCAGCACTCGGTGGCGACGTCCTTGTTGGACATTCCGGAGCCGACGAGCCGGGCGATCTTCAACTCCATGGGCGTCAGCTTGACCAGGGTGGAAGGATCGCGCTTCCGGGCGGTTTCGCCGGAGGCGCGAAGTTCCTGGGCGGCGCGCTCCGCGAGGGGTTCTGTGTGCGCATCCCGGAAGGTTTCAAGGGCCAGGCGCAGATGGTGCCGGGCGTCGACCCGGCGCTGGGCCCGCCGCAGCCACTCCCCGTAGGCGAGGTGCACGCGGGCCTCGTCCAGGGGCCGCCGGGCCCGGGAGTACTCCGTCAGTGACTCGCGGAACAGCGCGTCGGCGGGGGCCCCGTCGCTGGTGAGCGCCCGGCCGTACGCCGCCGCAGCGCGTGCCCAGGGACGGTTTGTCGCCTGGGCAAACTTTTCCAGCTCGTGCGTCCAGGCGCGTGCGCGGTCGATGTCCCCGGCGCGGACGGCTGCATCGAGCCGCTCCACGGCCGCCATCCGGGCCAGCGCCGGGAGCCGGAATCTGGAGAGGTGATGAAGTGCGCCGGACCGGTCGCCGGTAGATACTGCGCGCACGCCCTTCGCCCAGCGGGTGAGATCGTGGACAGGGTCAGCGAGGATGCCCAACGCCTGGTTGGGGACGTCGTCGAGCCGCGCCACCAGTCCGTCGTATTCGTCGCTGCCTTGCATCGCTGCCAACAAGCACAGCCACGCAGTGGGGAGCAAGGTCATCGACGGCTGGCCAATGCTGAGCGCCAGCGCCATGGCTTCCTCAGCGGCGCTTCGCACAGCGGCGGCGTCGCCGACAAGGAAATGGCTGAAGCACAGCCGCTGCAGTGCATAGACCACCGCGGTGCCGGCACCCGCCTCGCGGGCACGCGAGAGTGCCCCGGAGTAGAAATGCAGCTGGGCCTCATCGTCTCCCAGGTGCAACGCGGCGTTGCCAAGATTCCAAAACACCTCCCGGTCATCCACGTCCGCGCTGCTCCCCGCCGCCCGGTCGAAAGCCTCAATCGCCTCGCCCCAGCGGCCTTCCACGCTGAGGTTCATGGCCGCGAACATGTCCTTCAGGCACCGGGTCCTCGGGGTGTCCCCGGCAGCCGGCTCCAGCGAGAGGCCATCCGCCGGGAAAGCTGTCCCGCTGTCGGCCTGATAGGCGCGCAGGGTTGCGGCCAGGACTGCCATTTCCAGGGCGCGGAGCGGCTCGGCGTGCTGCGCGGCCCTTGCCGCTTCCACGAAAATGCGGTGGGCGAGGCCTGCCGAGCCGAGATTGACCTCAATGTGCCCGCGCAACCGGGCGATGTCCGCTACCAGTCCGGGTTCCGCCGCGCCCCCGTCCGCCTCATTGAGCAAGGCGCGAGCGTGGAGCCCCTGCCCGCAGGCCCACGCGCTGCGGGCTGCCGCAAACGTCAGCGCCGCGCGCCGCTGCGGGTCGGAACTCAGGGAGGCCGCACGCTCGTACGTAGCCAGCGCCGAGGCGTGGGCGCCGCGCCGCACCGCCCGAAGGCCCGCACGCTCCAGGGCCAGGGCCAGGTCGGGGTCCGGCCCGTCCGCCGCCGCGGCGCGATGCCACGTTTCGCGCTCTGTGTCGCCGCCCGCCGCATGGACTGCAGCCAGGGCCAGATGGACCCGGCGGCGGTCCTGGGTGTTGGATGCCTGATAGACCGCGGAACGGACCAGCGGGTGCCGGAGGGTAGTCGCCTCGGCACTGAGGATCAGCAGCCCCGAATCAGCGGCCTCCCGGAAGACGTCCGCCTCCAGCCCCAGGTGGTCAGCTGCCCGCCTGATGACTCCGGCGTCCTCCGTCTCGTCCGCCGCGGCCAGCAGCAGCAACAACTGGACCGGTTTCGGCATCTGCCGGATCCTGCCGAGGAAGACCTGTTCCACCCGTGTCGGCAGGTGCAGGTGCGGCGGGAGCGCTGCCGCACCCGTACGCTGGGCCTCGCTCAAGTCGGCCGCGATTTCCAGCAGGGCCAAGGCGTTGCCGCGGGTGTCGGAAACGAGCCGGTCGGCGACTTCGGCGGCGCAGGCCCCGGGTCCCGAGCTCATCAGCAGTTCGGTGGCAGCGCCGGGATCAAGCCCGCCCAAAGTCATCTCGGGCAGGCCCTGGTCTTCAATCCTGCCCGCGGTGCCTTCCCGGACGGCGAACAGCATGACTGCCCGGTCCGCTCCCAGCCTCCTGGAGCAGAAAAGCAAGGCATCGGCGCTGGCCGGATCGAGCCACTGGGCATCGTCGATGACGCACAGCAGAAAGTGCTCCTCAGCGGCGGCAGCAAGTACGCCCAGCGTCGCGATTCCCACCAGGAAAGGCTCCACAGTCGGGCCGTCTTCCTCGCCGAATGCCATGCGGAGTGCCCTGGCCTGGAGCGGTGGGATCTGCTGGCGCAGGCGGGTAACGGGCCGGAGCAGGCGGTGCAATGCGGCGAACGGAAGGGGGGCTTCAACTTCGATGCCCTGAGTGCGGAGCACTGTGGCGGGCGGGGATTTGCGCACCACTTCGTCGAGCAGGGCGGATTTTCCGACACCGGCTTCACCACGGATAAGCAGGTTGCCGGCCGATCCGTTACGTCCCCGGGCCACGATTCCGGCCAGGACTTCAAGCTCATGCTCACGACCAACCAGCACAGGCAGAGTTTACCATCGGCCGGCACCTTTGAACCTTCGCCAAACCCGGCTGTTTGACCGGGGCGAGACGCTCTTCAGGCCGCCAAACTTGTGAACATCACAACGGCCGTCGCCGCGCCGTCAATCCGCACCATCAGACACCAACGCCAGGAGGCCCAGCATGACCACCCCTTCACGCCCATCCGCCAACCGGAACCCAGCACCCCGAAGCAGCCGCCACATCAATCTGTTCCTCTTTGACGGCGTGGAGGAACTCGACGCCGTCGGCCCTTGGGAAGTCCTGGCCCACTGGACGCAGGAATGTCCCGAGGACGGGTGGAGCATCAGTTGCGTATCCGTTGACGGCGCGGACGTCGTGGGTTCAAAGAACCTCGTCCTCGGCGCCCACGGCTCCGTGGCGGACTATCCCTCGCCCGATGTCCTGATCTATCCTGGCGGCCCCGGCACCCGGCGCCTCCTGAAGGAGGAGCCGCACCTGGAGTGGGTCAGGACGCAGCGGGCAGAGGTTCCACTGATGGCCTCGGTCTGCACAGGGAGCCTCGTATACGCGGCGGCCGGGCTACTGACCCGAAGGCCGGCCACGACGCACTGGGCCTCGCTGAACCTGCTCTCCGAGCTTGACCCGACCGTCGTCACCGACGTGGACGCGCGGTTCGTGGACGACGGCGACCTCATCACCAGCGCGGGCGTCAGCGCCGGCGTCGACATGGCCCTGCACCTGGTCGCCCGGTTCGCCGGGACCGAACGCGCGCAGGACGTCCGCCGTGGCATCCAGTACGACCCCGAACCGCCAGTCTGAGCCCGCCGGCCAGAAGCCTGGACCAGGAGACCAGCAGAACGACCCTGAACATCCCACGGTGTGCGGTAATCCCTGTGCAGGGTTCGGCCACTGCGCCAGGATTCCTCGTTGCATAGCACGGCCACGGACCTTATGGCGTCCAGCTGACCGGTGTCGTCCCCCTACGGAGAGAACCGTGGATTCCCCTTTTGGGGCGTTGGATGCCACTCACGCCCAAACCGGCAGTTTGGCCGGGGCGAGCGTGTTAGGGGGCTGTCACGCTTGAACCCGCCGCTGTCAGCCGGTCCCGGGGCGGAAGCAACAAAAGATTCACCAAAGCCAGCCACAGCGCACAAAAAAGAGAAAGGCAACCATCATGAAGGTGTCGAAAGCACGATTCACCCTACCTGTCCTCATTTCAGCTCAGTTCGTGATCATGCTGGACACTTCCGTAGTGAACGTGGCGCTGCCCTCCATGCAGCGGGACCTCGACCTCACCTCTACGGGAGTTGCCTGGGTGGTCAACGCGTACTTCCTTGCTTTCGGCGGTTTCTTACTCATATCTGGGCGTGCCGTGGACCTCTTCGGCAGTCGGCGGATGTTCATGGCTGGAAGCGCACTTTTCGCGATGGCGACGCTATTGGCCGGTTGTTCCCCAAATGAAGCAGTACTGGTCTTCGCCCGCTTTGTGCAGGGCGTGGCCGCGGCCATGATCAGCCCGGCCGCACTCTCCATAGTTCTCTCGGAGTTCCAGGGCGCAAGCCGTGCCAAGACAATGGGCGCATGGGGAGCTGCCTCGACAGCCGGCGGGGCCTTAGGGGTAGGGGCGGGTGGTGCAGTTACCGGTACCGCGGGGTGGAGTTGGGTCTTCTTTCTTACGATCCCGATCTCCGTAACCGCGCTCGTGGCAGCTCCCAGGCTATTCCGGGGGCAGGCCAAGCAGACGAAAAATCGCCACTTCGACGTGAAGGGCGCCTCAGCCATAACCGGAAGCGCCCTCGCAGCAATCTACTCAATATTCTCTGGCGCCGAACAGGGATGGACGTCCCCGGAGGCACTCGGTGGGGCGGGAATCAGTGTGGGACTGTCGGTGTACTTCATTCTTTGTGAACGAAAAGCACCTGATCCGATTTTGCCGTTGACCTTGTTTCGCAGCCGATCGGTCGGGGGCGGGATCCTCGTCGGGTTCCTCGGCGGGGCCGTGAGAGTATCAACCTTTGTTCTAAGCGCCCTCTACCTTCAGGAAGTTCTGAAAGCCAGCCCTTCCGTGGCAGGGCTGGCGATGATCCCTACATCGGTAGGGGGCTTTATCGTCTCGCTACTACTCTTGCCACGGCTCCTGCGGACGCTGGGCCCCGAGCGGACACTGACAGTGGGTCTGGTGTTGCTAGCAGGAGGCCACTTCTGGCTGTCTCGGGTGCCGGCAGACATCGGATATTCGGTTGATGTTCTTCCTGGCCTGCTCGTCGCCTCGGCGGGAGTGGCCCTTAGCTTCACGCCATCTACGATGGTCATCGCCTCCGGTTTGGCTCCTGACCAGGGCGGCCTTGCTTCTGGGCTAGCAACCGCCAGTTCCCAAATCGGGGCTGCTATTGGCGTCGCCGTCTTCACCGCTGTTATGTCGGTTGGAAGGAACGACTCAGTCGAAATCGGCTTTCAATACGCATTTGTGTCCTCGGGCACGGTGGCAACTGCCGCAGCCCTCATCGCACTATTTTTCCTCCGCTCGTCAACCCTGCACAGGGAGCCCCAAACCCTTCAAGCCGAAGCCTCCAAAAGTGACGCAAAGCCCGTTGGCAGACCCTGACCCCAATGCCATAGACCATTAGCCGAACTGCCAGCGGGACGTGTGCATCTGCCTGGTCGCGCCATCAAAATCTACCGCCCTCCCGGACGTGTAGCGTGCCTCGGAGCGAGCTGGAACGTGCGGCACGAAGCGGACGAACATGGCTTTGAACCCGGGGGTGTTGGATTCCCGGGCCACGTTTTCCTTGTGGACCAGGGCGTTGGCTTCGGGGAAGTACGCCGCGGCGCCCTTCGCTGTCGGGTACGCCACCAGCCGGAACTTGTCCGCCTGCCGGTCGTTGCCCCGGAACGTGCTCACCACATCCACGAGGTCACGGTCCTTGAATCCGAGTTCCGCCACGTCCTCCGGATGCACCAGGATCACGCGCCGGCCGTCGGAGATCCCGCGGAACCGGTCATCCACGCCGTAGAACGAGGTGTTGTACTGGTCGTGGCTGCGCATGGTCTGGAGCACTTTCGCCCCGTGCTTTCACCCGCTTGCTTGGAGTACCGGGCGGCCCGGGCATTGATCGCGATTGCGCATGAAGGATGACATTGATTATGGCTTACTTATGTCAGCTTCAGCAGGCAGTGGGTTCACCGAAGGGCAGTGACGTGCCGGCTATGAGCCAGGCGCTGCCGTCCCACTGCATTGCATATCGAAGCTTCCAGTTTGAACAGGTTTGGCCGTTTCTGCCGTGCGCTGCATCCTGGCGTGTTTGTAGGTTTACATCAGCGGAGAGGGCATCGCCGCTGCCGGAAACGTCTACGATTTCGACCTTTTGCCAGTACGAGGATCCAAGGTCAGCGCTCCATGCAACTGAGTCACCGAAAGTTGCTTGAAGTTCGGGAGTGAATTGCTTGAAGGCGGCGGCGTAGGCCCCTTGGTTGATGCCCTGGCCGTGGAGCAAGAGGCTCTGCCCGATGTTGCGTGCTTGATCGTGGCTTGCCAGGACGGTGAGCGGGAAGGATCCTGAACCCGGTGCCGGGGCGTTGCCGCAGTCTTTGAGCGTGACCGGCACCGATCGTTTCTGCCATTCCTGAACGGCGGCAGCAGCCCGCGGCGCAGTCACTGCGTAGGCGATGCCTTCGGCCCGGACGTTTTCGTCGAATTCGATGGTGACGATAACACCTGAAACCTGACCATCCTGGGTAATCAGGGGTCCACCGCTGTTTCCATGGTTGATAGCGGCATCGGTTTGAATCAGATTGCTAAGAACTCGGTTGCCAATTCTCTGTTCCGCGTTCAGAGCGCTTACTGTCCCTCGGGTCAAGGTGAAAGGCCGACCTAAGGGAAATCCGAGGGCAGCGACATCAGTTCCAATTGGCGGTTCAGTTGTTCTGAACTGAAACTGATGACCTTGGACGGGGGTCTCGGTTCTTACGAGCGCCAAATCAGCGAGTTCGTTCGTACCCAGTGTTGTGGCATTTACCGTTGTGCGGCCAAACGAAATGCTTATCGCGGATGCGTCCCGCACCATGTGCGCAGCGGTGACGACCAAATCCGGGCCAACAAGAAAGCCGGTGCCCGTGAAACTGTTCTCACACCTCGTGACGCTGAATTGCCCCACACCCGACTGCGCCTGTGCAACAACCTCCGGCCAACTGCTGGGAACGGCCTCCGTGCTTGGGCTCGGGCTCTGGGATGGATTCTGGCTGGGGGTAGGAGTGCTTCCGCTTGGGACAGGCCCTTGTGCGGTGGGCGGTCCGGACGAACTGGTAGAGGAATCAGGGGAAGGTTCAGACTCAGTTGTGCATCCCGTTGTCCATAAACATAAGCTCACGACTGCCGCAATCGTACAAATCATGGGACTTCGCTTAGTGCTCATCAATTGCCTCCCGGTGCTGAAGGAACGGGACAACAGCCTCAGTACATGGGTGTGAACCACTCCTGCCTACTGCCCCGCAACGCCATTCATAAGTCGTGGAAGCGGCGCATGAAATAGAGCTTTGAGCCATGGAGGCAAAATGGGAGATCCCTCCATGATTCCATCAACGGCCGCTTTTCGTTACTCAGACACCCCAGCGATGACATACTAGCACCGGAAAAATCAGATTTTCCGGATCGGTCCTGCCAAATCCGAATGGTGTCACGCCGCTTAACTCATCGGCCATTCGCATGAACGCCCCTGACTCATGAACAGGCTCTGCTCGTTGCCGCCCCTGATTGGGGCTAGACCATGGAACGTGGGTTCCGCGGCCGAGCACAAATCGGTAAGGGCATGTGTTCGAACAATCCTCCAAACCGCAAGATCAGATAGCATCTACCGCTGGTGAATAGATAGGGTCTGGATCCAGTCTGGCCAGATCGCCGACGACAATTGCAGCGACCCGTCCGGTTCCGACTATGCAGCGCTGGTTGGAACTGGCCGGCTGCGGGCAACGGGTTCTGGAGCCCGCGTGCCATCATGCATGCCCGGCTCCAGGGCCCAGGGCCCAGGCGGCACGATGGAGCAAATTCGCGAGTCGGCCACGAAGGTGACCGACCTGTTTGCGTTTCCTTTTGGCGCCTTTTGCCTCGATAACAGGGGCACAAGGCAACGTGCTACGAGCTTCGATGTTAACAGCACCGAGGAATGGGTAAGCCAGCTGAAAATAGTCCATCAATCTCTTCTTGTCATTAGCGTGGGCGGCCGCGGACCGACAACGTCCGCAATCGCGGATTTGTACCGTGTGGGTCACCAGCGGGCTGGGCGGAGAGCCCGCGTTCATGGAACCGGGCGCTAAGGCCGGCAGCAAGCCATAGAAGTCCCCCGCCAGGTAGCGCACGTAGAGCCGCTTCTCGGTTAAAAACAGAATCAGGAAAGAACTACGTCCCCCAGCTGGAGCCAGCCGGTGGACTCGCCGGTCTCAAAAGTCCCTGCGTGCGGAACCTGGACAGCACTGCATCAGTCCGTCTCCCCTTGAGGTTACGGAAGGTTCAATATCGGCTCTTACGGCGCGGGAGTAGAAGTAGCTGCGGGAGTCCCGCTCTTTAACGAAATTGTTGCTTGCGCAGGCCAGGTCGCCTTTGCGGCGATCCTTGCCTTCGGACGCCGGAGCACGAATTGGCTCCTGAATTGCTTATTAGTGCATCTATGCTCAACGCGTACCAGAAGGAAAATGGGTCTGGGCTCGTGTCAAAACACCTGGCCTGTCGCGCGGACGGTGATATCGGAGACGTCGACGCCGGGCGGCTGGGATAGTGCCCACAGCATGGCTTCGGCGACGGATTCCGGGGCGATGGCGGCGTCCGGGGCCTCCTTCCAGAGAGGGGTGTCCACGTGGCCCGGGGCGAGGTGCAGCACCCGGACGCCGGTTCCCACGAGCTGCTGGCGGAGGGATTCGGCGAAGCCGGTCACGGCGTGGCGGTGTACAGGTTTCCGGGATAGACCTTCCGCCCGGCGGTGCTGCCGATCAGCACCATGTGGCCGCTGTTTTCGGTAAGGTGCGGTAATGCCGCTTTAGCCAGGATGGCCGGCCCATAAACGTTGGTCAGGACCATGTCCCGCCGTCAACGGCGACGCGGACGGGACCCGTGAACTGATCGATGTCCTGCTGCTTCACCGCTCCATGGACGCAGGTGATATCCACGCCGGGATCACCGCGGCGCTGGGGGTGGGTGCCGTCAGTGCCGACGTCGTCGCGGTCGAAGCCCGCAGACACATCTCAAGCCTCTCCGGTGCCGGGTCCGGTTCGGACCGTCATCCCGTTGCTCGAGAAGACGCGAATGTGCGACGGGTTGTCAGCCTTACCCAGCGTCGGCTCATGGATCCGGCGGCGGTCATCGCCGGGCTCCCGCCAGCGGCGCGGCCTGACCGAACAGGCCGCGGTCGCGGCTGTGGACCAGGCCTGCCGCCGGCTGCGCCTGCCCACCGTCCGGGCGGTCCTGGACGAGGCCCTTACCGTCGCCGGAAAGGAACAACTGAGCTACCAGGGGTTCCTGGCGGAGCTGTTGCTGGCCGAGTGCGATGACCGGGACCGGCGCTCCTCGATCCGCCGCGTGAAGGCCGCGAATTTTCCCCGGGACAAATGGCTCGGGATTTCGATTTCGACGCGACCCGAATATCAACCCCGCCACTATCCACACCCTCGCTACCGGGGACTGGATCCACAAAGGATCGCCCCTGTGTCTCATCGGGGATTCCGGGACGGGAAAATCCCACTTGCTGATCGGACTCGGCACCGCTGCGGCGGAGAAGGGCTACCGGGTGAAATACACCCTGGCGACCCGGCTTGTGAACGAACTCGTCGAGGCCGCGGATGAGAAAGTCCTGGCCAAGACCATCGCCCGCTACGGACGCGTGGATCTGCTCTGCATCGACGAACTGGGCTATATGGAACTGGACCGCCGCGGCGCCGAACTTCTGTTCCAGGTCCTCACCGAACGAGAGGAGAAGAATTCCATCGCCATAGCCTCCAACGAATCCTTCTCCGGCTGGACCAAAACCTTCACCGACCCACGTCTCTGCGCCGCGATCGTGGACAGGCTGACCTTCAACGGCGCCATCATCGAAACAGGCACCGATTCATATCGTCTCGCCCACACCCGAACACAGAAATCAGCCTAATCACAGACTCCTGGCGGAGGATCGCGTCAGATGCCGCAGCAGCTTCAGGAACAACACTCCCGGTCCAGAGCCATCCCAAGCGGAAGTAGGTGGAGTTTTCCGGGGGTTGGGAGAACAACAGGAGTTGTCGCAATGACAAGGTTCCGGCGGCCCGCCAGCATTGAGACTTGAGGGAGGACGAGACACCTCAAAGGATTGGCTGTGACAATCAAGTATGGCTGAGGATTATGAATTGGCGTCGTGGGGTCTTCGTCCGGGGGCTACGGCCTACGCCCGGATCACTCTGTGGGCGATAGGTCTCTTCCGCCGCCCGGGGTCAGCGACCTATGGAGGATTCTCCTCGGACGACGTGTTTCGGATGAATCCTGTTGAACGAGTTCTAAAGCAGCGCGGTCACTCACGAGGATGGTGTGGCCCGATCGAATCTGATGAGGGTCCACTTCGTCCTTCCTGGACCAGCGGCGACTAGATTTGGCCCGAAATAGGGGGTTCCCTAGGCAATAGAGCGGGAAGGCCGTTACCTCGATCGTGAGGCAACGGCCTTCCCATATTTCTATTCGCCGCAAGTTCCGGCCTGAGGTGTCCCCCACACTTCATTGCCGCCGGCCACGACACCGTTAATCGCGCGAGCCCAGCCCCTGGTGTTCCAGCGGTACTTACCATAAGAGGTCTGGCCGGACGGGGTGGCCCGGCACGACGCCGATTCGTTAGATACTTCAAGACGCGAAGCCCGTGTTTCGAAAACTTTTGCTTTTCGAGACACCATCTACGAGCCCAAATGGGACGGCTACTTTCACTGAAACCTTGTCAATCCCCTCGCAGCCTCTGGCGCTGACACTACCTCTATCGCTGGTGCGTTGATTCCAAGCCGACGCGGCCTATTGATACTGAGCGACAGCGGAGTACATCATCACGCCCGCCGCCACCGCCGCTGCGAGGGCGAACACGGTGGTCGCCCAGGTCAGCAGGGAGCGTTCCTTGTCGTGAATGATGCTGACCAGTCCGAGTGCTGTTGCGGCGGCTGCGGGTCCCATGCATGCCTGGCCGAGTGAGTTCCACACCCAGGGGGCGGATGGGTAGTCCATCATAGGCCGGAGAATGATCCATGCGGTGAGGGTCGCCAGCACAGTGATGGCAGCGAAGAGGAGGCTCCAGCGACCGGAGGCTGATCGTGGTGTGACTGCCAGGAACATGTCTTCCGCCTAGGGGTGGGGTGTGAAAAGACTGATGAAAAAGGCCAGATCGAAGAAGGCCAGCTGCGCCGGGGCGGCGACCAGGGCGATGGCCGACAGCACCGAGCGGTCCCGATAACTGACGATCGCCGCCAAGGCCAGGGCTGGTCCGGCCATCGTCGTCGACGGCGTCAGGACAGCCCATGGGCTGAAGCCGAGGACGAGGAAGGCTGCCAGGAAGACTACTGCCCACCACCCTGCAGGAGTGTTGGGCAGGAAACGGATGGCTGCTCCGTCAGCCCGGAACGCCGCGAGGATGCCCAGCACGGCTGCCACGATGAGCGCGATGGTCCCGGCAGAGATGAAGACGTCGGGCGTGACGGGCAGCTGCGTTCCCGGCGAGAAGACTGCCGAGGCAGCAGCCATGATCGCGGCCGAAAGGATGAGGAACGCGAGTGCCCAGTAGCCGAGCCTCGTGCGGATTACGCGGTGTTTCCGCACTTGGGCTGCGATCGCTGTGGCGGCGCTGAGAACAAAACTGCCGACGACGACAGTTGCCCAAATAACCTGCCCTACTGGTGGAGGCCCAAACGGTATTGACGCCACGGTTAGGGCGGCGATGAACAGCACCACAGCCGTCCGGGTAAGCCAGACAACCGGCAGAACGCGCCGGCTGGTAATTGTGGATTGGATCGGAATTGCCATCTGAGGTTCCGCCTGGGTTCTGGAGGTTCACCCGCGGAGCGTGAACCTCGGGATGGGAATAACTTCGCAAGGCACAGTCGAGGGCAGTCGAGGGCTGCTGAACCCAGATCATTGCGCGGCGGCCATGACACTCGTTCTGAAGGACATTGCGTGTCTATAAGAGGATCGCCTGATCGACAGGCCGAGGCTAGGGCTCAAAGTCCTCCCCGCAGGCGAACAGAGTGCGTTTCTCGTTGCCGAGGGCGCGCCGCTGTGCGGGAGGAACCGCTCGGCGCGACGGCCGGCTCCACTTGCCTTGCAGGGGGTGGCCATTTGCGGCTTGGCGCCGGGAGGGACGTTTTACCGGATCTGCCGATGAGCGTGTGGCACGGGTTTGGGCGTGGGAGTCGCGAGTGTTCGCTTCAGCGGCTCCGCTGCGGTGAGTCACGGACAGGCAGCCGGGCCGGGATGTCCGCGATGTGGTCCCCTGCGATGCCCGGGCCAGCCGGGACCTTCTCCCCTAGAGCCTGCCATCCCACCTGCCTAGCGTCGGAGTACGAAGACGGGAGACCGTCCATATTGAGGGAGATAAGTACAGTGGCCACTCTGACACGCAGCATCACAATCGACGCCCCGGTCGACACAGTCTTCAACTTCGCGTTGGACATCAGCCAATTGTGGAAGATGAAGGACGTCGAGTTGACGGATGTCGACGTCAAGCCTGAAGGTGTCGGCACTTCGGCCCGCCTGAACACGCATCTCCTGGGCTTCCGCCTGGTGGGCGGTGTCGAGTACACCGAAGTCGTCCCCCGTCAGCGGATCGTCGCGCAGGTCCACTTCTTTGCGGAGAAGCCGACCTGGAGATTCACGTTCGAACCCGCCGACGGCGGCACCAAGGTGACCGCAGAGGCCGAGTGGGACGTGAAGGTCCCGGTCGTAGGCAAGCCCATCGAGAAAATGATGGTGAAGGAACACGAGCCCTACGTGGAGGCGATGCTCGCCGAGCTCAAAACACAGGTGGAGGCCAAGACCGCCGCCTGATGCCGCGAAGCCACATGCGGCGTCCCGGTGAGGGATCCCCAAACTGGACGGAAATGCCCCACAGACTGCCGGCCGTGCAAGAATCGCGGCATGGATGAGGATGAGCGGCAGACGAGGCAAGAATTGATGATCGTCCAGGCTCTGGTGCAGGCGATGGATCGGCGCGTCGAAGTCTCCAGGGTGATTGGGGACGAAGCAATCCGTCGCGTGGGTCAGCTGTTGGATGTTGGAGAGCTGGGCAGCCGGTTTGTCCTCGACCCGCAGGGCAGACGTATCAACCCTCGCGGAGCCATTCCCCTCTGCATCGACCCCGGACGGCTGCCTATGGTGCGGGGTCATGGTCAAACAGCCTGCTGTGAGACATTCCGGACGAAAGCGCGCAGGCGCCGGTATACCTCCTGGGATTCCGGATAGCGGTAGTCCTGCTGCCATGTGTGTTCAGTGTTGGCATTCGCCCAGGAGTAGATCAACATGTCTACTGGCACGGCATTCTGTTGAAGCCGTTTAATGAAGTTCACGTTCGCCTCGTAAAAGAAGTCGCGCTCGGACGTAGTGACGAACACCGGTGGGAACCGGCCGTCGAGCCACTCAATGGGAGACACGAAGCCGGTCGCGGCCCTTAGCCGTTCCATGCCCGGGCCAGTGGAGAAGGCACTGTGCATCCAGCCCCTAGCCTTGCCGGCCGATGGCAGCAACATTCGGACGAAGTTCAGGCTGAGGACAAAGCCGCTCTTGAAAAACACAGAGAAATCAACCACGCTGCAGTGCTGAACCAGTCCCTTCAGGTGCTTCCCGGGGACAGCTGGCTTCAAGGAGTAGTGCGCGGCGAGCTCAGGCCTGAAGATGGTAGCGGTGAGCAAAGCCGCGATCTGACCGCCGGCGGAGTCACCCCCTAAGATCACGCATTCCGGATCCCCGCCGTATTGGCCTATGTTGGCACTTACCCACGCCAAGGCTGCATTTGCATCCCTCAGAACATGGCCCATGTGGAAACGGGGAGGCTGGCGGTAGTTGACGTTGACCACAACCATCCCGCCGAGCGCCTGGTTCGCGCAGTACTTGGTCAGCGCTGACTTGTCCCCGGACGTCCAGCCTCCGCCGTGGAAATAGACGTAGACAGGAAAGGACTTTTGGTTCCCGGCTCTCCCCTCAGGGCTGTCCACAGCCGGAGCAGCAGGGGTGAGCACGTCCAGGTGGTGCGCCCGCACATTGTCGCCCAGGTAATTTATGTCGTGGACGTAGTCCACTTCCGTGATGGGTTCGCTGTTAAACCTCGTCCGCTCACGTGAGCTCACCGAGCGCATGAGGAGCCGCCATGTCCAGACCGGGACGCGGCGCACCACTCCTCGCGCCCGGCGCGCCAGCGAGAAGGCACTTTCGGAATGGTGGACCGCAGTGGTCATCCAATAATGCTAGCCGGAAGACCAGAAATGCCGAACGTCGGCGGGCCCGGGGGCCTTTCGTCCTTGTTGCCTGTTTCGCCCGCAGTATCTATTGGAGGAACACCGGTCCGCTGAAGGCCCTTCCTTGCCCAGGGTATGGGGAAGCTGTCATGTCTGATCTGCTGAAATGGTGTCCTTTCGCGACGACCCGTTGGACCCTGCTATTCAACACGCTTATGCACCCCGTCTGGGCTGATGCACTCCCTGGACAGACTGTTTGACTCTCAGCGCTTCCGGCCCGAATTCCGGCACGGACCCTTCAGCCGCAGCGTCCCGCTTCCCGACGATGTTAAGGAAGGAGATATCAAAGCCACCCACTCCGACGGGGTATTGGAAGTCCCTGCCCACCTTTCGGACCAAGCAGCGCAGCCGGCGGCCCCCACCATCACCGCCGTGCTGTGCCAAGGCAGCTGGCCAGCTCCTGTCCCCGGGATTCACACTGCCAGGTCCGGCTCGCCGCGGATGACATGCTGTTCACGCGGAACCGGGCCCAAAGCGCCTTCGCGTCCATGACACCGAACGGCTCTTTGAAAGCTGAATTAGAACGGCCTCAGCAGTGGTCACCACGCAAATGTGCTGCCGGAGACCTGGTAAGCACACAACAGCGGGCACCCAATGACACTGTCGAGCACAGCAGGTATGGCACCCGATTGCGATGACAGCGGCAGAGGGATACCACCTTGGTCGGCCAAGTTGCCTTCAGCCGTGGCTGGCCAGGTAGTTGACCATGCCGTCAACCATTGCCACGGCCGGATAGTCGCGTTCCGGAATGTCCACGCCCATGGTCTTTGCGATGGTTTCCACGAGGTGGAGAAAGTCGAGTGAGTCGAGCTCTAGGTCCTGTCGCGGCCGGACGCGGCCGGCGAGGTTTTCAAGCTCGACGTCGGGGGCCACCTGGCAGATAGCTGCCTGCACGGCCTGACGGGCGTCCTGTCCTTCATAACTCCTCCGGTGACTGCAGCAATTCAGTCCTTAAGGTCGTGTCCGGCCGGTCCCGCGGGAAGGATGCGAGGGGTCGGCGGGGGCATCTCGACGCGGACGGGCAGCTCGTCGTCCCCCCGAAGAATGGCGCGGAGCAGCCGCCGCTCCTCCCACCTAAGCGACACGTGCGCGTGGCCGCCCCGCAGTACCAGGCCCCCGTCCGGGGTGGCGTACCGCTTCTGCAGATCTCCCAGCTCCTCGGCCTGCAGCAGCGCGACCGTGCTGCCCGCAGCCAGGTCGACCAGGCGGACCAGCGAGGAGGGTCCCGTCAGATCGGTCGCAACGACGCGCTGCTCGCTCTCGGCGAGGATTGTCTTCTGGGCCGCGCGTGTCACGACCAGGGGACGGGACGGCCCGTCCAGCAGTCCGGTCAGCACGTCCGCCGCAGCGTCAGGGCGGCCCGTTCTGCGCGCGGCCGCCTGCATCCGCTGCAGGCGGCCTGGATCGCGCAGTACCTCGTCGATCTTCCAGCCGATCGTGGCGGGAGTGTTGCAGCGGACCGCCGCCCCCTGCTCCATCAGGTAGTCGCCATTGCGGACCTCCTGCCCAGGGATGGGGTTCACCAGCACCATGGGCAGCCCTGCAGCCATGCACTCCGACGCAGACAACCCGCCCGGCTTGCCCACAAACAGGTCGGCGCGGCGCAGCAACTGCGGCATCTCCGCCGTGAGGCCGAGCACCCGGTAGCGGTCGCCAGCGGGCGCCACCAGCTGCTCGATGCGCTGCCGAAGCGCGTCGTTTCGTCCACACAGGACCGTGGCCGTAAATGACGAACGCATGTGCAGCGTCTGCCGCACGATCGAGGCGGCATAGTCGCCGCCGGTCGCTCCCGCCGAGATCAGCAGCATCGGGGGCCCGTTTGCATCGCGCGCAGGCGCCGGGTTCAGCGGGGTGGCGATCGGGACGCCCGTGGCCGCGACGCGGTCGGGGGGCAAACCCAGCGCCATCAGTTCCACCCTCCCCTCCTCCCTGGCCAGGAAGAGGGCGTGGAACGCGCCCGTTAGCCATAGGCCCTGGAAGTCGTAGTCCGTCGTGACGACGGCGGTCCTCGCGTCAATCACGCCGCGAAGGAGCAGCGACGCCAGCAGTTGGGCTGGCAGGAAGTGCGTGCACACGATTGCGCTCGGCCGGAATTGCTTGATCGCATCGATCACCGGAAGAGCGTTCACCCGTGTCCAGGGGTCTACTGGGCCCCGGCGCCGGAACGGACGGTCGTTGATGTTGTAGCCCCACTCGACCAGCCAGGGCAAGTCCTCAACCAGGACGAAGTAACCCTTGCCCAGCAGCGTGCGGTAGAGCACGCTGCTCACCTGCAGCACGTCCAGCACCTGCACCTCGTCGATGTCGGCGCGCGCGGCACACGCCTGCTGCACCGCCGCCGCGGCGCTGTTGTGCCCCGCTCCTACCCCTGCCGACAAGATAAGCACGCGCTCCCTCCCAGCGGCGCCGGGGCCTCGTGCCGACGTTTTGCGCATGAAGAGAGTCTAGCGGGCCGTATCACCACCGCCTGACCCCAATTTGCACTCGATCAGCATGGGACTTGTTGAACCGTCCCGGGTTTGATGCCGCTATCTTCTGTGCGAAAGATAGTGATTATGCCCGAGCAGTTCCCGCCCGAAGTCCGTGACCGTGCTGTGCGCATGACCACGGAGCGGTTGTCCGAATACCCGTCTGTTTACGCTGCTGCGAGTGCGAGTTCCGAGACGCGGTTTCTGAGACCCGACCACTGCGTGGATCCGACGGCCGAATCTCACCGCACCATGGAGTTGTTCGCGGGCGCCGGGCCTGCGGCTCCGTTGCGCATGAAGACCGGTTGCTCCTGCCGCCTCATAAGCGGGCCGACGGCCCGCCAAAGCGGTCTGACCGGTACGCGCAGATGCCCAGAGCGCGGGACAGCCGGCTGCCGCGCCGGCAATGACATTGCGTCCCAGGGCCTGCCATTGCCTGCCACGCTCGGATGCTTGCACGCAGCACGCCGGCAGCGTCTCCACATCGGCTCGCTACTCGCCGCCGGCTTGCTGCCGCATGGTCCGACCGGCTCGATATCAGCCGCTGAGCAGCTGTATGTTCCGGGAACAGCATCATGCTTCGACGGTGGACTGCTCCTCTCCCCCAAGGTTCGACTCTCAAGGGCCGCGGCCCGATGCCGGTGAGCAGAAGTTTGCGGCTGATTGAAGTCTCACAGCGTATCGAATACCTCAAATTGAACATTGGTGGCAGAGACCGCTGTTAGATGAGTTGTTCGCCAGCATGCCACTGGCAGCCGAGCCGGTCGGGATTATGCCAATGAGGGCACGCGACGGGGACGGCATCCGAATTCCGCGGAGGGTCAATGTCCACACATTAAAGCAAAAACCCCTCTGACGAGGGGTCGTGCTGTGCCCGAGGTGGGACTCGAACTGCATTCCACCCCTTGAATTCCCGCCACTCCCCCGAAAACCTCCGTAATCCGGCCCAGTCCTCCACCAGTACGACCCAGTCCGGGGCCCAAAGTGTGCACAATGTGCACACGCTCTTTTCCAAACTTCGATGCCCGATCCAACCGGCTCGCGCGCCCGCAGAGGCGCCGGAGTCCGCTAACTCGGTTGATCCAGGACCAGTCCCCCGCGTTCTCGTCTCGCCCTCCCCTTACCGGCTGGTCGGCTACGACGACGACATCCCAGAATGGCTAACACGCAAAGGCAAAGCCAGGGTGTGCCAGCTGAGGCCAGAACGACGAAAGATAGGTTATCGGTGCTCCGAGATCAGTCGTTGAGGCTGATCGGGCTTCATCGTGGAAGTTACGGACCTGCTTGCTGTACGCCGCTCCGGACGCACTCAGGATCGGCCAAACGCATATCCATAGAAGGTGGTGGGCGCGCGGCTCGTTGAGTCGAAGACTCTGATTAATGCGCGACCTTCTACTGCTTGACGGCTATTTGTGCCTGTACTCGATGTCCAGAACCGTGCACGCAACAGAGGGCTTCCCATGTTGCGAGGGTGGAAGACCCCCCGTTGGGTGTACTTTGGCAGCCGTGGTTAGCTGGCGTAGGGGTCGGCGATGCCGATGTACTGGGTGTAGAGGTATTCCTCGATGCCTTCGAGGCCGCCCTCACGTCCCAGGCCGGACTGCTTGACGCCGCCGAACGGTGCTGCTGCGTTGGACACGACGCCGGCGTTCAGGCCGAGCATGCCGGTCTCGAGGCGTTCGCCCATCCGGATGCCGCGGTTCAGGTCGCGCGTGAAGACGTAGGCCACCAGTCCGTACTCGGTGTTGTTGGCGAGGCGGACTGCCTCGTCCTCGCTGTCGAAGGTGATGATCGGGGCCACCGGTCCGAAGATTTCCTCGGACAGGATGCGGGTGCCCTCGGTGACGCCTTTGAGGATGGTGGGCTGGTAGAAGTAGCCCGGCCCGTCCACCGGGCCGCCGCCGGCGACAGCCACCGCACCGGAGTTCACGGCGTCGGTGACGAGCTCGTGGACCTTGTCCCGGCTCTTCGCATCGATCAGCGGGCCCACCTTGGACTCCGGCTCGGTGCCGCGCGCCGTGGTCATCTCGCCCATTTTCGCGGCGAACTTCTCCGCGAACTCGTCCGCGACGGACTCGTGCACGATGAACCGGTTCGCGGCCGTGCAGGCCTCGCCCATGTTCCGCAGCTTCGCCAGCATGGCCCCGGCCACGGCGGCGTCGACGTCCTCGAACACCACGAACGGGGCGTTGCCGCCGAGTTCCATCGAGGTCCGCAGGACCGTTTCGGAGGCGTCCGAGAGCAGGCGGCGGCCCACTTCGGTGGAGCCGGTGAAGGAGAGCTTCCGCAGCCGGGTGTCCTTGATCAGCGGCCCCGTGGTGGCACCGGCTGTGGAGGTCGGGATGACGTTCAGGACCCCGGCGGGCAGGCCGGCTTCCTGCATCACGGCCGCGAACAGCTGGGAGGTCAGCGGCGTCAGGTTGGCGGACTTCAGCACCATGGTGCAGCCGGCAGCGACGGCGGGGGCGATCTTGCGGGTGGCCATCGCGAGCGGGAAGTTCCACGGGGTGATCAGCAGGCACGGGCCCACGGGCTTCTTGGTGACCAGCAGGCGGGACTTGCCGTCCGGGGAGACGGAGTAGCGGCCGAACGCGCGGACGGCTTCCTCGGAGAACCAGCGCAGGAATTCGGCACCGTAGGTGACCTCGCCGCGGGCCTCGGCCAGGGGCTTGCCCATCTCCAGGGTCATCAGCAGCGCGAAGTCTTCCGCCCGGGCCGTGACCATCTCGAAGGCGCGGCGCAGGATTTCCCCGCGCTCACGGGCCGGAACCTTGGCCCAGGAATCCTGGGCGGCAGCGGCCGCGTCCAAAGCGGCTGCGCCGTCCTCGGGGCCGGCGTCAGCGATGCTGAGCAGCACCTTGCCCGTGGCGGGATCCTCGACGTCGAACGTCTTCCCGGACGCCGCCGGGCGCCATTCGCCGTTGATCAGCAGGCCAGTCGGCACGGAGGCCAGCAGCGCGGCTTCACGCTGGGCGTTTGTTGACATCGTTCTATCTCCAAGGGGTTTGAAGGAAGTCGTAGCGGCGTGCAGCCCGACCTTCAGCAGTTTGGGGCGGTCCGCTGCCAGAGGCAGGGCATGAGGAAGCTAAATCTTCTGTGTGTCTTTCACCATTAAGGTGGCAGGGTCGGTGCCGGCCCTCTGGGGTCGGCACCGACGCCTTGGTGTGAGCCGGCTAGGCTCGGACGCTCGTCTTGGTGCGGATCAGGTCCAGAGCCTGAACGAGGTATCCCTTGAAGACCGGGTAGTTCTCGCTCATCGGGAAGTGCCCGATAGCCTTCATCTCGATGAACTCGGCACCCGGGATCTGGCCGGCGGTGCGGGCTCCGTCTTCAGGGGTGGTGAGGTAGTCGTACTCGCCGGTCATCAGGACCACCGCACATTTATTCGTCTGGATTTCGCCCAGTTTGCCGCGCAGATCGTGATCCACCGAGTAGAAGTACAGGTCACCCTTGAACGCCTCGGAACCCTGCGTGTAGTAGAACCACGTTTTCCAGCGGTCCGCCTCCGGCGATTGCGGTGCCATGAGGTCCCAGGTGCCGCTGCCGCACACCTGCGCGGCGTTGGCGTGTGGGTGCTGCCACCAGTCGAGGTAGAACCCCGGCGAGTAGTCCGCCCCCTCTACGGGGATGACGGCGTCGAACCTCTCCGGGAAGCGGTGGGCGAGCTGCAGCGCTACGTTGCCACCGAAGGAGGATCCCATGAAGATGGGGTCGACCAGTTCCAGTGCATCGACGAGGGCGACAATGAAGTTGGCGAAGTGGTCCGCGCTGAGCTGGTACTCCTCGGTCCACCACTGGGTGTTTTCAGGGGGGTCTGATTTGCCATGGCGGGGGAGGTCGTAGGCGATGACGCGGTAGTTGGCGGTGATCTCCGGGTCCTCCAGCAGGCCGCGCCACTGGTGGTTGTGGGCTCCGGCGGTGTGCTGGCAGACCAAGGGCTGCCCCTGGCCGTTTTCGAGGTAGAAAACCTTGTATTCGAGGCCGTCCACGTCGACGGTGACGTAGTGGCCGGTGACGGGGGAAATTTTGCTCATGTCAGGAACTCCTATGGTCTAGACGGGTGCGCCGGTTGAGCGCAGCAGTTCGATCTGGCGGGTGAGGCAGCGCAGGTTCTGCATCAGGACCAGGACGTCGCCCTCCAGCTTCATGTCGCGCTGGAACGTGGCGGCCCAGATGCCGTGGTACATGGGAGCCGGGACGGGCTTGCCGAATTCACCCCAGGTGTGGGCGCTGGCCCGGATGGCGAACTGGTAGGGCACCTCGATGGGTCCCGGGTCCACGGAAATCTGGGCGATGGTGCCGGACACCACCCGGACAACAAAGGTGTGCGCCTCCATGTCCAGCAGGTAGGAGCAGGTGAAGTACTTTCCGTGGGCCTGAATTTCCGGGTCCTGGTTGTTGGCCTCGGTGAAGCTCTGAACCCAGGATTCTACAGAAGGGGCACGTGTTGCGACCGTCATTTCGTTGTTCCTCTCGTTGAACTCGCGGAGGGTCGGACTTCTCTGTCCGAGCCTCGAAAGCGGGGTTTCTGGAGCGCCTTTGCGACTATCTCCGTTGGCAACCCTTCGCTGTTTCCATTGCAGTCGCCGTGACCCCGAACGGTCCAATACCTGTCCACTATCCACCGATAGCCTGAAACTATTGGACCCCGATTGCGGCGGAGCTTACAGTTGAACGATGCAGCAGCCACAGCTAGACCTGCGCGTTCTGCAGTACTTCGTCGCCGTCGCAGAAGAGCTGCATTTTGGTCGAGCCGCTGCCCGACTTCATATCGCGCAGCCATCCCTCAGCGTCCAAATACGGAAGCTTGAACACTCGCTCGGCACTCCCCTGCTGATCCGGACCAGCCGCAGCGTCTCCCTGACCAGCGCAGGGGACGTCCTGCTGGGTGAAGCTAAGCGCCTTTTATCCGCCGCGGAGCGCGCCGTTTCGTTGACGCGTGAGGTCGCGAGCGGCGTGCGGGGCACCTTGATAGTCGGCTTCCAGGCCAACGCGGCTGCTGAACTGACCCCGCGAATCCTCGCAGCGTTCAAGAACAACCACCCGGAAATCCACGTGCAGATGAGGTCCTTCGATTTCGCTGACCCCACAGCGGGGTTGGCCGATGGAAGCGCTGACGTGGCATTTGTGCGGCCGCCCCTGCCGGCGGCTGACTGGCTCGCCATGGAGACACTGTTCATTGAGCCGCGGGTCCTCGTAGTTGCCAGCAGTTCCCGCTTTGCCGGGCTGTCTGAAGTCTCGGTCGAACAGGTCGTTGATGAGTCCTTCGTCGCCCGCAAGGCTCCGGATAAGTGGAGGGATTTCTGGCTCGCAACCCAGGCCCGCGGCGGGCAGCCGGTCCGTATGGGCACTCAGGTAGCCACCGTCGACGAATGTTTCGAAGCCATCATGGGTGAGCGGGGCATTGCGTTCACTCAGGCCTCGACCCAACGCTTCTATGACCGTCCCGGGCTGTCTTTCATCCCGGTCAGAGACGTCCCGCCCTCTCCGCTGTCGATTGCATGGCGCACTGACGTCAATGACGGGCTGGCGCGCGAGTTCGTGGAGACGGCCCGGACCCTGGCCTCCTTCGGGGGCGTACCAAACCTCGTCGACTCCCCTCTGCCTGCCTCGCTGTCCTCTTCGCTCCAGTCCAATTAGCGCCACTGACGATCGCAGTGCAGCCAAGAAATGCCGCCAACGATCGTCTGGGCGACCTTGCCGTCCTCGATCAGCAGGGCACCGCCGGGATTGACGTCCTCGCGGAGGGACTTGAGCGTCTGGAACGGGGACACGCGCGGCCCATAAGGGACGATGGCGGGAAACCGCCCGCACCAGTCCGCGAACCGCGAAGGCTCGTTGCGCTTGCCGTTTCACACGGCGAGGTGTTGGGAGCTATTTGTATGCTGGAAACCGACAGGCCGGTAACAGCCGCCAACGTCTTCGCTTTGAAGTACGCAACACGGCTCTTGGAGGTCGAGTTGTCGCACCGCCGCAGCCTGGCCCGGCTGGAACTGAGGCTGGGGCGCGACCTGGTGGACGAACTCGTGTCCGGAATGGATGGCGCGACCGCACGCGTTCGTACCGAGGCATTGGGATATGACATTAGTGGTCCGCAGCACGTCATCGTGGCGGAGTGGCAGCCGCCAAGAACCGACGATACTGTCGTGGTCGCACTGCGCAGGACGTTGTTGGAACTTCGTTCATCCGCGCTCGTTTCACGGCGCGCGGACATGGCTGTTGCCGTGGTTCGTGGAGATCCGTTGGGTGCCGAGGTCTTTTCCGTTGTCGCCAGGACCCTACGAACTGCCACCGGGGCCATGGGCATCGGCGGTCCAAGCCTGGATGTCGCCCAGATTCCGCGCTCCTTCTCGGAAGCCCTGCAAGCGCTGCACATTCGGGCCGGTTCAATCGATCGCTACGGTGTCACCCGCTTTGATCAACTGGGGATCTACCGCATTTTGGAGACAGCTGGAGGCGAACCGGATCTGGCAGGCTATGTCGACGAGTGGCTCGGTAACCTTCAACGCGCTGACGCCAGCCGGGGGTCTGACCTGGTGCAAACCCTGGCCCAGTACCTGGACCACGGCGGCAACTATGACAGTACGGCCGAGAGCCTGAGCATCCATCGAAGCACTCTGCGTTACCGCCTGAAGTCGATCCGGCAGATCAGCGGCTTCGATCTTGCCGATCCCGAGACCCGACTAAACCTGCACGTCGCAACGCGTGCATGGCGCCTTCGTCCGCACGGCGCCCCGTTTCACGTCCCATAGCAGGCATCAACAGGCCGAACAGCCGCGGTGAAGGCGGTGCCGGCTGACCTGCCGGATTCGAATATCGGCAGTTCTGGACGGGCGGGGCAATGCCACTTCCATGGCGCCAGAGGAACTCCTGGGTGAGGCCGCGGCCGTCAGCCCCCGACCGAGTGAGCGGGGGAAGCCTGTAGGGCCACGGACCGCGGCGGCCCCGAACAGACCCCACGGAATGAGACATCGGAAACCCGTGTCCACTGCGACGGCGACCTCCAAGTCGCTGGTCATGGACACTGAATCATAGGAGTCAGGGTGTGCCGGAAAGTTCGGGCGACGTGAACCCCACCATTGCCCGTACGCTGGGCGTTCTCGCCGAGCCGGAGGTCACCGCGGAGTTTGCCGAGCGTAACGGCCGCGAAGTGGGCCTTCTTCTCAACCTTGCCGATGAGCGCCACGACTGGTCTGTGGTGATCGAGTACCAGGATTTTACGGCTGGCAATGGGTTGGCGCCGATGCTGGAGTCCATGGCGAAGCACCGGATCCTCCGTGCATGGGATGTCATGGTGTGCCTGACCGATCTTCCGATACGTTTCGAGGGCCGGACGGTGGTCGCGGAAGTTGCGCTTGGGGAGCCGATCTCCCTGGTGTCGTTGCCCGCGCTCGGCGCCGTCAACATCGACCGCCGGGTCCGCACTGCCGTCGCCGACCTCGGCTGGGCGATGCACCGCCATTTCGATCCCGAGGATGACGCCGGGGAATTCGGTCCGCCCTCCCTGCACCAATCGCGGCATATCGAGACCGCTGTTCTTGACGACGGGCCGATTGGATTCCGCTATGTCTCAGCGACCCGCCTCGGCCGCGGGCGGTTGCTGGCGGGCATGCTGCGGGCGAACCGTCCTTGGCGGCTGGTCTTCGGATTGAGAAGCGCAATGGCTGCCGCAATCGCCACGGGCGCCTTCGCGCTTGTCACGGACACAATCTGGCAGCTCGCAGACCTGCTGGGGGCACCGAGGTTAACGTTGCTGATGGTCCTTTCGATTGGTTCGATGGTGTTCTGGATCATCACCCAACACGATCTGTGGGAAAGCCCCCGGCGCGACGATTCCCTCGAACGATACAAGGCCTCCCTATATAACATCTCTACAGTGTGGTCGTTGGTGATCGGCGTCGTGATCAGCTACGTCCTGCTGTTCGTGGCTGTGCTGCTGGCCGCGGCGTTCACAATCGACGATGTCTTATTGGCGCTGACCCTGAAACATCCCGTGACTTTTTGGGACTTTGCGGAAGTCGCATGGATGACGACATCGGCGGCGCTCATCGGTGGTGCGTTGGGCTCGGGATTCGAGTCAAAGGACGACATTCTACGGGCGGCCTACGGCCAACGGGAACGTCATCGCCGCCAGTCGATGGACGCAGGCGATTAATCCGGCCTTGCCGGAGGCACGTGCGGGGCAAAATCGTCGCCCGGATGCCCGGAGGCAGCTACGCTCGATTCGTCCCGAAGAGTCACTAAGTGGGGCCAGAAATAGCCGTCCTACCGGGGCCATCCAAACCTGTCACAGCCACCCGCCCGTGCGCCGCGACCATTGACCGGTTGACCGGTTGACCCGTAAGGGCACCAACATCGAAAACCGTACCGGCTCCTACCGCTTCGCTCACACTATTGCACAGGCCATTCCAGGCTCGGATACTCCCCCGGCGGTCCAGCCGTCATGGCTGCCTGATCCACGCCCCTATCCCGCAGCCTGAAAGGGTCGGCGCGCCAGATCTCTCCCGAGGGGCCACCGATCTGCCTTCCTTCCGAGGCATTGGTCACGATCAGCTGCCAAGTCCGTGCCATTGACCAGTGGACTCCACAACCACGGGACCGGCCCAATATGGGGGCCGGGCAATCCCGAAGGTATAGGTCTTTTCTTTTCTATTACCCGGCGCCCGGGCAGGGATCCCCCCGTTCCACGTCCGGTTCCAAGGCCCAGGCCGCCCGATGTAACACATTCGAGAGTCGGCCACGGAGGCGGCTGACTCGTCTACGGTTTCTCATGGCGCCTCCGGGTTCGATTACGGGGGCCCCGGGCAACGCACTGAGGGCTTCGGTATTGATAGCGCCGAGGAGCGGGTAGGCCAGCTGGGAATAATCCATTGTCTTCTTCTTGTCTCGCCAGGCGGCCGCGGCCGACAACGACCACAACCGACCGGTAACTAAGTCTGCTTATCATATTGTGAATCGTTCAGCTCAGAAACAGCCGAGCCACAAGAGTTGGCCGGGGTGCGCGAAACGCGCTCCCCGGCCAACTTCCCTACTTATGCCCTGTAGCCCGAGGGCGGTGTGAGCACGCCGCGCTCGATGAGTTTCTCGATATTGGCGGCCCGGGTTGAGTCTTCCCGGGCGAGCCATCCCTCGCTCGGCGGCGCGTCGAGGTACTGGTTCTTCGGGTAAATCGGGTTGTCGTAGATGACCCGGTACTGCTCGGTGCGCAGGTCCTTGAACTGGTTGTACAGGCCGTTGGCGACCCGGGCCCGACGGAGCGCTTCGATGTCGATTGTGGTGCAGACGAACGAGTCGCCCGAGGTCCAGCCCTGCTGCTTCGTGAGGATCTGCCCGCGTGGACCGACGATCATGGACTGGCCGCCGAACAGGTCCTGCATGCTCCCGTCGTCGCGGACTTCGGGCCCCAGGTTCGGAGCGACGACGTACGCCGAGTTGAACATGGCGTGTGCCCGGTTCTGCAGTTCCCACATGCCGTTTTGGACGGCCGGCTCGATCAGGGTGCCCCGAATAATGATCTCGGCGCCGTTCATCGCGAGCCCACGCGGCACCTCGGGGTAGACACCCTCGTGGCAGATGGCGTACCCAATGTTGCCGATCTCAGTCTTAGCCACAGGGAAGATGGCGTCCATTGCGTTGCCGTTTCCCTTCTTTTCAATCCACTCGTCCCACACGTCGTGCGGGTTCATGTTGCCGAGCATGCCGCCTTCGTAGGCATCACTGGTGGCCTTGTAGCGCTTGTAGATGATCTCGCCCTGCGGATCGATGATGAAGGCGACATTGAAGTGGCGGTCCGGGAAGTCCTCGTCCTTGACCATGTACAGCTCGGCAGCGATGTAGGTATTGAGCTCCACGGCCTTCTTCGCCAGCTCGTCCGTCTCCGGACCAGGGATCGTCACGGCAAAGTGGGCCTCCTTCTTACGGTTCCCAGGCGTGTTGGCCATCATGCCCTGGATCGCCATCTCGGGCAGGACTACCAGCTTGACCGGAGAGCCTTCCCAGGCGCCGACCATGACCGCCGTGTCGATGAATTCGTTGATGCGCTTGACGTTGGCGACGCCGTCGCCGGGATTCTTCACATTGATTGTCCGCGGCGAAACCGCAACGACGACAAATGGATCGACCATTGTTTTCTCTCTTTTCTCTTCTTTGAGTACCTGAGTTAGCGCTAACTCACGATATTCCGGTTAGGTGGGAAATTGCAAGACCTTTGGGTTCATAGCTTTTCAAGAAGCGGCTAGGGCCCTCTTCAGTTCCCAGCCAAGGAGTTCAGCCCCGAGTAGGACTGTAGGTAGTCAGCGGAGTGGTTTAGCGCTGACTTGGGGGTGGCGCTGTGGTGTCGCGGAGTACCAAACGCGGTTCCAAAAGAGGGATATCTCCCTCAGCCTCGTCTTTTATCATGGCCAAAATGCGACCCACAGCAATGTGGCCGATGGCTTCGAAATCAAGCCTTACGGTCGTTAGTGCCGGACGAAAGAAGGGCGCTTCTTTGACGTCGTCAAATCCCACGACGCTGACATCTCCCGGGACGTCGCGCCCGGCCTCGTCCAGTGCCTTGATCACTCCCAGCGCGAAGGGATCATTGGCGGCGAAGACTGCTGTGACGTCCTCCCTTGCGGCGAGCTCACGGCCGACGCGATATCCCTCGGCGGCTGACCAGTCGGTCGTTGCGATCGGCGTCGGAACGAAACGTCCAGACGCCCCCAGTTCCGCTGCCCATCCCTGGACCCGGGCGGATGTTGCCATCCATCCGGGCGGGCCTTGGACGTGCCACACTGTTTCGTGCCCGAGGTCCAGCAAGTGGCGCACCACCATCCGGGCACCACGTACTTCGTCAACGGAAACGCTTGTCGGGCTCGGGTGCGATCCTTGCTGGAACGTCACCACGGGGACACCGATGTCGAGGTCCTCGAGCACAGTGATCGCATCCAGCAGGGGCGCGAGCACGATCACGCCGTCAACCGTGTCCGAATTGATGGATTCGAAGGCAGCCCGGATATCACGGCGTTCGAGACTGGCCAGAGTGACTAAACGCGTCGCGTAGCCATGTTTCCGGGCTTCCTCGGAGATACCGTACAGGGCTACCGTAGGTCCCAGGACAGACAGTTCGAAGCTGACAACACCGATCGTCATGGTCCGGTTGCTGGCGAGAGCCGCGGCCGCGGGATTTCGACGGTACCGCAGTTGGGCGATTGCGTGTTCGACGCGTTCACGGATGTCCGGATCGACATTGGTCGCTCCCCTGACAACCCGCGACACCGTCTGCTGGGACACCCCGGCGAGCCGGGCAACGTCGGACATCCGGGGAGCCTTTGACCTGGAGGCCAGCCGCTCCCCGCGCCCATTGGAGTTTCGGGCGTTTGAGGGAGCGGGGGTCGTGGACACATCTACATTATCCCCGGATACCCCCGGGCAGCCACGGAACGTGGCTCCGGTCGGCGCGCCAACTGTCACGGGCGCCGGTACCGCAGGACCTCAGGATGCTGGTCGTATGGCCACTCGGCTCCCTCCACCATGTACTTGCGGGTGGTGTAGGTGCCGTCCATGGTTGAGGCCAGCGACGGAGGTCCATCGAAGCCGATGACACCCCAACCGACGCGGTTCTCGTTCCCTCCGTACACCGGGTCGCCGTAAAACCCCTGACGGGTGTTAAGCACCAGAAGCGGGAAGAACTCCAGAAAGTCCTCGTTGACCGGTTGGTTTCCTGCCGGCGCGCCCCCAAGGCCAACCTCGGTATGCTCCAGTGAAAAAGCGTTGGGCTTGGCCAAGCCCGACAGCGTCTCGAGCACCGCGTCCTGGTCCGCTTCCGTCAGTTCGATGAACTCGGCGTCTGCACGCTCTTTCGCCAGCCGGTCCAACTCCACAACGCCCTCGCGGTAAAACTCCCGGCGCTGCTTGATTCGCTCCTGCCATGCGGCCTCCTCGAGGCCCTCCATCCGGAGGAACCCGTTGCCGTCCGCTGCCGGAAAGATGAACTGCGTTCCGGCGAGCATCCGGTCAATGAAGCGGACCACCCTGGCCTCGCGCGCACCCGGGTGGTGGTCGGCGGGGATAATCCGGGCCGACGCCGCTTCGATCGTGTTCCACTCGTGCTCGGTAAAGAAGACCGGCCCGTCCACGTCCCGTGTTGAGATGGGTACCGTAGCCCATTCCGCCTGTCCCATATGGCATCTGTCCTTTCGTGTCCTGTATGAAGTGCGAATCAGTTGTCGGACCAGCCGTGGCGGTCCACCTGGAGGATATGGTCAGAGCACCTCCAGGCGTTGGCCATGATCGTCAGGGCCGGGTTGATGCCGGTCGCCGTCGGGAAGAAACTCGCGTCGAAAACGTAGAGGTTTGGTACTTCATGCGAGCGGCACCAGCGGTCCACGACGGACGTCGCCGGATCATTGCCCATCCGGGCGGTGCCCAGTTCATGCGAGGTGTTGCCCGTGATCCGTTCCATATTGACCGGAATGACCTTCTTCGCCCCGGCAGCCTCGAGGATTTCCCCGTTCTTGGCAACCTGCCAGCGTTCCTGGGCAAAGTCGTTGGAGTGGGGCGTGTGGGTAATACGGGCCACCGGAAGACCCCATGCGTCTTTGACGTTCGGGTCAAGGTCGACACGGTTGTCCTCCACCGGCAGGTCGTGCAGGAGGACACCGATTTTCATGCTGTGGTTGAAAAAATCGCGGTCGGCGTCCTTGGCCGCCTGGCCCCACGTAGGCCGGCCGGGGAAGCTCCAGTTCACCGGGTGGCCGATCATTGACGGGAAAATCAGTGATCCCAGGATGTGGCCCCGGCTCTCGTCCGTCTCGTAGAAGTCGAACGAACACAGGCTCATGTAGTGGCCCGCCCACCCGTAAAGCGGGTCGCTGACCTCGCGGTCGAACAAGCCGACCGAGAATGAGTACTGATGGAAGGTGGCGTTCTTACCGACCATGCCGCTGCCGTTGCCGAGTCCGTCCGGGAAGAGCCCTGACTTCGACATGAGCAGCAGGCGTGGGGTTTCGATGCCGCCGCCACAGACGATCACGGCTTTCGCGTGCTGGACGAACTCGTCGCCGTCCTCGTCCTGGTAACGGACACCGGTGGCGCGGCCGTCCTTGCCTACGAGTATCTCGCTCACGTAGGAATCGGAGCGGAGGTCGTAGCGCCCGGTCGCAACCGCGTCCGGAATGAAGCTGATCAGCGTGGATGACTTGCCTGTTCCCGGGTCCGGGTACTGCTGCCAGAAGCCGTTCTCACTGAATGGCTGACGTCCCCGATAGGGTTCGGTGACCATGCCCTGCGGCATGGGGAACGTGCCATGCCCGAGCTTTGACATCGCGGTGGCGAAGGTCCGTCCAATCTGGCTCAGCGGTGATGGCTTGGTGGGGTAGCCGCGGCTGCGCCACGCTTCCCACTTGTTCGCTCCGGCAAGGCCCGACGTGCCGAACTCCCACTCAACGCGTGTGTAGTACGGCTCCAGTTCGTCATAGGAGATGGGCCAGTCAACCAGGCTTGCGCCCGGAACATCGCCGTGCAGGCTGCGCAGCTTGAAATCGCTCTCCGCCATACGCGGAACCATGCCACCCCAGTGGGTGGTGCCGCCGCCGACGACCTGCGGCGTGGCGGAAAAGTTGGTGATTTCCGCCTCTACCTTGTCGTTTGGGCGGTAGGTCCGCGGTTTGATCTTCGGGTCCTGCCAGATGAAATTCCGGTTGAGGAACTTGAGTTCGTCCCCCGAGGCGTGCTCGGGCTTTAGCCAGGGCCCACGCTCGAGGCCTACCACCTTCAGGCCGGCCTCCGACAGCACCTTTGCCGCGGTTGCCCCGCCGGCGCCCGCACCGACGATGACGACATCTACCGGCTCAGGCTGCTTCTTCCTGGTCATTGCTTCGTTTCCTTTCGTAAATTCCTGCTACCCGCCCCGGTAGTTAGACCGTCACGGCTTCGATGCCGTTGCGTCCCTCGCGTGCAAGGGGCAGGAGCTGGTCCCAGAGTTCCTGGGGGATGTCGTGGTTGAGCAGGCCGAGGGTCTCCTCGACCCGGCCCGGCTGGGACATTCCGACGATGGTCGACGCCACGCGCTCATCACGGACCGAGAATTGCAGGGCAGCTGCTGCCAGCGGGACGCCGTGCTGCCCGCACAGTTCTTCCATGCGCAGGACCCTGTCGATCGTCGCCTGGTCCACGGGCGCGTAGCAGTACCGCGGGACGGCCCTCGGTCCCTTGACGAGCATCCCGCCGCCGAACGGGGCGGCGTTGACGAAGGCGACTCCGCGGCGGGCCGCGTCTTCCAGGAGCGGCTCGGCGGTCTGTTCAACGAGGGTGTAGCGGTTGTGACTGATGACGGCGTCGAATGCGTCCGTGGCCAGGTACTGCAGCTCCAGGTCGATCGGGCCCCCGGCTACGCCCAGGTACTGGATAACACCCTGGTCCCGGAGATCGATGAGGGCTTCCAGCGGTCCGCCCTTGGCCACCCCCTCCTCGAAGGAGATCTTCTCGGGGTCGTGCAGGTAGACGAGCTGGAGTCTATCGAGGCCGAGGCGCTCGAGGCTCTCCTCGATTGAACGGCGGACACGGTCCCCGGAGAAGTCGGCGCTGCCGGGAAGCGGGTCGACTTTCGTGGCGACGACGTAACCCTCGGGGATGCCGCCGCGCTCGGCGATGGCCCGGCCAATCCGCTCTTCACTTGCACCCCCGCCGTACTCATTCGACGTATCAATGAAGGTAAAGGGCCCGTCGAAGACACGCTGAATAGTAGCGACGGCGGTGTCTTCATCGACCTCGTAACCGTATTGGGCGGGAAAGCTGCCGAGCGCACTGGTACCGACACATATATCGGAGACGGTCAGGCTGGTGCGGCCAAAGGGGCGAATGGACATGGTTCCTGCTTTCTGGAGCTGAATGGGAAGACGGGGGTAGGCGGTCAGACGGCGCGGGTGCGCGGGAAATGTTTCGAGAAGAATCCGGAGATCCTCTGGACGCCGCCTGCGCTGGAGAGGAAGACGGCGAGGATGATGACTGCGCCCTTGATGACCAGCTGCGGCTCGGAGGAGATCCCGACGAGGTTCATGATGTTGATGATGGTGGTCAGGATGAACACCCCGATCACCGCGTTCAGGGGATCACCCTTTCCGCCCATGAGGGAGGCGCCGCCCACGACGACGGCTGCGATGGCGTCGAGCTCGTAACCTACACCGATGAGCGAGCTTCCCTGCCTCAGCTGGGAGGCGGCGATGAGGCCTGCCAGGCCGGCGAGCACCCCGGAGATGGTGTAGGTGATGATCAGGTTCCGTGCGACCGGCAGGCCCGAAAGCCGCGAGGCTTCAGGGTTGCCGCCAATAGCGTAGAGCGAGCGGCCGAACGTAGTGTATTTGGCCACGAGCGCCGCGGCCACGGCCACGATAATGAAGATCAGGACGGGGTGGCGGATCCCGAGGAAGCTGCCGCGGGAGAAGGTCTCAATGATCCACTGGTCGCGGATCTCGATCAGGCTTGTTGACTGGATGATGTAGCTGAAGCCCTTGACGGCGCTCATCATGGCGAGCGTGGCGATGAACGGGGGGATGTTCAACCAAACGACGAGGATGCCGTTGATCAGTCCGGCTGCAGCGCAGCAGGCAAGCACGAACACAACGGACGCGCCGGCGGGCATCCCGGCCTGCAAGGTCAGTGCCGTGATTACCGTGGACATGGCGAGGATCGAGCCTACGGAGAGGTCAATTCCGCCCGTCAGGATGACAAAATATTGGCCGATCGCCAGCACGACGACGATCGAGGCGGCCGTGATCACGTTCTCGGCATTGCGGAACGTCAAGAAGTCGTCGGAGACGTAGTAGCCCACCGCGATGATCGCGAGAAGCACGAGGATAAGGTAGCTCTTTGGCAGGGCGCGGAGGGCGCTGCCCCGCAGTCGGGAGCTGATACTTGCTGAGGGCGATGGGGAGGGCGCGCCGCTCTTTGGCGGCAGGGACGACAAGGTCCGGGACATGGTTGTACTCCTGAATAGAAACTGATTGAGGGGGGCCGTCAGGCGAAGCGCTCGAGAATGGCGTTGCCGGAGGGGTCGATGTCGTCGTGATCGAGTTCGGCGACGACTTTGCCGCGCGCCATCACGAGGACGCGATCGCACATCATCGCCTCCGTAATCTCCGAGCTCGCCACCACGACGGTTCCTCCCGCCTGGGCGAACTCGCGGATGAGCTCGTACATGTCCTCCTTCGCCCCGACGTCCACGCCGCGGGTTGGTTCGTCGCACACGAGGATGCGCGACTGGCGGACAAGCCAGCGGGCCAGGATGGCCTTCTGCTGCGTTCCCCCGCTCAGCGTTTTGAGCGGTTGGTGCACCCCGGACACCTTCATGCCGAGCCGGGCCACCATCTCCCCGGCCACACTGCGCTCCCGCCGGGACTGGATCACGCTCAGCCTGCTGAATTGCGGCAGGCTGGCGAGCGTGATGTTGCCTGCAACACCCATGTCCGGGATGAAGCCCGCTGCCTTGCGGTCCTGCGGCAGCAGTCCGATCCCCCGGCGGATCGCGTCGCGGGGGGCACGGAAGTCCACCGCTTTCCCATCGACGCGGATCTCGCCGGAGGTCCGCCTTCTCGCACCGGCGATGAGGCCGGCCAGTTCTGACTGGCCGCTGCCGATGAGCCCGGAGATGCCGAGCACTTCGCCTTCACGCAGCTCGAACGACACCCTGTCCACATGCCCCTGCTCGGAGAGGTCGCGGGCAGAGAGAATGACATTCTCCCGGGGACCGGCCCCCAGGCTGGGCGAGCGTTCCCCGCGGAGGGCCGCATCGGCAATGGAGCCTTCAAGGCTCTTGCCGACCATTGCCGTGACGACGTCGGCGGGCTTGGAACTTGCCGTTATCAGGTCGGCGGCGTTCACGCCATCGCGCAGCACGGTGACGGCGTCACAGAGCGAAAACAGCTCATCCATGCGGTGCGAAATGTATAGCAGCGTCACGCCTTGTTCCGAAAGGGAGCGGAGGACGGTGAACAGCCGCTCGACATCGGGCAAGGGCAAGGTGGAGGTGGGTTCATCCAGGAGCAGGACCCGGGCGTCCTTGTGCAGGGCCTTGGCCAACTCCACGGCCTGTTGTTCCGCTGTGGAGTAACTTCCCACGGGGCGGCGGACATCGAGATGGAAACCTACGCGGTCCAGCGCGGTCCGGGCTTCGGCCTGCATGCGCTGCCAGTCGACGGAGGCCCCCGCCCGTCGAGGCAGCTGGCCAAGGAAGATATTCTCCGCCACCGAAAGGGACGGCACGAGCGAGAGTTCCTGGTAAATGGTGTGGATCCCGGCGCGCTGGGCGTCCATCGGATCACGGAAGCGCTGAAACTCGCCGCCAAGGCGTATGCTTCCGCTGTCCGGGGACTCCGCTCCGGAGAGAATCTTGACGAGTGTCGACTTGCCTGCGCCGTTCTGCCCGGCAAGTGCATGAATGGATCCACGGGCGACGCTGAAGCTGACTCCCTTCAGCGCCTGGACGCCAGGATAGGACTTGGTGACGCCATCGAGCCGCAGCTCCGAAGCGCCGTCGTGGGTGTCTCGTGCCGTCTCCGCCGCTGCGGTGGAAGGCGAGACCGGGTTATGGGCGAGCATCATGCTCCTTATATAGGGCTCTGGATGGATCGGCCGGCCGCGGGGCGGCGCCGGTCAGGGAGCTCAGTTTTTTGCGCGGACGTAGGTGTCCGAGGGGACGTAGTACTCTGGCGCCTCGACGGGCGTGATCACCGTCGTGTCGATGTAGTTCGTCTTGTCCGGGCACTGGGACTGGTCGCCATTGAAGGCGGCAAGTGCCATCCGTACGGCGGCAACTCCCTGGTCCCACGGCTGGTTGGACGCGTCGGCCTGCAACGGACCCTTGGGGTCGTCCACCATTTCCTTAATGGCTCCCATGCCGCCGTCGTAGCTGGCCATGATGATCCCGTCGCCCCAGAGCCCGGCCTGCTGAAGCCCCTGGACAATGCCGCCGTGCATGACGTCGCTCATGCTGTAAATGACCTTGAGGTCCGGGTTGGCGGTGGCAACGTCCCGTATCGGGGCGAGCGCCTTGTCCGGCTTCCACTCCCCGTACTTCGTTTCGAGCTTCACCGTGGTGACGCCCGGGTGCTTTTCCATCACGCGGTTCCAGCCAGCCATAAAGCCGTTAAACCGCAGGTCGCTCAGCACGTCACCCGGGAAGCCTCCGATACCGACAAGCTTGATCTGGCCGTTGTCACCGTACTTCTCGAGCGCCTTCTGGGCAGCGACTTCCCCGGCGAGTGAACCGGTATGTTCCTGGTCCTCCGCAACGTAGCAGAACATGTCTGGGACCAGCGACTTATCCAGACTTGAGTTGACGGTGACGACAGGTATGCCTGCATCCTTAAGCGCTTGAACTGAGGGGCCGACGCCGATCGGGTCGTTCGGGTTCATGACGACGACGTCCACGCCCTTGGTGATGAGGGTCTGCACGTCAGCGTTCTGCCGGACGGTGTCACCATTAGCATCAAGCAACTCGAGTCGCGCCCCGACCTTGCTTGCCTCGGCCTGACCGCCCTCGACAAGGGTCTTCCACCAGTCACTGCCGCTGATGCCTCGCTGGCTCCAGCCGATGACCAGTCCCTTGCCTGTTGCCTTCGCCTCCTCATCGGCGGCGGCAGCCGCCCCACTCTTGCAGCCAGCGAGTCCGAGCGTTGCGACAGTCAGGATTGAAGCGCAAAGGGCCGCCGCGGCCAGCCTACTGCTCCGACGGGTTCCAGTTTTGGTTCTTTGCATGAACAACACTTCCTTGTGTTCGTGAGTGCCCCAGTTTGGGGCTTCGTGAGCTAAGTTACACCGTGAGTTAGCGCACTATCAAGAGCTTTCAAGAAATATGTTAAGGACTTCGAATCTCGCTGGCTAGGGATCAAGATAAGCGCAAGCAAAGGGATTTTACTCATTGTCTGGTACTCAATTTAGCCGTAGCATTGTTGAGTTACCGCTAATTCAAGCCCTCTAGGGGAGCTGCCGGAAGGAGGGGTTGCGCCCAAATACGGGAGGCGAGGCTCGCTCCGGCAGCAACCCGAGCGACATGGGGAACGTGGCCGCCTCAGGCGGTGTGGGCGTATCTTTCGCGGATCCAGGCAAGCCGTTAGGCGTCGATCCGTGAGGGGTCCTTCACGGTGAATTCATTGTGCCACCAGTAGGCCGACGCAGGCTCGGCTCTGTGAATCCGTGCCTATTCGAGTTCCCTAGTCAGGACAGTGCTGACCAGAATCGCACCACGACGCGGATGGATACCAAGAAACGCACGCCCGTGGACTGCGTGGAACGACGACACGTTCTCCTACAGCTCACACCCCCGCCAGCGCAGATATCTTGTCCAGAAGCGAACCGTATACGGTGGAAGAATTCCGGCCGCCATCAATGCGTTCTCTTGCTGTGCGAGGCATTTCATCAACCATACGACCGAAGGACGCAGCACATACTCCGACAACGCGAACGGTCGTCAGACGGGACTAACCGGATGCATGCTGCCGCTCACGTTTTGTTTGGAGGCGTTCCAGGTGTGTTTTGGTGAGGTGCTTTGGGGGTGGCACGAGTGGCGCTGCTGCGCACTACAAGCGTCGGCGTGATTGGCGTACGGTCGACGTCCCGGCCCTCCATGGCGCCGAGGAGCACCTCCGTGCTCATAAGTGCCAGCGCGGTAAAGTCCTGGCGCACGGTGGTCAGGGGCGGCAGGAAATAGTCTGACCCTTCGATGTCGTCGAATCCGACGACACTGACGTCGTCCGGGACGCGGATGCCGTTTTCGGCGAGAGCGCGAATAAGCCCAAGGGCGGTATGGTCGCTGGCTGCGAAGATCGCCTGAGGGATCCTTCCCTCCCGGACGAGCTGGAGGCCCGTCTCGTAGGCCCATTTGGGGCTCCAGTCGCCCTCGATGCACAGTCCTGGTGCAAGTCCGGCATCACGGAGCGCGGCCTCCCAGCCGCGCTTGCGTACGCGTCCGTCGAACCAGTCCATGGAGCCGGCGAAGTGGGCGATGTCGGTGTGGCCCAGGTCTATGAGGTGCTGGGTGGCCAGCCTCGCTCCGAGCTCCTGGTTTTCTGAGTATGTGAAGACGTTTGGAGTTGATGATGCTCCGGCCGCAATCATCTCCACTGGTACACGGCATGAGGCGTTCCAGACAGCTGCTGCCATGTCGACGAGAGGTGCGATGACTATGATCCCCCCGACGCCGGTATCGTCCAGGGTGTCGAGGGCGGCTTGCACAGACTCTTCATAGGGTTTTTCGACACTGATAACGGTTGTGGCGTAGCCCTTCTTACGCGCAATGTTCTCAAGGGCCATGAGCGTCCCGACAGGGCCGAATCGTGGCGAGCCGTCCGAGAGTATGCCGATGGAAGTTGACCGGCTGGTGACCAGCGCGGTCGCGGCCCGATTCCGCCGGTACCCGATGTCTTTAACGATCTGCAGAACTCGTTCGCGAGTTGAAGCACTGACGTCCGGCGCGTTGTTGAGGACTCGCGAAACAGTCCCGAATGAGACGCCAGCGATTTGTGCCACATCGTTGATAGTCGGCTTCCGCCGCAAGGAAGTGTCCGGAAGTCGCTCATTCGCCTCGCGGGGGATCGCTGTTCCTCTCACGTGCTCTCCTGTCCTGCACTGGCCGGGCCGAGTCCGCGGTCGTTGCGTGCGTCTTAATCTTACGTCGCCGCGGGCTTCCCGAAACTCAAACCGGCCCGGAGCGTGATGGTTGACACACACGTCCGTAAACGTTTACGATTTGGAGCGTAAACGTTTACGGTATCGGCGTAAACGTTGACGGAGTCAGACTTCAACGAAGAGGGAACGGTATGAGCAACACCATCGTCGATGCACTTTTACTCGATCCCAGCGTTGGGCTACGAAATATTGACCCTGCCCAGTGGGCCAATTTGGAAGTGCTCCTGACGGACGCAGCACGTGATGATCTCGCAGCCGCTGTCCGCACCTTCGTCTCCGCAGGCTCCTCGGGCGTCGTCGGCATCTTCGATGACAACCTCCTTTGGGCGAGCCTGGTGGTCTCCGTCGACCAATCAGGCGCGCCGACGTCACTGTCAACCATTGACGGCTCGGTCACCGAGACAGCCGGCGCTGAAATGACCAAAGCGGCAGGCGAAGCGGTCCGGTGGGTTCAAGCCCATCACGGACCGTGTTCCCTGGGCCTCTTCGTCGACAAAGTGCGGGCAGAGGCGGTCCTGACGTCGTCAGACAAGGCCGCTGCTATCCGCACGGCCGCCGCCGCCGGCGGGCTCGTCCTCTCGCCGGTTCCCCCGGCCCTCGCCATAGCCCTGGCCTGACCCAACACCACCATCCCACCTATCCATACACTCACAAGCACTGGAGAACAATGATGATCCGCAGGCTTCCCATTGTGGCCTTGGCCGCAGCCCTGTCCCTTTCCGTCGCTTCCTGCAGCAGTTCGACAACGGGCACCTCAAACGCTCCCGATGCAGGGGTGTCCGAGAAAGCCCAGCAGGCCCTTGACAAGATCAAGGGACAGGTCCTGAGCAAGGGGCCCAACGGCGAGACGCCCTCCCCGTCATCCGTTGCGGATCTGACGCCCGACGAGATCGAGAAGGTCAAGGCACTCAACGCCAAGGCCGCAATCGTGATGCACTACGGCGGCAACGACTGGGCAACCGCCCAAACCAACGGGCTTAAGAGCGAATTCGAAAAGCTCGGTATCAAGGTCATCGCCACAACCGATGCGAACTTCAAGCCGGACAAGCAGGTTTCGGACATCGAGACTGTCATGACGCAGAACCCGGACGTCATCGTCTCCATCCCCACGGACCCCGTGGCAACGGCCTCCGCCTACAAGAAAGTCGCGGCCGCCGGAACCAAGCTCGTCTTCATGGACAACATTCCCCAGGGGCTGACTGCCGGCAAGGACTACGTCTCTGTCGTCTCCGCCGACAATTACGGCAACGGCGTCGTTTCCGCCCACCAAATGGCCAAGGCCATCGGTGGCAAGGGAAAGATCGGACTCGTCTTCCACCAAGCCGACTTCTTCGTGACCAAGCAGCGCTATCAGGGATTCAAGGAAACGATCACCAAGGAGTACCCCGACATCAAGATCGTCGAGGAAAAGGGCATCGCCGGGCCGGACTTCGCAGGAGACGCCCAGGCCGCTGCGAACGCCATGCTGAGCAAATACGCCGACCTGTCGGGCATCTGGGCGGTCTGGGACGTCCCCGCAGAAGGTGTCATGGCCGCAGCCCGTGCTGCAGGCCGACAGGATTTGAAGATCGCCACTGAGGACCTTGGCAAGAACGTCGCCATCGCCTTGGCCAAAGACCAACTCATCGTCGGCCTCGGGGCCCAGGTTCCGTTCGACCAAGGCGTTACGGAGGCCCGGCTGGCCGCAGGAGCGCTCATCGGGAAAAAAGCGCCGGCATATGTGGCGCTGAGTGCACTCCCCGTTGACCATTCCAACGTCCTCGAAGCCTGGAAGCAGGTTTACCACGAGGACGCTCCCAAGGACATTCAAGAGTCCTACAAAAAGTAGCCAGACCCGAGGGCGGGGCACCCACCCTCCCCCACTGTCCCGAAAGGGCAACAATGAACACCGCAGACAATGTCGTCGAGATGCGCTCGATTTCCAAGGGCTTCAACGGGGTTTCAGTCCTGAAGGATGTCAGCTTCGACGTCCGGAAGGGCGAGGTCCACGCCCTCGCAGGAGGCAACGGGGCCGGGAAGTCCACCCTTATGAAAATCCTCCAAGGCGTCTATCAAGCAGACGCCGGCGAGATCCTCATTGGAGGCAAACCGGTCGCCATCAACTCGATCCAGGACGCGAAGTCCGCCGGCATCGGGATGGTTTTCCAGGAATTCAGCCTCGTACCGAGCCTGACTGTCGCTCAGAACATCTTCCTTGCTGCTGAGCCGCTCGGGGCGGGCGGACTCATCGACGACCGCGCCTCGGAGCGGCGGGCCAAGGAGATCTTCGCCGAGATGGAGGTAAAGGTCGACCCCCGTGCCGAAGTCTCCCGGCTCGGCACGGCCTACTGGCAGTTGACCGAGATCGCCAAGGCACTCTCGCAAAACGCCCAGGTGCTCATCATGGACGAACCCACCGCCAGCCTTGCCCGGCACGAGTCCGAAGCGCTCTTCGAACTGATAGACCGTCTCAAGCAGCGCGGCATCTCCATCATCTACATCTCCCACCGCATGGACGAGGTATACCGTCTGGCTGACCGGATCACCATCCTGCGCGACGGTCGTCGACTCCTCACCGAGCCGCTGACCGGCGTGACACCCGAACAGATCGTGGAAGGCATCGTCGGCAAGAAGATCGAGGGCCAACTTGCCTACCGCGAGCGGGACCAGGTGGCTCATGACAGCGCCCCGCTGCTGGAGGTCCGGGGGCTGAACGCCGGGCCGCGGGTAAGGGACATCTCCTTCTCGCTTCGACCCGGTGAGATTCTGGGCCTGGCCGGTCTTATGGGTAGCGGTCGCACAGAACTGGCCCGCGCACTCTTCGGCATCGACCGGCGGGACAGCGGTGAGATCTTCATCCGGGGGGAGCGAATCAATCTGACCTCGCCGCAGCAGGCCATCACTGCGGGTGTCGCCCTCATCCCGGAGGACCGCAGGGCCCAAGGTCTCGTCTTGGAGCACTCAGTCCAAGACAACCTGCTGCTGCCGCTGCTTGGCCAGATCCAGCGAGGACCCTTTCTTGACGGTGCCAGGGGCAAGGAGTTGTCCTCTTCGCTGATCAAGAGGTTCGCAGTAAAAGTCGCTCACCCCCACCGACCGGTGCGGCTGCTCTCGGGCGGCAACCAGCAGAAAGTGGTCATCGCCAAGTGGCTGGGCACTGATCCGGACATCCTGATTCTGGACGAGCCAACGGCCGGCGTTGACATCGGCACCAAAAGCGAAATTTTGGACATGATCCGCGAGTTGGCAAGCGCCGGCAAAGCCGTCATCGTCATCTCTTCCGAGTACCCCGAACTACTCGCGGTCAGCGACCGCGTCCTCGTCCTTAAGGACGGCTCCATTATCCGCGACATCCCCCGCAGCGAGATCGCTGACGAGGAATATCTCCAACTTGCAGTCCAGGGAGTCTGAACAGTGAGCAAGGCAAACACCATCGCGCCCCGGGACACCGCGGCACCACGCAATTTCGGCACCATCCTGAAAGAACTCGACTGGCGACGTTACGTCATCTACATCGGCTTTGTCGTCGTCTTCCTCTTCTTCGCCATTCTGCTCCGCGATCAGGGCTTCCTGTCGCCGAACAACCTGCTGAACATTTTCCGGCAAACTGCCACAATCACCGTCATCGCCGTAGGTATGACATACGTCATCTCTTGTGCAGAAATCGACCTAAGCGTCGGATCGGTGGCCGGGTTGTCCAGCGTCTGCACGGCCATGGCGTTGTCCCAGTGGGGCCTGATCCCCGGAATCCTCGCCGGCCTTGCCGTCGGCCTCGTGGTCGGGTCAATAAATGGCGCACTGGTCAGTCTCCTTGGCATCCCCTCCTTCCTGGTGACGCTCGGCATGCTGGGTATCGCCGTCGGAGTCGCCCAGTGGATCACGGCCTCAGCCCCCCAGCCGATCCTGAATGACACCTTCAACATGCTGTTCGGATCCGGAGACTTCGGCCCCGTACCGGGCCTGGTTGTCTGGAGCGCTATCTTCGTTGCCATCGGCGCCGTCGTATTGAACCGCACCAAGTTCGGCCGACAGGTCCTAGCTACCGGCGGTAACCGCAACGCCGCGGAATTCACGGGCATCAACACCAAACGAATCAAATTCCAGGTGCTCCTCATCTCCGGCATGGTCGCGAGCGTTGCCGGCATGCTGTACGCCGGCCGCCTCCAGTCCGGCCGCTTCCAGTGGGGATCGGGCGATGAACTCTCCGCCATCGCCGCCGTCATCCTCGGCGGGACAAGCCTGTTCGGCGGATTTGGCTCCATCATGGGAACGCTCTTCGGCGCCCTCCTGATTGGCTTGATCAACAACGGACTGATCCTGGCCGGCCTCGACAGCAGCCAGCAACAGGTGGTCCGCGGCGCCATCATCATCCTGGCCGTCGCCCTCGCCCGGAAGAAATAGCACCCGTGACCTTAAAACTACGAGCCGGAATTATCGGTACAGGATTCATGGGCTCCGTCCACGCGCACGCAGTGCGCGCAGCGGGGGGCGAAGTCAGTGCAGTCGCCGGGCGCAGTCCGGCTGCCGCTGAGGCAGCCGCAGCCGGACTCGGCGCCCGAACCGCGGCAGAGTCCCCCGAGGCGCTGATCGCAAGAGACGACGTGGATGTCGTACACATCTGCACCCCCAACACCACTCACGCCGACCTCGCACGCAAGGCCATCGCAGCCGGGAAAGCCGTGGTTTGTGAGAAGCCCCTCGCGACCAGTGTTGAGGACGCCCTCGAACTGACCGACCTCGCGGACAGGGCAAGCGTCGTCACGGCTGTGCCCTTCGTCTACCGGTTCTATCCGGCCGTTCGCGAAGCACGCGATCGTATCCTCCGCGGTGACGCCGGCCAGCTTTGGCTGCTCCACGGCTCGTACCTTCAGGATTGGCTGGCCGGCGCAGACGCCACAAACTGGCGGGTCGATTCGACGCTCGGAGGAGCCTCCAGGGCATTCGGTGACATCGGCGTGCACTGGTGCGACCTGATGGAATTCACCACAGGGCACAGAATCACCAGACTAGTGGCCAAGACCAGCCGGGCTTACGACCAACGCGAAACCGGAGGACAGTTGTCCTCCGTGGCTACCGAGGACGGGGCCGCGCTCCTATTCGAGACCGACCACGGAGCCACAGGCTCCCTGGTAGTCAGCCAGGTGAGCCCGGGCCGAAAAAACCGCCTGTGGTTCTCGTTCGACGGGACCGAAGCTTCGTTCAGCTTCAACCAGGAGCGGCCGGACACACTTCACATCGGCCGCACGGACTCCAGTGCCCAAATCGCCGTCGGACCGCAAACCCTCACCACCTCTGGCGGACGCCGCTACAACAGGCTCCCCCCGGGTCATCCGCAGGGATACCAGGACAGCTTCAATGCCTTTGTCGCGGACGCATACGCGGCCGTCCAGGGTCAAGAACCCGAAGGGCTGCCCACCTTTCGGGACGGACTCCGGGCAGCCCGCCTCACTGAGGCACTGGTTACCTCCGCCGCCCGGCAGGTGTGGGTCAACGTCCCCGGACCTACATCCCCCTCTAATATTTCCAACCTTCCTTCGGAAGTTGAAAGGCAAAAGCAATGAAACTTGGTTACTGTTCCATCACTTGGGGCGGCGTTGTCGGCCATCCCGGAGGCGTGACAAGCGTCAAAGACCTCTTCTACCTAACCCACGGATCCATGAAGGACGCCATCCACGACATCGCATCCGTCGGATACGAAGGCGTCGAGATGTTCGACGGCAACCTTGCGGAATACGCAGACAAGCCCGAGGTGCTTAAAGAGCTCCTGAACAGCTCCGGGGTCTCCCTGACTAGCGTGTATACCGGCGCCAATTTCATCTATGCCGACATCCTTCCCGATGAACTGCACAGAATCCACCGCTCTGCCGAACTAGCAGCGAACTTCGGAGCTGACCGACTGGTAGTCGGAGGTGGAGCACGGCGCGCAGCAGGTACCACAGACGAGGACTACCACCGCCTCGGCCGGGCGCTGGACAGTGTGACGGACATCGCGGAAAGTTTCGGGCTGTCAGCAAGCTACCACCCGCACCTGACCACGATCGTCGAAAGCCCGGACGAGCTGGACAAGCTGATGCCGCTGACCCGAATCGGCTTCTGCCCGGACACCGCCCATCTCGCGGCCGGCGGAGCGGACCCGGCCGCGGTCATCCGGAAGTACCCCGACAGAATCCGACATGTCCACCTCAAGGACTTCCGGCAAGACCCGTTTACTTTCCTCCCCCTGGGCCAGGGCGAACTCGACTTCCCGGACATCCTCGCCGCAATCCGAGAGAGCGGATACGACAGCTGGCTCATGGTCGAACTCGACAACTACGACGGGGACCCCCGGGAAGCTGCCGAACTGAGTATGAAGTACCTCGAGAAGCTCCTCTAACCATCCACCACTTTGACCGCAAGGGAAAGCCACAATCGGCACCTCCCGCTTTCTTCCGGAAGGAACAAGATCCAGATGCAAAACCTCAACGTCGGCCTCATCGGAGGCGGCTTCATGGGCAAGGCCCACTCCCTCGCTTACGCCGCCATGCCCATGTTCTTTTGGCCAGCACCGGCGCTCCCGGTCCGCAAAGTCATCGCTGAAGCCAACACGGAACTGGCTGCTGAAGCGGCCCGCCGCTTCGGCTTCGAGAACTCCACTTCGGACTGGCGCAGCATCATCGACGATCCGGACATCGACGTCGTAGACATCGCCACGCCCAACCACCTCCACGCCGAAATCGCCATAGCCGCCGCCGAAGCAGGCAAGCACATCATCTGCGAAAAGCCGCTTGCACGCACAGGCGAAGAAGCCAAGGCTATGTACGATGCGGTCAAAGACGCCAATATCGTCCACATGGTCGCATTCAACTACCGGCGGACCCCCGCAGTCGCGCTGGCGAAGAAATACATTGAGGAAGGATCCATAGGCCGCATCCTCAGCTTCCGCGGAACCTACCTGCAGGACTGGAGCGCCGACCCCAACTCCCCCTTGTCCTGGCGTTTCCAGAAGTCGGTCGCCGGTTCCGGCGCCCTTGGCGACATCGCAACACACGTCATTGACATGGCCAGGTATCTTGTCGGAGAGTTCAGCGCCGTCAATGCCGTCCTGTCGACCTGGATCCCGGAGCGCCCCCTCCAAACAGGCGGTGCCGATGCACTTGGCACCGTTCGCGGCGGTGAAGGCCCGCGTGGCCAGGTTGACGTCGACGACGAAGTCATGACGATGATCCGCTTCGCAAATGGAGCCGTGGGATCCGTCGAGGCGACACGTAATGCGCATGGGAGGAACAACTACATCACCTTCGAAATCCATGGAACGGAAGGCAGCATCGTCTTCAACTACGAACGACGCGACGAGCTGCAGGTGTGCTTCGCTTCGGACCAGGCCGACCGGCGGGGATTCCGGACCGTGTACACGGGGCCGGCTCACCCATACGGAGAAGGCCTCTGGCCCATTCCAGCTCTAGGCATCGGCTATGGGGAAACGAAGATCATCGAAGCGTACGACTTCTTCAAGGCCATCGCAGAAGGCGGATCAGTAAGCCCCAATTTCGCCGACGGCTACCAGACCGCGCTCATCGACGACGCCATCGTCGAATCCGCTCAAAAAGAGTCATGGGTCGCGGTTCCACTGATCACCGATTGATCTTCTTGGGAGGGACGGCCAAGAACCGTCCCTCCCAAACTCACCGACCATCACTAAGGAAGACAGATGCTTAATTCCCTCCCGGCCCGCCAAGAGACGGCAGGAGTCTGGCTAATGCCGGTTTTCGTCGCCAAAGCGGGGCACGAAGTAGACCTTCGAAACGCCCTTCACTCTCTCCAGACGCTAAGCCGAAACGACCCAGGATGCCTGGAGTACACCGTATTCTCGGACGGGCAGCGGCCCGGCACCTTTATCCTCTTCGAAGGCTGGGCTCGTAACGAGGATCTCGAAGCTCACAACGAAGAAGTCCATGTAAAGGAATTCTTGACAGGAGCGGAACCGCTGTTAGCTGTTCCTTTCGCCGTGACTCCGCTAACGCCTCTCACCTAACATTCCAACTCACCTAAAGGACTGACATGCCCCGCCCGTACACCCTGTTCACCGGCCAGTGGGCCGACCTCCCCTTCGAGGAAGTCGCCCGCCTGGCCTCCGGCTGGGGCTACGACGGCCTCGAAATCGCCGTCTCCGGGGACCACCTCGACGCCTGGCGCTGGGACGAACCCGGCTACGTCGAGTCCAAGCTCGCCGTCCTGGAGAAGTACAACCTGAAGGTCTGGGCCATCTCCAACCACCTCAAGGGCCAGGCCGTTTGCGATGACCCCATCGACTTCCGCCACGAAGCGATCGTCGGATCCAAGGTCTGGGGCGACGGCGACCCCGAAGGCGTCCGCACCCGCGCCGCCGAAGAAATGAAACACACCGCCCGGCTCGCCAAAGCCCTCGGTGTGGACACGGTCGTCGGATTCACCGGCTCCTCCATCTGGCAGTACGTCGCGATGTTCCCGCCGGTCCCCGAAAAGGTCATCGAGGCCGGCTACCAGGACTTCGCGGACAGGTGGAACCCCATCCTGGACGTCTTCGACGAATGCGGCGTCCGCTTCGCCCACGAAGTCCACCCCTCCGAGATCGCCTACGACTACTGGACCACCGTCCGCGCCCTCGAAGCGATCGGCCACCGGCCCGCGTTCGGGCTGAACTGGGATCCGTCCCACTTCATGTGGCAGGGCATCGATCCCGTCTCCTTCATCTGGGACTTCAAGGACCGGATCTACCACGTGGACTGCAAGGACACCAAGCTCCGCCCCACCGGCCGGAACACCGTCATGGGCTCCCACCTGCCCTGGGGCGACCCGCGCCGCGGCTGGGACTTCGTCTCCGCAGGCCGCGGGGACGTGCCCTGGGAATCGTCCTTCCGGGCCCTCACCGCGATCGGCTACAACGGCCCCATCTCCGTCGAATGGGAAGACGCCGGCATGGACCGCCTCCACGGCGCCCCCGAAGCCCTCGCCGCCCTGAAGAAATTCGACTTCCCCGCCTCCCAGACCAGCTTCGACGCCGCCTTCAGCAGCAAGGACTGAAGTTATGACCGTTCCCCCTCGCGTTTCGGCGGGAGAGGTCTTCCAGCATTTTCGTGGCTCGTCACCGTTGACCCGTGCCCGGCTTTCAGAACTGACTGGCCTTTCGCGGGCCGCAACGACAGACAGGATGAGAACCTTAGAGTCGCGGGGACTCATTGGTCCCGCCAACGAGGCGCCCTCGACGGGTGGCCGGCGATCCGCTCAGTATCGACTCATGCCGAACGGCGGAGCGGTTATGAGCGTCCTGCTGGGTGCCAGCGAGGCAAAGGTACAGGCATTCGACCTTTCCGGACAGCCGTTATCTGCTACGAAGCCGGTGGCAACCGTACGTGGCGGGTCTGCCGCTATCTTGGATTCCTGCCTGGCTTCGGCGTATTCGCTCCTGAATTCCATGGGCCACCTTCCTGTCCAGCTCGTAGCAACGGGCGTTGTTCTGGATGAAGGTGCGCCGGATCTGGAATGGCCTGAATATTTTGCTGGCCGCCCGGTCGTCGTCGACTCCGCGCTGGGGGCCATGGCAACGGCGGAGGCCCTGTCGCGAACCCCTCGTCTGCAGAACATGTTCTTCCTGGACGTGGGAAAGACCATTGACTGTGCCGTGCTGGTTCACGGTAGGACGCTGGGGGTTCTTAGGACTTCCAAGGGGGCGTTCGGGCACACGCCGGTGAAGGGCACGTCGATGCGGGCCTGTGCTTGCGGCATCATGAATTGCCTGCAGGGTATCGCAGGGGAAGAGGCAATAATTGCGGGCCTCTCGTCAGACTTTAGAGACGAACCGGACGCGATCAGCGATGCTGTCCGGCGGAGCGATGCGGCTGCAGTCAGTGCTCTGCAACAGGCAGGTCGGTACATAGGAGAAACCCTGTTAGGGAGCATCCACCTCCTTCGACCTGAGTTCGTCACTGTCAGAACCCGGTGGCCGGGTGCCGCCGACTTTTTGCTGGCCGGCCTTAGGGAGGCAGTATACGAAAGCGGCGCCCCCGCTGTGACGGAGAAGCTGGTGTTGGCGAGTTCAAGGACCGGGTCTCCCGCCACCGGGATTGCACTTCGAGCCCTGGACGCCGGACTGGCGGTGGATCCAGTGGACCAATTGCTGTCAGCTCCACCCAACCTCAGCGAACAGCGGATCTCTTGGCCAGCACCGCCCAAGTCGACCGACCGTCATCGGCACGCCAGCTGACCGGCCGCGGGTAGAATCTACTGGCGATCGACAACCCATACAACACGATCACTTGCTGCTGCACACTGGGCTCATTGGATCTCGGTTCAGCTGGAAGGTCCCAAGCCCATGGATGAAGTATTTCGCGACGACGACGTCGCCGGCGATCCGGACAGGTCACCGCACGATCAGATCAGACGCTATAGTGTTCCGGCCGGGCTGAACCCCGACGAAAAATTCGAACATTGGCGGAGCTGGTACGGCAGCGCGATTGACGCTCCGGTTCGGTTGGAAAAAACCGACAAGTTAGTGCGATCCGGCTTCAATCCAACCGCCCTGAGCCTCGAGAGCCCGGGCTTCAGTCTTGTTGACGTCACGAATGAACCCGCCAGTTGCTACTGGAACGGGGACACGAATCCCAGCGACTGGCTCGTGTATTTCAGGACTTCATGTGACAAGTTCAGCTTCTCAGGACGCTCCGAGGCCGTCTCTCCCGGAACAGTCAGGTTCTTTGATCTTTCTTTGCCGGGAAACTTCCATGCGCCCGCCGGCTTAAGCGCTGTGCGGGTCCATTTCGACCGGAGGCTGCTCGGCTTGGACGACAGATCCGTAAAACGGCTGCAGGGATTGGCCGACATCAGAGAAAACCCCATTATGCGTGGGCTGATTCTTCCAGCCTTGTCCGGCTGGCAGCAGTCGGTCATAGCCCAGGAGATGCCGCGTCTTCAACCGGTCGTCCGGTCGATGATGACGGCCTTGGTCAGCTCTTTGCTCGAAACCACGGCCGATCCCGGCGAAATAAAACTGGCCCGCATCGCAGCGATCAAGAAATTCGTGCGCAGGAACTTCAGAAACCCTGCCCTCACAGTTGACGAGGTCGTGGCCTACTCATTTCTTTCACGCCGTGCCCTCTACTACCTCTTCGAAGACGAAGGGCTCCAGGTCAGCGGACACATCCGCGCTCTGCGGACCTTGGAAGCCCTTGAACTCCTCGCCGAAGCAACCTCGTGGAAACGCTCTCTGACGGACATAGCGGGTGCCAGCGGGTTCACAAGCCTGCAAGCCATGCGGCGTGCCGTCAGGGAACTAACAGGGCTCTCGCTTGTGGACGCGCAGGAGAAACCGGAACTCCTGCGGACTCGAGCCGCCGAACTAAGAAAATTGACCGGGCTGTGAATCGGCCGGACAGAATCCCGCCTGGCATATAGTCCGTTCCACGCTTTCGCCGGACTCCCCGCCTGCCTCGATATCTGATGGGTCCCACACGACTCGTCCGCTTCGAAGGTGCCGACGCTGTCATGGATTTCTGGACCCGGGACCAAATGTGCCCCAAAGAGGGTACGACGCGGGTCCGCTCCTTCTTTTCTTTGACCCGGAGGGTCTCCCGGGTGATTCTCCTACCCAGCGAAAGAGCTTCCATGGATCCGTGCGGAGCCTCGAGGGCTATTTGTGGTCCGAGGCCGGACGCTACGACGACGAGGCGGGGCCGCGTCGAAGGACGATGTATCCGCTGCCATTGATGGGAGCCCGGCCGGCTCCGGCGGATTGGCCCTTAGGTGTCAAGGCTATCCGCATCTCCCTTCGCTGACGACCGGTTCCGCTGCCTCCAACGGGACCAGTCCGACGGAAGCACGGATGGTCTACCCAAGAGGTAGCCTTGCCCGATGTTCACGCCCATCTCGGCAACGGCGGTTAGTTCTGCATTGGTTTGGATTCCCTCGGCGACCAGGCTTGCCCCGATTTGTGACGCGAAGCTGACCATCGCCACGCACAGGGCTCTCTGGTTGGGGTCGCTGTCGATTCCCGCAACGATAGTCCGGTCAAGTTTGATCACTTCCGGGCTGAGCCTAAGGATGTGGCGCATGGATGAGAACCCGGCTCCGACGTCGTCGATAGCTACGCGCACGCCAGCGCTTCTGAGAGGGGCCAATGCTGCCGCGAGACGTGCATAGTCAGCCACGGCTGAGCGCTCGGTCAACTCTACGACGATCCGCCCGGGGTTCAGACCGGAATTCCTCACGATGTCGCTCAGCCTCGGGTCAAGGCATGCCGACGGGGAGAGATTGACGGCGGCATAAATGTGGCCGGGAAGATCCGCTGCGGCCTGCATCGCCGTTTCCAGGGCAAGGAATTCGAGTTCGCGGCCACGTCCGATTGAATCCGCTTCGACGAACCACTGATCGGGCGACCTGAACGGAGAGCTGACGAAGCGAGTGAGCGCTTCGGCGCCGACAACCTCGCCGGTTCCCAAATTACAGATGGGCTGAAACGCCGTGATCAGTGTCCGAGTGGCGAACAGGCGATCGAGGCGCGCCTGGATTTCCAGATCTGCAGGGCTCTCTGCCATGGAGACATCCAGCGGTCGCGCGATTCCCTCAAATCCTGATCCTCGGCCCTCCCTGTCGAATCGGCGCCGGCAGAAGACCTCGATGCTCAGGCTCCGACCACCGCGGTGGCGGGCCGCAAGCAAAAGTCCTTCCCGGCCCGCGCGTGCATCTGGTTTCCGCGCGGTCTTGAGGTCAGCGAGGTCGATGACGAGACTGCACGGGCGTCCCACCAACTCGGAGGGCTCAAAACCAAGTAGTTCCCGACTCGCCCGGCTTGAGAAGGTGAACCTACCGTCTGCTCCCACGGCCCACAGCCATTCACGGGTCGTGCTCAGTACTGGTTCCATAAGGCTGGCTGTAATTGACGCCTCCAACCGGTCGCGGCGCTGTTGCCGAATAAGGCGCCAAGCGGCATGAAGGACGGCCGGAAGGAGCAGGATCGAGGCGAGGGCCGACACTCTGGTGGGGACCTCGAGGCCGTTCCACGGCTCAAGACCAGATAGCAAAGGAAGGAGTAATGACAACACCGATACCAACTCGAGGGATAGAACGGCCAGCAACCGTCGACCGTCAGGGGTTGTCCAAGGTTGGCCGTTGTCAGTCCACGCCGGAGATGTGAACTCCGGGCGCCGAGAAAGTGATGATTCCAAGAGCGCGTTATGCTGCCGCAACAGTCGTGGGGCACCGCGTTGGTGTATCGCGTCTGGTGACATGCGAGTCTTCTTCCGTGCTCGATTCGGAATTAGGTAAGCATCGCTAGATGTCCGCCTACCGCACGCCATAACGCGGCAGGGAATGCCCGGGATCGGGCTGGCCGCACATCGTTTTTCCCGGCACTGGATCGGTCCTAGGCGAGAGATCGCGTTCCAGAGTGATGCCGTAGGGAACGTCTGTGCTCAGAGTTACTGCGAACGAGGTCGGCCCATAGCGCGTCACAAGAATTCCGTGACGTCCCTCCCTCAGAGCCCGTTCCTGAGCCGATTTCTCCGCGGCGTCAAGGCGTTCGGCGATCAACTGGGGCTGGTCGGCCGTGACGTGATAAGTAGGCGTGATGATGGCGGTGATCATGGGGTCGTTCCTGTTCTAGTAGTGCTCATAGGCAGTTCGATTTCACGGCCGGTATCCCTGGAAGGAACCACCAAGTGGCGGCAGGGAATGGTCTCTAGGAATCGCGGCGCCGCGCCATGGCGTCACAAACGGCCGAAACCTTCCACCAAGAGTTGCCCGGTCGAAAGCGCCCCGGCCGCTTTCAAAATCCTACGGTTGATGGTCGCGCAAGGAAGCGGATAAGTGTTCCAAAGTGTGCATTCTTCGATCCCGGACCGCTCATTTCGTGCAGGAGTCTCCTCACCCTGAGCCTCAGCTGTCTCATACAACCAGGTCGATCCACCCGGCCTACCGTCATCTTTGCCTACACGATCAAGGGCCGCGGCCTTGCCACCGAAGGACACCCCAACAACCACTCAGCGCTCCTGACCAAAGATCAGATGGAAACACTCGCGGAGACCTCCGGAATGGACCTTGGTAATCCCTGGCGCAAATTCCACCGGGCACCGTGGAAGAACGGGCCTGCGCCCGGACATCCCTCCGGCTCAAGCGCCGGCAACCCGCACTGGCCTCGTCCGTCCAGATCCGGCTTCCCTGCCATGGGGCTACGGCGACAGAATTTCCACCCAAGCCGCCCTGGGACGGTTCCTGTCCGACCTGAAACGGGCAGCGCCGGAGGTGGCCCACCGTGTTGTCACGTGCAGTCCCGACGTCGCGTCCTCAACCAACCTTGGCGGCTGGATCAACAAAACCGGAGTGTGGTCCGTCGGTGAACGCCGGGACTGGTTCGCGGAAGACCTCGAACGGATCCTCCGCTGGATTGAAAACTCGGAGGGTCGGCATATCGAACTCGGCATACCCGAAACCAACCTCGTGGGCCTGGTCTCGGAACTCGGAACAACCTGGAGCGGTGGGGCCGGCCGCTGATTCCTATCGCCACCATGTACGACCCGTTCGTGGCCAGCGCCCTCGAACCGTGGTCCTTCGGCATGTACGCCGGCGGCCAGTCAATCCGGGTTGGGACGCCGTCAGGGGTGACTCTGGCACCGGAGGGCGGCGCGCAACAGTCCATTACCACTCCATCCATCGGCTTGGAACAGCCCGAGTGCACGGCCTGGGAGCCAGCCTTCGCGCAGGACCTGGAATGGTGCATGCTCGAAACCATGAGCCCCATAGGCATTCCCGGAGGACGCTCGGCCTACTTCCGGCTCACGACCCGTCCACTGGACCAGGCTCACGCGGCCATGCCGACGGATGCGGTGCTGCTGGAGCGGCGCCGCAGGCACGCGGTGGCCGGCGGTTACCGGCTGACCGACCACGACCCAGTCGAGGACAGGGTCACTCTGGTCGGTGTCGGCGCAATGATGCCCAAAGTCATAGCGTCCGCCGCCCGGCTGAAGGCACTTGGCATCATGGCCGGCGTCGTCTGCCTCACCAGCCCGGACCTGGTCTTCGAATCCCTCCAGCGGCGCAACTCACTGAACGCCGCCACGGACAGCAGTGGGCCCGACATCATCGACGCACTCCTTCCACGACACGCCCCCGCGCCCCTCGTCACCGTCCAGAACGGACACCCCGTTACCTTGTCCTTCTTGGCCGGTGCCCGAGGCGACCGCACAGTCTCCCTGGGAGTAAAGGACTTCGGCCAGTCCTCTGATCTCCAGGACGCCTACCGGATCCACGGCATCGACGAAGCGTCCATCGTCAACGCGGCGCTGAACCTAGTTCGCTAACATCGGCCGTCTACCGGTACCGGGGCGGGAGACAGTCGTCTGGCAGGTCAGGAAGCGGGGCTACGTCCACGTCGAGTCAGCGGATCGCCGCGAGTTGGCGCCCTTGACTTCTCCGCTGACCGTTGTCAGTCTTTTCGACAAGAGGAGGGGGTGTCCGCCCGCTCCTGGCCCAATGGAGGCTACTGATGTTCCGTGACAGGTCGCTAATGCGTTACGCAACCTCCGGAGACCGGGTCACGCGCCTTGAGTTATTCTTCGACCTTGTATTTGTCTTCGCGCTATCGCAACTGTCCCATCATTTGCTGGAGCATCCTTCATGGGTGGGGGCCGGTGAGACATTTGTGCTTCTTCTTGCGGTCTATAAGGTGTGGGTGTATACGACCTGGTCGGTGACGTTGCTGGACACTTCGCGGCTTGAGGTGCAGTGGATGCTGCTGATCATCATGCTTGTCACACTGTTCATGAACGCCTCAGTCGGCTCAGCGTTTGGTGACTTCGGCTGGCTCTTTGCTGCGAGCTACCTCCTGGTCCAGCTGGGCCGAGGTGCGTGGATGCTCACTGCCGGACTTGACCGGACCACCCACGACCACTTCGTGCGCACGCTGATCTGGGGGTGCATGAGCGCGCCTTTTTGGATTGCCGGCGTCTTCTTCGCTCCGGGGCCGCGTTTGATGTTCTGGAGTGTCGCTGCCGCGATCGATCTGAGTGGCCATATGGTGGCCCACCGGTTGCCGGGCCGGAAAACCGAAGGCAGCCGTGTCCCGCTCCCGGGAGAGAGGATCTTTGAGCGGTTCGGGCTGTTCTACCTGATCGCGCTCGGCGAGACGATCCTTTCAACCGGCCTGGCGATTTCAGGCAATCTGGAGGACCCCTTGATATTTCTGACCGGGACCGTAAGTTTGGCCGGAAGCGTCGCGATCTGGTGGTGCTACTTCCATGGCCTCGAACAGGACATTCTGGAAAAGCTTGCTTCTGTCGATGATCAGTTCCGGCCCGGCATTTTGGCGGGCAACACCTTGGTCATGTTGCTGGCAGGCCTGATCCTAGTGGCGGTTGGTGATCAGCTCGTGATCAGCGATCCGGCCGCCCGCCCCGATCTGGCCACCGTTCTACTTCTTTTTGGTGGGCCGGCTCTCTTCCTTGCCGGCCGGGGCTTCTTTATTCGACAGGTACTGGGCCAACGCCAACCATCTGATCTCGCCGGCATCGGAGCCTTGGTGGTGCTGGCAAATTTGAGCTTTCTCTTCCCGGCCTTCGTTGCCGCTATGGGGGCCGTCCTTCCCCTCATAGGCGTAGCAGTTTCCGACACCGTGAACCGCCGCCGCCGAACGCAACAGGGAGCGCGCTGACGGCCTATTTGGATGCCAGGGAACGTATCCCCGGCCGGTCCCCGGCCGGCTTTGACAGCCTAAGGAGTGTCTTCTGCCAGTCCCCTCCCCCACTGTCCCGGGGTGCACCGTTACAACATTCGCAGCCTGACGTTCGGCGCGTCGTTTGCGGAAAATGGGGCCCGTCGGCTTGGTCGACAAGCCGCCCGGATATGTTCACTGCATGAAAGATGGGCACTGTACCGGCGTGTTCCTCCGGAGGGAAAGTCTCCGGCAAAGGAGGCGCCGGTTCGTTTGTTGGAACCAAATGCCCCGAACAGTCTCTGATGGATATTTGCCATCGCATCGTGCGAAGCCCGGGCGACCCCACAAACTGTCGGTGGCAGTACTGAGATCCGTCGGGCAACATACTCGCTGCGGAAGTTCTCGTTCGGCGGCACCCTTGGCACCCGGCTGCTCTTCGAGCGGACCCCAACACGCGGCGACTGCGGCAGCGCCGCGGACGGTGGCGCTGGTGGTCGGGTTGCGCTTCGGGACTTATGGTCCTACCCGGGCACGCACCTGGGGCGTAGCGTCTTGACCAAAGCTCGCATGGCTCGATCAGCACGAAGGGGTCACAATGCGCCGGTCTCGACCCGCCGTCCTCGGAATGGCCTTGGCCCTCGCCCTCGGCGGCGGCCTCGGGGGCACGGCTCTGGGGCCGCCCGCGGCCGCCGCATCAGCGGTGGCTGCGCAGTGGAGCGTTCCGGCGTCGATGGCGGTCGAGCAGGCCGGCGACGACGCGATCGTCCAGCACTATGATCAGCTCGGCGGCAGCGCATCGTTCCTCGGCACGCCAGTCGGCAGTGCTTACGACATCGCTGGGGGTCGCGCCCAGGACTACACCGCCGGCACGATCTACTGGAGCCCCGGCACCGGAGCGCACGAGGTGCACGGGGCGATCCGCGGACGCTATCTCGCATTCGGCGGACCGGCCGGCTTACTGGGTTTCCCGCTCACGGACGAGACCGCCACTCCGGGCGCCGCTGGTCGGTACAACGACTTCGCCGGAGGGTCGGTCTACTGGAGCCCCGGCACCGGAGCGCACGAGGTGCACGGGGCGATCCGCGGACGCTATCTCGCATTCGGCGGACCGGCCGGCTTACTGGGTTTCCCGCTCACGGACGAGACCGCCACTCCGGGCGCCGCTGGTCGGTACAACGACTTCGCCGGAGGGTCGGTCTACTGGAGCCCCGGCACCGGAGCGCACGAGGTGCACGGGGCGATCCGCGGACGCTATCTGGAGTTCGGCGGGCCCGCCGGCTTACTGCGTTTCCCGCTCACGGACGAGACCGCCACCCCCGACGGGGTCGGCCGGTACAACCACCTCAGCGGCATGAACGCCGGCTCGTCGATCTACTGGTCGCCCGCCACGGGAGCCCACGAGGTGTACGGAGCCATCCGGGCCCAGTGGGTGGCCCTCGGTTGGGAGCGCAGCCGGCTCGGCTACCCGACCAGCGGCGAGTACGGCATCACGGGCGGACGCCGCAGCGACTTCCAGCACGGTTCGATCCTGTGGCACGCGGCCAGCGGCAGGACCGAGGTCATCTACACCAGCGTCCCGTCGACGCTCCTGGGCGTGGACCTCGAGCGCATTCCGACCACGCAGAAGGTTGTCGCGCTCACGTTCGACGCCGGCGCCAACGACGCCGGCCTCCGATCGATCCTCGCCACCCTCGCAGCCAACGGCGTCCCAGGCACATTCTTCCTCACTGGAGACTGGGTCAACCAGTTCCCCTCCGACCCGGCGCTGATCTACAACGCGGGGAATCGGATCGGCAATCACTCCATGACCCACCCAGACTTCACGACCCTGGCCGACGCCCAGATCGCGACCGAGATCAGCAGCGCGCAGAGGACCGTCAGGGCCGCTGGAGGCGACCCGCTCCCGTTCTTCCGCTTCCCCTTCGGCGCCCGCGATTCCCGCACGATCGCAGACGTCAACGCCGCCGGTTACGCGGCGATCCGGTGGACCGTTGACACCCTGGGCTGGCAAGGGACCATGAACGGAACGCGCGGTCCGAGCTTCATCGTCCAGCGCGTCATGGCTTCCGCGCAGCCCGGGGAGATCGTCCTGATGCACCTCGGCTCGAACCCCGACGACGGCTCAACGCTCGACGCCGCGGCCCTCTCACAGGTGATCTCCCAGCTCCGGGCGGCAGGCTACGGCTTCGTCACCCTCGACGCCGCCCTATGATCCTAAATCTGGTCATACCACCGATGATCAGACTACTGTCCGCCGAGCAGACAGATAAAACACTGCGCGGCCTCAGAGACCGTTCCAGCTCCCCGTCGGCACGGCAAGGACCGTTTTGGTCGGGTCTGTCGAGGCGATCAACGGCCGGATCACCGCGTCATGGGTCACAACGATCACGGATACACCCGGGGAGTCGGCAAGGAGTGCATCAAGGGCCGGGCGGGCACGGGCGAGAACGTCCGCGGCCGGCTCCACACCGGGCGCCGGCAGGCAATGCAGCGACGCCCACAACGGCGTCGCAGACGCCGTAGGCCCTGCCCCGCCCGTCCTGGCCGACGAAGTCGGCGATCAACGCCCGGGACACACCTTCGGTGACGGCGTAGAAGACGCCGTAGAAGGCGAACAGGGGCCAGACCTGCCACGCGGAGTTGGCCACAGCGAAGCCCAGGTAGCAGAGCCCGTAGACCGTCCAGCCGATGGTAATCAGCGGGAGCCGGCTGCCGCCGGACTGCCAGATCGATGGACGATTGGGCCGTTTCCTGGTCCGTTCGTCCTTCGCTCGGCTGGAGCAGGAGACGAAGCGGAACTATGCGACGGACTACTGCGTCTTCTTCGACTTCCTGTGGCGTCGAGACGAGGACTGGGATGAGGCAGGCCCCGATGACCTGTGGGATTTCGAGGACTGGCGCACCAGGTCGCTGAGCAACCCGCGGCGGGTCGGCGGTGCCCGCTGGAACCGGGGCCTTGCGGCGTTGGGCCGCCTGTACTCGTGGGCGGTCAAGCAGGGATACGTGTCGGTGAGCCCGATAGAAGCGCGGGAGGTGGCGCGGCCCGGGCGCACGCCCGGGCTGTCCGATGCTGAGCGGCTCTGCCTGGTGGTGGCGCAGCAACTGCTCGGATACTCGTCCGAAACCAGGTGGATCCGTTACGCCGGGACGCACCTGACCGGGATGTTCCCCGGAATTCCGCAGCAGTCCGGCTACAACAAACGGATCCGGGCCGCCGGGACGCTGATCTCCGCGACCATCACGGCCCTGGCCAAGGACACACCGTCCTGGCATGACGTGCTCCGGCTGGTCGATTCCACCCCGCTGCCCTGCGGGATGTCGCGGGAAACCGTCAAACGGTCCGATCTGGCCGCGCACGCCGGCTACGGCTACTGCGCCTCGCACTCACGCTTCTTCTGGGGATTCCGCCTGTACCTGATCAGCACCCCGGAAGGAATGCCGCAACTAAGAAGTTGCGCGTCAAACTCCATGCGACAGCCCGGGTGAGATCTCAAGCTCTGGTTACACTTGCCCGTCGGTGGTGTGACTCTGGCAAACTACCTGCGGTGAGGTCAACGCGAAGGTGCCCGCAGCAGCTCCGGCGCGGAGCAGCGCCGCGGCCAGGAACACCGCCACGTTGCCCATCCTCATGTTTCACGCGCAGGTTCCGCACGTCACTCCAACGGCGAACTGCACATCCTGGGGCTGTGGCCGGGGACGGCGGGGCAGGAGCGAAGTTCTGGCTCGCCGTGCTGACGAAATCAAGAGCCGCGGTGTTGAGACGTCGAGTGACGGCTAATCGAGTGCATCCGCGGGGGCGTGGACCGGGCACCGGCGAGGCTCGTGAGCGGCTCTTGCCCGGATCCGCTCCGGTCTTGGTGCGTACATACCGCGGTTCAAGGTCACCACGTAATAGCTGTTTCGTCGCGAAGAGGCCCGTGGATAGCCATCACCGGGCCCTCGCCCTGTAGTTCCGCCTGGCCGACTCCAGCGCCCAACCTCCCTCCGTTGTGCCCGAAGTGGGCTGCGTTACAACCCACCCAGCACTGAGGGGTGCAGGACTCCAAGGAATCCTGCACCCCTCACTAGCGCTTGGGTCACTAGCGCTTGGGCGATCTGACCTACTGCTTCTCAGACGTTGAAATGTTGACCCCGGTAGGAGACCCAAACACCTTGAGAGATGTTGTAAACGGGAGTTACAACGCCAAGCCTCCACCACGGACGCTTGCACCAAATCACTCCCGTCAGATGGTTCCCAGCGTAAAGCCTTGCGCCGATATTGATCGTGCGTCCTCGGGTATAAGGGGCAGAACCATACTGCGACCCCATTTGGACTGCTACTACAGAGCCTCCGCCTGTGGCAGCGCATCGCCAGTCTCCAAAGGTCACGGATATAGTTGCCCCCGCCGCATTCGCCGGTGCAGCGGATACAACACCGGCCAAAGCTAGGGTTATGGCGACGGCGACTGCCGAAGCTGTAGAGGCTATCTTGTGTATCATCGAATGGCTCCTTCTGAGCAAGGGGTGCGAGTACTGATATTTGATCAGGACGCCGATCGACTATCTAGATGCCGTTCATGGGCACTTTGTTGGGAGTGCTGCATGCGGTCCTCCCACTTGGGAGGTGTTTGTAAGCGCCTATTCGAGAATGCGTTTTTGTGCCGCTTCCTCTACCGTGAGCCCGTCTCCAGGGTCGACGAAACCGAGGTAAAGGCCCAGGGCTGCTGTTCCCAGAATTGTCGATCTTGTTTCGTGATCGAGGATGGGTTCATCTACGCCGGCGAGCAGGCGCATGCCGAGACCTTCGGCGGTGGCTTGCAGGATGATGTTGAAGGTTTCCAGGGAAATGCCGGGCCGGAATTGCACACCGTGTGCCTTGAAGATCTGCGTGTAGAGAGCCGTCCAGGCCTCGGAAAGCGTGGCATACATTCTCGACAATGCTTCAGATGCAACCGAGTCTGCGCCGGCGGATGCGACGGCAAGGAGTTGGAATCTGTAGGCAGGGAGCTCAAGAACAAGTTTTAGGTCTTCGTATGCAATTCGATGCACAGAATCTGAGAACTCTTCGGCTGAGCTCAACATCTCCTCGGCACTCCGGGACAGTGCGATATGCAGGCTCCAATGGCGGGCGGTCAGCGCGTAGGAGATGAAATCCGCAAGAAAATGCTGATGTGCAGTCCAGCGGTCCCGGAATTTACCAGGGGTCGGTATCAGGTCTGGGGAGTCTGCGAGAGTCTGCGCGAGAACTTTGGGGCGCGACAGGTACGACATCGTGGGGCGGACCTCTTCAGCGTCGTTGGGGGTTCCCAAGAAGAGTTCTTCGGTTAGTTTCAGAGCAGAAGCCAGGAATGCCTTAGTCAATGGATCGTTGGCCAGTTTCTGCCGGCCTTTGGCTGTGACCCGCGCCAGGTTAGTGACAATTCCGGACAGATCACCAGGATCCTCGTGCCGCACCGGTATCCCTACGGCGTTCTGTACGTCGAATTCCACTTACCGCCTCCTCACCGCACCATTTACGGATTCAATCCATTGACCTCAAACTAGTTCACGACTCAATTGCTTGGCGGTTTGTGTCAGATCCGTGACGGCTAAGCCGATCGCCATATTCGACTACCGAGAGCGTCGGATTTAGCGTCGGCCGAGATGCTCTACGTATAAGTCTGAAATTGATCTAGGGCAATAAAGTCAGGTACTTGTCGCGGAGTTCAGGACGGTGGCGAGGTCGATGAGCGTTGAATCCGTGTCGGTGTTGGTCGCGATACCCCGTTTGTTGGCTGCCTTTGAACATTTCCTGCAGCCGCCCGGGAGGAACCAGGCCACGGATCCAGTCTTCTGGCCGCATAGTGTCGTGACGAGCGCAGAATTCAAGGACAGGTGCGTCGACGTGCCACCGCCCGCGTTGACCACATTGACGTCCTAGGTGCGTCGAGAGCCGAGTTCGGATTACGGACGAGCTTGAAAGTCTCCAGAAACGCCAGCGCGGTCAATGGGGTTCGGAAGTGTTTCCAAAATGCTGCTTTTGCCGAGGTACTTTTGCCAGCTCTTCTTCCCCCACTTGAAGGCCTCCTACGGTGGACGGCCCTTCGCGTTCCACTTCTGGAATCTCGTCATCCGGTTGACGGGTACGCTGGCATGGTCTGACTCCCCAGATAGATGGTTCAACTGCCTTCGCATAAGCCCCTGCGATCTGGCTAATGGATATGAATTGTGGAGAGATCCTCGGTGGATGCGCCTATGCCTTTGGTGTCGACCGCCTTATTCAATTCCGACCACGTCAACTGCCGAGACCAATTCGGTTAGAGTTGGCGCGGCATTAATCAATCAATTTGGGGGACACATGAAAAAGATCGTTTTGGCTGGTGCCTTTGCGGCGCTCACGGCAATGGCTCTGACAGGGTGCGCTCCAGCAGCCACCGCGCCGGCTCAAGCAAACCAGGCAGACACGCCCACAGCCATTTCCAGTCCGGCGGCCAATGAAGTCTTGCTCGCGGACTTTCTCGTCGGCAGATGGCACTGCAAAGGTGATTCCAGCAGTGAGTGGGATAGCGACGTCCAGTTCTTCGGCGTTGATACCAACCTGGTCGTAGCAATCAGCCCTGACGTGGAGTTCGAGTCCAGCGGCATCATGACCTCTTACGACGGCCCCGGCAAGAAAGCATCCGTGTCCAGGACAGACGAGTGGGAGTACAAGGACGGCGCGCTACTCCTTGGGCAGTCATACGTCAAGATGCCTGAAATCATTCAGGTTCCAGGGACGACAGGAGCGTTCCTTGGCCTGGGCGATGATCCCGCGAAAAGCTCAGACACCGACGCCAAGGCGGAACTGACGTTTGGCCCCGACAGCATGACCATGAAGGTCGCACAGTATGTTGACGGGCATAAGGCCCTCAACCAGGGACAGACGGTCACCTGTCGGAAGTAGCTCCGACCAGGTCCGGGGCCCTTTCGCAACCGGCGCCGGACCGTGAGCGAGCATCGCCCAGTCTTCGACTTTCAACGAGTGCCCTTAGAGGGCATGGACGTCGTCGTGGGCCCACGCGGGTTGGCCCGCTACTGAAGGATTGATGATGGCTTCCTGGGGCCGCGGAGTTACTCGCCGCTCACCCAGGCGCCGGCTCAATGAAAGCGCTATCGATTTTTTGGGTTCTACTCGGCCTCCCCGTCATCGGCCCAGTAAACCGTGAGTCCCGAATGATCGCTTCAAGGCCTATTGGATTCCCCAACATATTCGAGGTGTTTCCGCTACGAATATGCAATTCCCCATCGTCGCCAGGCGTACAGCTCATGAGCTGCTGGAGAGCAGGACACAAAAGTTGGCCGTCCTGATCGGTGCCCCATTTGTCACTTTTGCACGGCGTATGGTTAGCGTGACGAATACTCATAGGTCAGCGCGAAGCGACTCATCAAATATTGGGGGAAATTATGGGCTGGTTCAGCTCCACCGGCGGCGAACGTGCTGCTGACACACGCGCGCGGGAAGGGCAGCAGAACCGCGAACACCAGGCTCGTATGAGCGATGTTGAATGGAAGCGGACGCGTCTCAAGCAGTATAACGACCGCAATCAGAAGCACAAGATGGCTGCGTTCGAGATGGAAAAGCAGGAGGCAAAGCGGGAGAATCGCCCGCCAAGGCTGTGGAGCCCCGAGCAGGTCCCGGATCTTCCACTGCCGCCAGAGCTTCGTCCTCCTGAGCCTAAACGCCGGGAGCCGTGGCGGTTCGAGGGATTTTCGACCAATGACCTGAAAATGTTCAAATGGCTGGGCATCATCATCCTGCTGTATGTGCCGTTCGGTGTCGCTCTGCAGATTGTGAATGGCTGGCCGGGCATCATTAGCGTTCCTGTACTGGCGGCCGTCGTTCTCACCGAAGTCTGGCTGGTTGTGCGTTACATGGCCAAAGGAGACGCTGCAAAACTGGAGAGGGCTGAGAAGCTCAACCCGATAAACGTAGCCAAGACGTCGACTGCGTGGGCCAAGCGCAAGGCCGCCGGAGGTAAGAATGTCGATGGAAGGTCGACCGCCCAGTTCAGTCAGCGTCAGGATTACCAGCCCGAGCAGGACGACTAACGTTCCTCTGCCCGCGAAAAAGGTAACGAGGCTTGCCACGGCTCCTCACTCACCAAAACAACTGACTTAGTCGAGTAACTGCGTGGCGTGAGCGTCCTCGCCGCGCCGCTCTACGGGGCCCCGTGGGCCCAATATTCCACGTCGCATTGCTCCGTATGAGGCAGCAGTGCCTCGATAAACACGGTTCCTGCTGCCATGAAGTCTGCTCCGTCCTTCCTAAGCAGTCCCAAGTGGGCAACGGAATTTTCGCGCCTCCAAAACCAGGTCCTGCTGCTGTTGAGTCCAAGGCGAGGCCGAAGTTTTGGCTTCAATCATGGATCGAGCACTCGACAGTACATCCGCGCCCATTCGCGTCCGTAGCTTGGGGTGCTGTGGCAGAAGCAGGACCGCAATTCTGAATGGCCCGGACCCTGAGACTGCCGACGTGGCAGACCCGGACCTGCGTGAGGTATTGGATCAGCTCGCTGCAAACGGGCAGGGCCCTGCAAATGGACGCCGAGATCCGCAGAGCAATTGAGGACGCTGCACAGGATCGTTTGATGGGCTACTACCGGGACGATGGCTGGACTGTCACAGACACCCGGCAGAATCGCCCCTATGACGCTGTAGTGGATAGGGGTGGCGAGCGGATCTATCTTGAAGCGAAAGGCACACGGAGCAACGGTGACTCGGTCATCGTGACGCGCAACGAGGTCGACCACGCCCGCCAGCATCCGGGGCTCTGCATGATGGGCGTATGGTCCGGCATGACGTTCAGGCCGGACGGAACTGTGGACCCCGAGGCGGGGACCTTCAGGATCCTTCCTTTCGGTCCCGACACCAAGGACCTTCGTCCGCGCGACTTCGACTGGACCCTTCCCTGGGACCTGGAGTAAAGACGGCCGTCGGCCATATCTTGTGCAGTGACGGAACCTGCTGCAACTCCAGCTGGTTTCCGATTGGTAGAGTCAGCCCCGTGGCACCTTTGCCGTTGACGTTCAGGGGGAAGCATGGGGCTCGGCAATTGGCTGCGGCAGGTAATCTGCAGTAGTTCAGTCTCGGTGGCCGAACCGAAGGCGCAGGTCAAACAAGAACCAGACCAGCCACCCGTCACGCTTCGCATCTCCATGCACCTCAACGCCTGTCTGGAGGTTGGAGCACCACCACTTTCGCCAAGGATGCCGTTACCTCCCTCGCGAACCGCAAAGGCCTCGGTGAGCGCGGCTATTACGAGGGCCAGGCGCAGCTTCAGCGCGAACCCGAGAACCCGGTAGATCCGCAGGCTGTGGCTGTGCTCGTGGATGGTGAGAAAGTCGGCTGCCTCCCGTCCTACGCCGCCAGAGATCTCCCCCTTCCCCCCGGCGCCAGTGAACCAGCGCGCTACCAGCTGCACGTCCTCCGGGATCAAAAAACTGCTGGCCAAGGCCTACGTCTGGCTGGGCGACGCCGAGCCCGAATGGCAGTTCACAGCGCAGAACCCGCCGGCGCTCACATCCAGGGAACGGATCAACAGCTCCCACACAGAGAAGTCCTCGATGGTCAGGGAAGCGCTGCAGGGCGCTGGAATCGACGAACCGATGGACCGGGTTCTCCTCGGCCAAACCCACGGCGGGCCCCAATGGTCCCGGGTCGAATGGGCACAACAGCTGCTGCTCCACGCCTACACGCACAGCAACACCAAACACTCCGCCCCCATCCTCACCGCCATCGCCTTCGTCAACTGGTGGGAAGGCCGAGGCAGCAAAGCCCACCAATTCCTCCAACTCGCCCTCGAAGCCTCATAGGCCCGCAGGTATAGGGATGCGGACGACGACGGCGGGACGTTTCCGAGCCAGTTCTCCACCGCTCTGTCCCATCCGCCCGGGTCGGAATTCCACTCCTGCGCATGCTCCACGCAGGGGAAGTGAGCAGCGTTGCCAGTCCGGGGCGCCAAAGTCAGGCGGATCAACCAAACCAGGGCTGCCCGGAAGAAGAGTCCGGATCCCACACACCTCCGCTCTGGGGACGGATCGTACCCCAGCCACAGATAACCCCGGAGACGTTCCCGCTGAACCTGGAAACGTCCAACGAAACCTACGATCCGGGCCGCAAAGTCATGTCGCCTGGAACAGAGGCCTGCATGAAGTGGTGTCAGCAGGAATCAGGAGGAAGGTACCGAAATGCGGGTCGAAAAGCCGCCCGTGCACAAAAGTGTGCACAATGTGCACACCCCCCTTTGGCCGGACAAACACGCGATGAGCGTCGTCTGCCTGGCTCGTAGCAAGCAGCTATCCGCGGAAGATCCTCGAAGACAATTCCGCTTAGTCACGTCGTCACCACAACTCTTGGCCATGAATGAGTGAGGGCCAACAACTGGCCACCGGAACAGCCAGATAGGACGGCACATACCCCAGATTCCAGCAGGCGGAGGGCCCAGAGGCCAGGGGCCTTGATCCCGCCACCCACACAACCGAATAGGCGACCGCGGCGCCAGGCACAAGCCCGCGGACAACGTCAGAGGGACCCGTGGAGGGTCAATGTCCACACATTAAAGCAAAAACCCCTCTGACGAGGGGTTATGCGTGCCCGAGGTGGGACTCGAACTGCATTCCAGCCCTTGCCAACACTGGGCTCCCGCGGAAACATTCCGAGTACGGCCCGATCCAGCCCCAGTACGACCGAGTCCGAAGCCCAGAGTGTGCACAATGTGCACACCCCTTTTGCCCACTTACCTGCCCCATATAGCCGGCCAGACCGTTGATCCAGCACTTGTCCCGCGCGTTCTCTCCTTTTGCCCTCCCCCGGGCCGCTGGTTCGCCACGGACAACGACAGCCTCGAAGGGTGACTGCACTAAGGCAACACCAGGATGAGCTGGCTTAGGCCAAGACGACGAAACGTCCATTATCGGCGTTCAAGAGGTGTGGCGGAGATGTTCGAAATTCCCCAGACCATGTCGCTAAACAGAGTTCGTAGTGTTGCGCCGTTTCTGTTTTCTCTACCTGGGTAAAGCGAAACGGCTCCATCCCGGGACTTTGGTGGCGAGCTCCTTGATCCGCTCGGGATGCCTGCCATGCTGGGCATGCTTACGGTGGGCAGACACCCACGCTGCCTGGCGCGTTCGGCATCGTCGCCGGCGGCGTAGTGCGGCGGCCGCCCGCGTTTCTTCATCCGGCGGATCAATTCGCCGCGGCGTTTGCTGCCACAGGCGTTCATTGTTGTAGCTGTGGCCATCGGCCCAATCAGGAACTCGCTTGCCGAGGACACGGGATGCCGCTGCTTCCAACTTTCCCTGTCGGTGGAGTAGTCAGATCTGCGCTTCAGCGCCCTGTACAGCTGCTCTTCTTCGCTGCGTGATATCGATTTCATCATAACGTTCAACCGCTTGCAAGGGTGGGACCGACGTGAGACCGCTATTGCCATTCGCAACCCTCGACCCTTAGGGTGATATCGATATCAGTGATCCGCATCATATGCGGCCTCCTATGCCTCGTGCACGGACGTCTGATGTCGCTCACCTGCACCGGAACGAAGGGGTTCACCTTGTGAAGCACCAAACTCTCTGCCGCCCGCTGGGCGGCGCTCTAACGCTCTCCCTGCTTGTCAGCACCGCCTTGGCGACGGGGGCCGTGGCGGCACTCCCCCAGGCTCCTGCTAATGACATTGCGGCCGGGTTCGATATACCGGGAGGCTCATTTGAGGATGCATCAGCGCCGGGACTTCCCGGTGGCTGGACCTCCAGTGGCCCAGGAACGGCAACGACTGGCACTTCCTCAGCCCGCGCCGGGGCCAGGGGCGTGCGGGTGGCCTCCTCCTCCGAGGCCCCGACGATTCTCAGCTCTCCGGAAGTGAAGCTCAAGAAGAGCACTGAGGTTGTTTTTTACCGGCTGATGGTCAGGTTGGCGGAGGGCTCTCCAAAGGCTGAGCTGCGGGTCCGCTTTACAGACGCCGGCGGTAAGGAAGTGGGCCAACAGTCCGCAGCCGCTGACCTGAAGTCCGGGTCATGGTCAGCAGTAAGTCTGACAGCGGTGACACCCGCTGATGCAAAGAATGTTCAAGTTATTCTGCAAGTTCAGGGCTCAGGTTCCATCGATGTGGATGACGTGTCACCGGACGTACGTCAGCAGCGCGAGCTTGTTCCCAACGGAGGAGCCGAAGCCCTTGCGACCCCGGCGCCATCAGCTGCGAACGGGTGGTCCGCGGCGTCCACTCAGTGGGAACCGGTCCCGGTCCCTAATCCTTCTGCGGAAGAAGGAACGACCTCCCCGGCCAACTGGAAGACGTACAACTACGCGGCACCCAAAGCAACGATGGTGTGGGACTCGGCGGTTGCCCATTCCGGCTCGAAATCCTTGCGGATCGACGGGGTACCTGGCGGGATCGGTGACTGGCAGCAGATCAACTACGTGCCTGTTACGCCGGGAATCTATAGGTTTGGCTTCTGGGTTAAAGGACAGAATGCCGCGTCTGGCGATATTCGCCCCCTGGTGATCTTCCGCAATGCCAATGGTCAGACCGTTGGCGGTGACAAGGTTGTACAGAACTCCGTTTCCACCGGAGATTGGACCTATGTTGAGTCGGTGCTGGAGGCCCCGGCAGGTGCTGTTTCAGTCCGGATAGACTACCGGCTGTATAACGCCGGAACAGCCTGGTTTGACGATGTTTCCATCTCCCGTCAGGTGACCGTTCCCGGCGTGACTGAAGGTAATGTGGCCGGTCCGGACGCAGGGACAGCGAAAACCGGTTCAAACTCTCTGACGATCAAAAACCAGTCCGATGCCGACCAGTCCGTGCTGGAGTCTTCGCCGTTCCCCGTTGAGCGGCTCGCCGGATACGACTTCTCAGCGGCGGTGAAAACCGCTCTTCAATCCGGTAGGGCAACGGCCGGTCTGAAATACCTGGACGCGAACGGCACCACTCTCAGCGAGCAGGTGGTCGAACCGGTGGAAGGTGCCAGCGAATGGCATGCCTCCGGCCTTCAAGGGTTCCCCCCTGCCGCCGCCACGGAGGCGAAGGCGTTCGTGCGTGTCGCAGGCAAAGGCCAGGCCTGGTTTGACGATCTTTCGCTGATCCGGAGCACGGTCATCGATCCGGCAAAAGATGCAAGCAAAAATGCGAGGCCCTCCTTGCTGTTGGGCAAAGGCGACGTCAGCGCGCTCAGGGAACGCGTCAAGAATGGCGCTGTCGGTGAAGAATACCGGCGACAAGTCGCTCTGTCGGAGAAGTGGAGCGCCGAGCAGCTTTCAGACCCTGCCTACCTGGTCAACCCACACCGGGGACAAAGCAATATCTACACAGTTCCCGCCGGTGCGACCAAGATGCGCCTTGCCGCCGAATTCAGCGGCAAAGGCTCCAGTATGGTGGACGGAATCAGCCTCATCTCCCTGGCCAACAGCCAGCCGCTGTCCATCCCCGATAACAGCTTCGAGACTTTCGACTCGTCGGAGAGTGCCTGGGCAGCCAGCGGAGCCACGGCAGGCGCCCAACTTACCAAGTCCACAGACTGGGCTGTTGCTGGCACCGCTTCTCTTAAATACACAGGGGCAGCCCCGGCCGACAAGATCACCGCGACCTTGAATGCGGACCTTCCCGCAACGGCCGGTGGGCGCTACTCGCTGGGTGCCACCATCAGCCAGCGAGGACTCATCGACGGCGCCGGACTGACGTGGACAGTAACCTTCACCAACGACTCCGGCGTGCCAGTAGGTACCGCCTACAAGGCACCTGCCTACAACTGGGACACCCACACCCGATGGGACTCCCCGCTGTTTGAAGCCACCCAGGCAAGTGCCAACGTCTACCTGGTCACCGGTGACGAAACCGCAGCACAAAAAGCCATCCTCGGACTGAAGTACCTCATCGGCGAATCCATCTGGGGAATGAACTACGCCCTCACCTCCGGAGGCAAACCCAATGGCGAGGACGGCTACGGCGCGGTGCACTTCGGCCGTGCCATGGGTGGATTCGCGCAGGCGTTGGATCTGGTGCTCGACTCCAAGGCCATGAGCGCCGCTGACCGGGCATGGCTCACGGACCGACTGGGCTGGATGCAAGACACCCAGATGAACCAGACGTACTACAACAGGTCCACCGAAGCCGGACGGATCTCGAACTGGAACCTCGACCGGGCCATCGGCGTCGGGATGGTCAGCATGGCACTGCCCAACCTGACCTCGTCCGCCACATACCGGGCACATGCCCAGGGCGAGGTGAGGTGGACACTGGACACCGTCGTTGGTGACGACGGCGCGTTCCCCGAAACCATCCGCTACCACGCCGCACCGTTGGTCCGGCTCGTACCGTTCGCGCAGGCACTCCAGCGGGCCGGCGGGACCGACCTGGTCAACGATCCAAAGTTGAAGAAGATGTTCTCATTCCTAGTGAACATCCAGACCCCCGTCGACTCAACCAATACGAAAGCGCCCGGAACGGTGCTTATGCCAGCGATCGGTGACGCCGACTACAACGAAAAGCCCTACCGGATTCTTGGGTGGAACGCCTCCCTCTACAAGGAAACCGACCCGGAGCTTTCCGCACAGATGCAATGGACGTGGCAAAGGGCAGGTTCACCCGTCGCCGATACCGGAGCCAATCCGTGGGCGCTGCCCCCGCTGCTGAACACTGATCCCGGGCTACTCGCCAAGGACCCTCAACTCTCCTCGTCCACGGTCGCCAGCGTCGGTTACGACATTCTGCGCGACAAGGTCGGCACGGCCGATGAGAACTACCTCATCATGTCCAACACGCCGCGTCCCCTTGGACATAACCACGATGACCGGTCAGGATTCTCCCTGTGGGGTAAAAACGTGCCCCTAGCTCTCGACTCCGGTACCGGCGGCTACTTCAACGGTGACAACGTCTGGTTCAACAGCGCCGCTGCCCACAACGTCGTCCAGTTCCAGGTCAACGGGGCATGGCAGGGCACTGCACCCCAGGTGACGACACCGGTACGCCATCACTCCGACAAGCTGGACCTGATCCAGACCGGCGGCGCCACACCCGGGGCCACCGAATATCAGCGGAACGTGGTCCAGCTCAAGGGTGCCTTCAACTCGTTCCTGATCTGGGACCGTATCAAGTCCTCCGCTCCCAGCAGGTTCAACCTGCACACGCTCACCACGAGCATCGACCAGACCCCTGGCAAGCTCACTGCGCACGGCTACAAGGGCGTCGATCTGGACGTTCACCTGCTGGGGGCGGCTCAACCATCGGTGGCCCTGGACTCCGGCAGGGTCTCGGGCGACTGGCCCCAGCCGAACCAGCAGTGGATCCAGCTCGGCCAACCGGCCGGCACCGATCACACCGTACTGCTGCAGCCACGCGCGACAGGCGAGAAGGCCCTGGAAACCATCGAACACCCCACCGGCACAGCGACCTTAAAGGCGTATGAGCTGGTTGCGGCGAACGGTGAACGCGCCATGGTCCTACTCAACAGCGGTGACGCCGTGGCGCAGGCTGACCTCGGCCTGACAAGCGGTTGGACGGCCGACACCCCCGCCGAGAATGGATCCGTCAACGGAACGACCATTAATGTCGCCGCCCACCAGGCCCTGGTTCTCATCAAGACCCCGTAAGGGAGCTGCTCCCACGGTAGCTGAGGCGGGCCTCACGGGCCCGTCTCAGCCACCTGCATGACAGCCGCCGAGCACGGCAGTCATGGAAAAGGGCCGGTGGTGATGGGCATGTATCTGCCATCACCACCGGCCCTTCCGGCTGCTCAGTTGCCGGGTACTTCCACGAGAAGCCCGGCGCTGCTGACCGTTCCCCCGCCGGACCGCTTCCCCACGACCTTGTACGTCCGGTTGCCGGATGCCTCCGGCAACGTAAACGTGGTTTGCCAGAGTCCGTCGGCGATGGCAACCGATTCCCTATCTGCACTGACCTCATGGATGTCGAAAACCGTCACAGTCCTTGGTTTGGTCCACGCCAGTTCCGCACGTGCCCCCCGATAGCTCACCGACAGTATCGGCATCTCCGGATCGAGTCCCGTCCGGTCGACCTCTTCGAATACACAGGCGCTGGTGGTGCAGACACCGGCGTGCAAGATCTCCGGCAATGGAATGATGTCCCGCGCCACCCGCTGCAAGGTCCTGCCGTTTGCGGAAACCAGTGCGGTGACGAGGTGGCTCCTGGCATCACGTTGCAGGCGCAGCCACGGCCGGCCCCCACATTCATGTGGATGAGCTCCCGCAGATACGGGCTACGGATCTGACCTCCACCCGCGTCATCACCCGGATTGCCGGCGCCATAGTCTTCCCGGGTGTCCAGGGTGCGGGTGCGCAGGACCAGCCGGCCATCGGAGCCGACTCCGACGAAGACATAACTCGAAGTGAAATCGATATCAGAAACCCTCCGACAGACGACCGGTGTTATTCAAGTCACATTCGACGCTATTAGAGTGCTATTGGACGGTCGGGCTGTACGCCGGGATCCAGATCCGCATGGTGGAGCTCCCCCGCTCTGCCCAGGAGTGGTAAGGCACCAGCGCCGCTTGGGCGCTGGCAGCGGTCACCGTCTCATTTAGGCTGTTGAAGGGCCAGGCGCTGCCGGACTTCCTGCGGTGCAGTCCGACAAGCCGTACGGTGACGGTGCCGTCCTTTTCGCCGATGCCCGCTGTGGTGTCTATTTGGGCGTCGGAGAGTCCCCATCCGACTGGGAGGTCGATGGATTCCAGAGCGAAGACTTCGGGGCCGCGCTCGATGGCCACGCAGCCGCGGACAGCGTCAATCCGGTCATCGGGCCAGGAGAACCGCGGGTCCATGGGAAGGTCGAGGATGATTTGCTGGCCGGGCCGGAAAACCCGGGTGACTGTGGTTGTCCCGGGGACGGCAGGCTCCGTGCCTTCGCCGGCATCCAGCGTTGCGCCGGTGGCCCAGACGGGAACCCGCAGACTGATGCTGACGGGAGTACCGGGCGCGTCCGCCACGGTCAGCGTGATCCGTCCAGTGGCCGGGTAGCTCGTTTCGATTTCCAGGATCAGGGCGCCGGTGGCCAGTTCGGCGCGGATGCGTCCTGCCGCATACTGGTGGATCTGCACCCCGTCGGCGTCCATGGTTGCTACATAGGAGCTGAGGCTGGCGAGTGTCCGGGCCACGTTGGGCGGGCAGCAGGACACTTCAAACCACGCTTCACGGCCGCTTGAGCCTCCCCGGATGCAGACGCCGTCTTCGTTCAGTGGCGCCTCTCCTGCATTGGTGCGCTGGTGCAGGGTGTTGGCGTAGAAGAAGGACCTGCCGTCGGCGGAGGGCGAGGTCGCCACAATGTTATAGAGTGTGCGCTCGATCAGGTCCGCGTATTGCGGGTCGCCGGTGGCCAGCAGCAGGCGCCAGCTGAACATGTTGGAGGCGACTCCGGCGCATGTTTCGCAGTACGAGCGGTCCGGCGGGAGCACGAAGTCTTCCCCGTAGGCTTCGTCCATGTGGTGAGAGCCCATTCCGCCGGTGATGTAGGTGCGGCGGGCGACGGTGTTTTGCCACTGGAGCTTCAGGGCATCGAGGAGTTCGGTGTCGTTGGTTTCAACCGCAGCGTCGACTGCGCCGGCTGCCAGGTACAAGGCGCGAACGGCATGGCCGCGCAGGACGGTGGCGGCCCGGACGGGCATGTCGTCCTGCCAGTAGGCTTGGCCAAATTCGAAGAGGGGCAGCGTTCCGGTGCCTCTGCGTTCGATGAAAGTCTTGGCCTGGTCCAGGTAGCGCCGCTCGTCGGTGACCCGGTAGAGCTCCACGAGGGCTACCTCGATTTCGGCGTGTCCGCATACTTGATCCAGCCCGTCGGGCCCGAACATGGTGCAGACGTGGTCAGCCAGTTTTCGGGCAACGTCCAGGAGCTTTGTCGCTCCGGTGGCGCGGTGGTTGGCGACTGCGGCCTGGATGAGGTGGCCGAAACAGTACAGCTCATGGCCCCACTTGAAGTCGGAGTAGCGGGGTTGCTGCCAGGGCCGGCCAAAAAGAGTGTGGAGGTATCCGTCGGGATCCTGGGCTTGGGCCACCTTGTCGATGAAGGCATCCAGGATCTCACTGAGTTCCGTTTCGCCCGAGCGGGCATGTTCCCAAGACATGGCTTCGATCAGCTTATAGATCTCCGAGTCGGCGAATTCCCGTCCCCGGTGTTCGTACTTTTCCTTCCCGGCCGCCTTTTCAAGGTTGCCCAGCCAGTCAAGGCGGGTGACCCAGGAGACCGCATGGGGAATGATGGCGGCGCGGTTTAGTTCTTGGCGTTCCCTCCAAAAGCCTCCCGACAGCGATACGGCAGGTAAGGGCAGTGGCGAAAAAACACCCGCCGAAGGGGCGACCGGGAAAATGTCTGTTGCGGGGACGTGAACGGACTGCATGAAGGCCTCCATGCCGCTTCAACGCGGCGGGCGAAATGTCGACAAGGATTGAGACGATTGAAAACTACGGCTAGTTCGAGCGCGTCAGATGTTCGGCGACGAGCTGGGTGACACCGAAGACAGGGGCCTGGTCAACACTGCGGACATCAGTGATTCCGTCCTTGGCCAATTCTTCACGGAAAGCTGATTGAAGCCGCGGTACGTGCATGCCAAGGCCTCCGCCCAGAACAACAGGTCCCGAGATGCCCAATTGAGACAGTGTCTGCGCGGTCATATCAGCGAGATCCTGCCCGGCACGATCAAGCATCTTCTGACTGGGGACGTGTCCAGCGTCAGCAGCGTCTACTACCAAACGTGCCTGCTGCGCCCAGTAGCGGCGTCCTGTGCCCGCCGAGTGGAACAGCGCGATCAGTTGGTTCGGATGGTCCAGGTCGCAGGCGCCTAGAAGAGCCCGGGTGAGGGTGTCCGCTTCATGGCCTTGGTTCATCCTGCGCAGGCTGTGGCGGACAGCTTCCCGGCCGAGCCAGTATCCGCTTCCTTCATCTCCCAGCAGGTATCCCCAGCCCCCTGCCCGGGCCTCGGCTCCGCGCGGATTACGCCCCCAGGCCGCTGACCCCGTCCCGGCGATGACGGCGACGCCGGTGCTGACACGGCCTGCTGCCAGCAGCAGCCGCGAGTCGTGGACGACGGTGGTCACGGCTGTCGGCGCGAAAGTGCCAACGAGAGCTTTCAGGGCTTCGGCATCGGCTTCGGTGTCGATTCCGCCGGCACCGGCGTACACCTGCCTGATGTCTCCGTAGCCAATGTCCGCGAAAAGCTCTGCGAGGTTGGCCTGGGCAGCTTCCCGGCTAACGTTCTGGACGTTGGCACTGCCTGCGATACACTCAGCGACAGGCACGCCGTTTTCAAACCGTACGCCGTGGGTCTTGGTTCCACCAATATCCAAACCGATCAAGGCTTCCGTTGCACCGCTGGCCGTACGGATCCTCTCAGCTGTGAACTGGGAGTTTGTTGAGTTGGTCATATCACGCCTGACGTGGTCGTAAGGAAACGGTCATGATCAGTGTGGCGTCGGTTCCTGGATCCCCGTGGTGGCGACGAATGCCACCACCGGCTCCGTGGCTGCCCGCAACGTCACAGGGGTCTCATTGGCGCCGGCAAAAGCGCTGTCGCCTTGCCCCAGTTCAAACGACTGCGCTCTTGTCTCAAGCACACCACTGCCGGAGGCCACCAGGACAAGCACCGGAACCCCTGCCGGCAACTCCGGGCTCCGGCCTCCTGGTTCCAGTTCGATCCGCTGCAATTGGAACTCGTCGAAGGGAGGCTGCCAGATCAGGTGGCCTTTTGCGGGAGAAGTCGGGGCGAGTCGTGGAACGGGCAGTGGCATGAAGACCACTGTTCTCAGCAGTTCGTCAACGTCGATGTGCTTGGTGGTTAGTCCGCCGCGCAGCACGTTATCCGAAGATGCCATCACCTCGATACCCAGGCCGTGCAGATAGGCGTGAATGTTTCCGGCGGGCAGGTACACCGCTTCGCCCGGACGAAGGGACACTCTGTTCAGGAGGAGGGATATCAGAACCCCCGGGTCGCCCGGGTACGCTTCGTTGAGCTCCAGTGCCGTTTTCAGCGCCGCGGGGTGGGGGCCATCGTAAGGGGTGGATTTCAGCAGCGCCGCCGTGGCCTGAACCGCGCGGGAGACTTCGTCGCCGCCCCTGATCAGACCCGCGAAGGCTTGCTGGATGGAAGTTGGTTCGTCGGCTCCGGCGAGAATGCAGCTTATCTGGTGCAGGACCTTGGGGCTTTCGGTGCCTGTCTCCCTGAAAGATGTCACGAGCGCTTCGAAAATCGCTTTGGTCTCGGCGGCGGAGCGGAATCCGCACAAAGCGTCGAAGTCCGTTAGGGCCAGGATCATCTCGGGCTTGTGGTTGTGGTCCTTGTAGTTGCGTGTCTGCGCATCTTTCGGGACACCGAGGGCCTCTTCGGCTGCGAAGCCGGTGGCAGCCTGTTCCCGGTTTGGGTGCACCTGAAGTGACAGCGGAGATTCAGCAGCCAGCACCTTCATCAGAAATGGCAGGGCGTTCCCAAAGGCAGCCCGGCTGCGTGGCCCCAGCAGACCTTCCGGGTCAGCATCTATCACCTCATCCAGGCGTGTGTCACCGCTGTCCAAGAGTGCCACAGACGGCGCTCCGGGATGGGCGCCTATCCACATTTCCGCCTCGGGAGCACCTGAGGGGCTCCGGTCAAGGTAGTCTGCGATGAGTGTCTTGGACCCCCAGGCGTAATCCCTGATGCTGTTGGCCAGTTTGTACATAGCTTCTTCTTCTCCGAATCAGGGAATCGCAAGTTTTTCGACGAAACCGGCGGGAGGAATGCTCAGTTACCGGGGCACCCGGTGCTGAGGCGCACCCCCAATGCCCGCCTCTATGCAGCCTGCACGGTGAAGGTTGCTGCGAAAGGGTGCCGGCTCCGTGGCGTGGCAGAGAGGAATAAGTACCCGGATGGGTCCCACTTTGTCTCGAAACCTCTACCGGATCCCAGCCAGCAAATCGTAATTTCCTGCCCGGTCCAACGAGGCAAATGCAGGGTCAACTCGTTCTGATCGTGACCGCGCTGCCATACAGTAACCAGGTCCCTTTCGGAAGCCCGGAGTCCGACAGACAACCACTGATCATTCCAGAGGGGTATTCCCGAGGGATAGAAGGCGCTGGACGCTTCGATTTCCGGAAGTAATGCCTTGTGCTCCGAAACGGCTTCACGTACCAACGCCAGCTGGCCGGGAGTCATCTTGTCCAGGAAGCCCGAGAGGCACATCCGGCCGAGCATCCCGGTTGCCATCGTGAAGCGGATTTCCTCATCGTCCATCTCGGGTTGTGGGTAGGCCCAATGGGCTGCCTGTTCCGGCAGGACACTGAAGAAGGCATTGGCTGCGATCGGCGGGTACCTGAGCAGGTCCTGCTGGTCGGACGTGGACTGGAGGTCCAGGCGGGACAACAGGGCGTAGTCCTGCCGCATGGCCCCCGAAGCGCAATTTTCGATCGTGACCAGCGGGTGCCGGGCCTTTATGCCGTCGAGCCAGTCAAGGTAGGCGCGGTTGTGCCCGAGCAGGCCGGCGCCGGTGGAGCTGGCATCGACGTCTGTACCCGGGCCGGCGGTGATGTTGTAGTCAAGCTTGAAATAGCTCACTCCGAAGTCACGGACGAGCCGGTCCACAGTTTGGTCAAGATGTGCCCTGGCGGCCGGGTGGCGGAAGTCCAGGTGGTATCTGCCGTGTTCCACCACCCGCGTACCGTTGCGCTGCAGGAAGGCCGCTTCCGGCAGCGCATCAGCTATGGGGCTGCGTACTCCGATGACTTCGGGTTCAAGCCAGATGCCCACGCCCATGCCATGGAGTCCAATGGCGTCGGTGACTTCGCTTAGCCCGTTGGGAAAGCGGGCGGTGGACGGCTGCCACTCCCCGACCGCGTCCCACCAGTCGGTCCCGTCGTCGTACCAGCCTGCGTCGATGCAGAACACGTCTGCGCCGGCGGACTTGGCACTCTTGATCAGGGGCATGAGTTTTTGAGTGGTGGGGTCACCCATGAGGGTATTCATGAAATCGTTGTAGATTACTGCCGGCCCTGAAGACGCGGGCAAGCCACGGAGTGCCCGGCGGTGCGATGTCATGTCAGCGAGTGCACCCTGCAGCCCTTCCTGGCTGATAGCCAGGGCTGCCGGCACGGTGGAAAATTCCTCACCGGGCTGCAGGGAATGCAGCCAGCTATGTTGGTCATCTGTCGGCCCGAGCAGGGCGAGGCAGAGAGCGTCGCGGGTCTCGCTCAGGTCCCAGGCCCATCCCCCGTTATGTTCGACCTGCCACATCCAGCACCACCGGTCATCGGCGTCCACGAGAGCCGCTGTGGGCAACGGCCCCCCGCTGGACCAGGATGAGGTCGAAGCACGAAGCAGATGCCCCCGCTGGTCCTGTGCATGAAGACCCAGGTTCAAATCAGGCAGAGCACGGCGTACGTCCTCAAGTGTCCATTGGTTCTCACCCAGCCATTGCGAGGTGGCCGAGGCCAGCCGCAAGCTTCCGGCGTCGGCAGGCCGGTGTCCGGCCAGGATTGGGAGTGCCAGGGTGGACACGGCCTGGAGCGAGACCGGGTTGCTTCCGTGGTTGCGGATAGTCGTCACAGCCTGGATGGTACGGCCGCCGTTGGCGGCACGGAGGACAGCCTCTGCTTCCAATCCGGTTTCTGCGTCGCGCTGCAGCACTGTGAGGACGTGCCAGTTACCCTCCGTTGTGGCTGTGTGGTGGGCGTATCTGAGGCGCTTACCGACGGCTGATTCGGCGTACCGTTGACTGGTTCTGGCTCTTCCCTCCTCTACAGTGAGAATTTCCACGAGTGCAGGACCGGATGCCAGCGGAACCGACGGTGCTTCTGCCGGGTGCAGGTAGGCGACCCCGACCGGGCTTTCCATATCGATATTAAGCGCCAGATGCAGCGTGCCGTTAGACCACGCAATATTGCAGGTTTCCATGTTTATGCCATCCTCATCAGGTCAGTCAGGCCGACCGGGAACCGCTGCGGCGCGGCCGCGGCGTAACGTTCAATTTCATCCAGTGCATAGGCTGCCAGGCGGTGAAGCTCCGTGCCCATCGAACCGGCAATATGGGGTGTCAGCAGGACATTGGGAAGGCTGAATAACGGGTGGCCGGCCGGCAGAGGTTCCGGGCTGGTGACGTCCAGGAAAGCATTGAGCCGCCCCGTCTCCAGCTCATCAACCAATGCATTGTGGTCCACGAGTTCACCCCGTGCCGTGTTGATGAGTGTCGAGCCGTCCTTCATTGCAGCAAGCTGGGCGGGGCCGATCATGTGCAGGGTCTCTGGCAGAACCGGCGCGTGCAAAGACACGATATCGCTGCAGCTCATGAGCTCATCCAGGCTCACCCGGCGTGCGCCCAGCCGCAGTGCTTCGGCGTCGCTGATCGTGGGATCGTACACTGTGACATCGAAGTCGAAGGGCCGGAGGCGCTCAAGGACGAGTCGTCCGATGGTGGATGCTCCGACGATCCCGATGGCCCGCTCGTAGTTGCCGGTTTCCGGAAACTCCCGCTCTCGATCGATTTTGGTTTGGCGCTGCTTGTAGAGGTGGCTGGCAGCGATCGTTGATTTTCCGGCCAGGAGGATGAGTCCGAGGGTGTACTCGGCCACCGGCAGTGCATTGGCCTCTGCAGCCGTTGTCACTGTTATTCCCCGCTCCCAGCATTCGGGCAGGATGTGTCCTTTGACGCTTCCCCCTGCGTGGGCAATGAGCCTGAGCCGGGGCATGCGGGCAAGAACCGTTGCGTCGATGCGCGGAGAGAACCAGCCCGTGAGGAGAACATCGACATCTCGGATGGCATCATCGGGTGTCGCTTCGAAGTCCTGAATGACCATGCTGAAGTCGCAGTCACACATTGATTCGAGCCGACTGCGGAGACGTTTGGAAAACAGTGCGTCCCGCAGGTCAGCATCCTGCATCGCCAGGGCAACTTTGGGCCTGAACACAGGCGTTCCCGGCGCGGCGGTGCTGTGCAGTGCTGCACTCAATTGATGTCCCTCTCCCAATGCCTGTCGAGCCATGTCCGGAGGGAAGGCAGCGCGACGTCCAGTTGCGCCGCCTCCGGATACCATGCCTTCTCCCACTCAAGAGTGACCGCTCCGCGGTAGGCGTTGCGGACCAGCAGCCGGCCAAATTCCTCAGTCGGCAATGAACCTTTGCCGATGGGCAGCGGTGTGCTGCTGGCCGGCATGTCGGCGTCTTTGATCTGGACGCTGCCGCGGCCGGTCGCCAGCCAGGGTTCGAGGGTTTTCCACGTCTCTTCCAGCTGTTCGCCCACACGCCAGGGATGCAACAAATCCCACACCACCCCAACGGGGCCGTCCACACGGTTGAGGATCGCTGCGATGTCTATTCCGGCGGGATGCGAATCGTGAGTCTCCAGCACCGGCAGGACGCCGGAGTCGGCAGCGTATGAGGTGACGGCACTGAGCCTGCGTGCCGCCCGTCCATCCACCTCCTCACGTGGTTCCGTCAGGGGCGGGGCATCGGTGCAGGCGGCAGGTCCGGTGTCTGCTCCAGGGAATACCCGGACCATTGGTGCTCCAAGGTCCCTGGCGAAGTCAACCGCCTGGATGAGCCCGGCGACAACTGTCTCATCGGCGCCAGGGGCCGCCACCTTCACGTAGCTGGCGATGCCTGTGACCTGCACGCCTGCTGCGTTAATCCGGTGGCGGAGGTCATTCCGGGCCGCAGCGTCCATGTCCGGGTCGGCAATTTCGCCTCCAGCGAGCCGCAGTTCGACGCCATGGATATGGTGTTGTTGCAGCCATGACAGGACGACGTCCAAGGGTACTCCGGGCGCGCCCAGCGTTGAGGCTGACGGCGTAATCATGTTGTTCCTCTTGTTTGAAGGGTTAGCCCTTGAGACCTGCGCTGGCCATGCCCTCGACGAATCGTTTCTGGGCAAAGATGAACAGGATGATCATGGGCAGCGTGGCGAGCGTCGCCCCGGCCATGAGGTAGGGCCACTGCACGTTGAGCGGATCCTGGGAGAAGATCGCGAGTCCCACTTGCAGGGGGCGGAGCTCATCGGAGTTGGTGACAATGAGGGGCCATAGGAAGCTGTTCCACGCCGCTTCTACCTGAAAGACGCCGATGGTGACCAGAGCGGGCTTGACCAGGGGCGTCATGATCCGGAAGAAGATTCCGAATTCCCCAAGCCCGTCCACCCGCGCCGCGTCGGCCAGCTCGGAAGGAAGCGTGACGTAGAACTGGCGGGCCAGGAAGGTGTAGAGCGGTGCGATCGCCAGCGGGATGATCAGGGCCCACCAGGTGTTGAGCCACCCGGTCCCGCCCATCCCGAGGATGTCGTTGCCACCGAAGAAGGGGATGGACTTCACCAGGAGAAACATGGGCACCAGAATGATCTGGAAGGGAACCATCATCAGGGCGATGAAATAGTTCAGGATTCCCTTCGCCCCCCGGATCGGAGCTTTTGCCAAGGCGTAGCCGGCCATAGTGCAGAAGACCAAGGTCAGGGCTGTCTGCCCGACCGTGAGCACCAGGCTGTTCCAGAAATACCGCAGGAATGGTGCTGCGTCCATGGCTTCCACGAAGTTGGACCAGTGGAACTCCCTGGGCAGCCAAGTGAATGTGCCGACCTCGCCGGTTGATTTGAGCGCGGTGAGGATCATCCAAATGAACGGACCGACCATGAGCAAACTTCCCAGTGAGAGTACGGCGTAGAGGGCCACGAGTCCTGGCGTTAGTTTCGTCTTAACCATCCTGGTTCTTCCTTTGCGAACGACCACCCAGGTAGATGAAGGCAGCGACAAGTATGAGCATGATGACCGTTTCGGCGGAGGCGTAGCCCAGCCGGAGGCCTTCAAAGGCGTTGTTGTAGATGTCGAAGGTCAGCACGGTCGTGGAATTGACCGGACCGCCCTTGGTCATCACGAAGACAAGGTCGAAGACCTGGAACGTCTGCACGATCGCGGTGATTAGCACGAAGTAGTGGGCCGGTCCCAAAGCTGGCCAGATCACATTCCGGAATACCTGCCAGCGGTTGGCACCATCAAGGTTTGCAGCCTCCAACAGTTCCTTGGATACGCCCTGAAGAGCGGCCAGGTACACGATCATCCTTGCACCCAGTCCCTGCCAGATGCCGACGGCGATCAACGCGGGCAGCGCTGTGGAGGGGTCATTCAGCCACTCGGAACGGGATAATCCGAAAAGGCTTCCAACAGCGTTGGCAAGGCCGGCGCCCGGATGGTAGATCCAGAGCCACACTGAGGCGACAGCCACAGTCGCGGTCACGACTGGCAGGTAATAGACCGTCCTAAAAAACCCCAGACCGCGAATCTTTTGGTTCAAACCCAATGCGATAAGCAAAGCCAAACCCATGGACAGGGGAACCACGGCGAGGGTGTAAAGGATGGTGTTGCGGAACGCGGCCTGGAACCGGGTGTCCTGAAACAGCTCTACGTAGTTCTCTGTGCCGATCAACTGCCAGGCGCCCGAGAAATCGTAGTTCGTGAAGCTCAGGAAGATTGCGGCGAAGGCCGGAACAGCGAGAAAGAACGTTGAGTGCAGCAGGGCCGGCGCCAGGAGCAGCCAGCCGGCGCGGGACTGCTGGCGGGTGAGCCGTGACTTCCGCCCCGCAGGGCGCGCGGCGCGAGTGTGAGCCGCCCCCGCCGCGCGCACCGCTGGTTTGGATTCCTTGAGAGCGCTCACTTTGACTGCTGCTCCAGAGCCTTGAGCGTCTCCTCAGCTGACTTCTTACCCAGGAGGGCGTCGTCAAGGCTTGTTCCGAACGTCCCCCGGAGATCGAGCCAGTTGGCCGCTCCGCCCTCAAACTTGGCGTCATCAAGGTTCGCGGCCACGAACTTGCTCGCCGGGTTCGACTTTACGACCTCCGAGTCCGCGGCATCCTTGCCTGCCGGGACGGCGAAGTTCAGGGTAGCGATGCCCGCTTCAGCTTCCGGCTTGCTCAGCTCCTGGATGAAATCCCAGGCCGCAGCTTTCAACTTGCTGCTCTTACCAACCGAGGCAAGCTGCCCGCCAGTGAACATGGAGCCTTCCTTGTCCTCGACGTTGAAGTAGACAAGGTCATCACAGACGGCCTGACCTACGCCCTTGTCGGAGCAGTCAATGTATCCGCCAGTGAACCCCATGGCAGCTTCGCCCGTGTTGACCAGCGGGGATTTCGCCGCGTTCTGCGCACCGTACTTCTGCACGTTGTTCACCATGCTCTTCATCCATTCAAGGGTCTGAACGCCCTCGGAGCCGGCGAACTCTGCCTCACCGTCGGTGTTATACAAAGGCTTGCCCAGCGAACCGAGCAAAGCGACGAAGTCCTGACGGTAGCCGCCCGGCGCGGCCCAGAAGTCAAAGCCGGCCTGGGTGATGTTCCCGGCGGCATCCTTGACGGTGAGCTTCTCGGCAGCGGTCTTGATTTCGGCCATGGTTGTCGGCGGCTTTGACGGATCAAGGCCTGCCTTTTCGAAGAGTGACTTCCGTAGGGCCAAGGGCTTTGGCCCTGCGATCAGCGGAACGGCATAGACCTTGCCCTTGTACTCCGCAGCCGGCACGAGAGCCGGGTTGGTCGACGCGCCGAGCGAATCCGCCGTTGCGCCGAACGTGGACAGGTCTTCAAAGACGTTCTTGGCAGCGAACGGAGGGACCCATCCGATTCCGGTGACCAGGACGTCATATCCCTGCCCGCCGGCGATGGAGGTAGAGATCTTCTGGTTCAAAGTGTCGAAGGTAGCGAAGTCGGGTTCCACCGTGACCTTCGGGTACTTCGTCTTGAACGAGGTGACGACCTTCTCAAGCTGGGCCTTACCCTCATTACTGGCAGGGTAGCTCGGCACAAGCACCCGGAGCGTACCTGTCACCTCCGCAGGATCGGAAGCCGGCGCGCCAGCTGTACCACCCGAACCACAGGCCCCAAGGGCCAGAGTGCCAGCAACTGCCAGCGCGAGAAACCCTGCACGTCGACGTGCCATATCAATCCTCCTGAGTCGGCCATCCACCTTTGGAAGGCGCCTGCACCCACTGTATGATATCGATATCAGAGATGCAAGTCACAACTTCCTGCCCCTAGGATGGAACGGTCTGCGGCCCTGGCTCGCAAGGTCGCTGCAAGGAATGGATGAACAAATGGATCAGCAAAAACGCCGACCTCGGAGCACCGCCCTCATGGCCGGATTTGAAGTCGTGGGCGACATCTTGCTGCTGCAGATTCTGTTCGTGGTGGCCAGTCTGCCACTGGCGACTATCGTCCCTGCGGCGATAGCCCTGCAACGCGCCTTGCGGAAAACCGTGATAGAGCAAAAGCCCGGTCTCACTCGAACCTTTCTCAAGGAGTTCAAGTGGGCCTGGCGGCGCTTGGGACTGGTCGGCCTTGTCGCTCCGTTCGTTGTGGCTGCCGCCGTGCTGTCCATCCTTTTCTGGCTCGCCTCGCCGGGAGTTGTTGGACTAGTGGCCCTATGCGTGATCATTCCTGTGTGTGGCCTGGCCGCCGCAGCCTACCTGGCGCTGCTCGGAGCCGCAATGACTGCCGAAGAGAACACCACACGGAGTGGGCTGATCGCCAGGACACGCGCTCTCTTGCTCAGCAATGCCCTCCCTCTTGCCGGGGCCTTGATCGCCCTCTCCACGTGGCTGCTGCTGGCCTTCCGCCTGCCCACGTTGATTCCGTTAGGAAGCGGCCTCGTCCCGGCACTCTTGGCCTGGCTGCTTGTCCGCCGGCAAATATCCGCCCTCGGCGGCATTTCAGGATAACGTTCGCAGGAGACCAAAGAATTGAAATACGAGGGCCCAATGAGAGTTACTAAGGATTCCCGCCAACCGGTGATCGCTGACGTTGCGCGCTTGGCCGGCGTTTCCGTGCCGACTGTCTCCCGGGTGTTGACCGGCAACATCCCGGTGAGTGAAGAAAAGCGCGAGCGTGTCCTGGCTGCCATCGAGGAACTGAATTACCGTCCGAGTTCCCTGGCAAGGGCACTGAAAAGCGGTGAGCGGACCATGATCGCCATCTTCGCATCAAGCACGTCTGCCTACGGGTATGCCGTGACTCTCGCCGGCATTGAGGAAGTCGCCCAGGCTGCGGGATTTTCCGTAGTCATTTCCGCGGTGAAATCCCCCGATACGGCTGATGTGTCGGCCGCGTTGGAAGTAGCACTTCAACAGCAGCTCGCCGGGATTATCGTGCTGGACTTCGATCCGTCGGCCGCGGAAGTGCTCAGACAACTGCCGAAGAACATCCCCACAGTCGCGGCGTCCGGATTTCCGAAGGGACAACCAGGCTTCCCCTACGCCTTCATTGACGAATATGCCGCCGGCCGCGAGGCCACACAGCACCTACTCGGGCTTGGACATGAGACGGTCCACCACCTGGGCCTTTACCCTCTGACGCAGTTTTCGGGCAGGTATCAGGGGTGGCACGACGCACTGACAGAAGCGGGCATCACGCCCCCACCTGTGCTGGAAGCTTCGCGCGCCCCGCGCTCTGGCTATGAACAGGGTCTTCGGATTGCGGCGGACCCCGGCATCACGGCGGTTTTCTGCTCGAACGACGGGCTGGCCGCGGCCGCCCTCCGGGCCTTGTTGGAGAGGGGCGTCCGAGTTCCGGACGCCGTCTCGATCATCGGCTGGGACAACCAGCCGTTCAGCGAGTTTACGTGGCCTTCGCTCAGCACTGTCGCACCGGATTTCAAAGATCTGGGAGTGCGGACTTTCGGCCTGCTTCAACAACGCCTCGCCGGGTCGGATGCTGTACCCGACTCCACTGCAGCCCCGGTCCTCCTCGAAAGGGAATCCACCGGCCCTGCCACAGTGCGCAAAGTCTAGGAATCCGGCCTGCACGCCACCTACTTTCTCAGCCACTCGGACGGCAAATTCAGCTGTTGTCATCAAGTGCACGCCCGAAGATTGTTCCACGTAGAGGTGGTTCAGCATGTCGGTAAGGGCCGCGTCAGTCCCTTCAATCTCTTCGAAAATGTGCCTCACTATGGCAGCTGCTCGGTGATCCTTGCTGCCGTCAGTGCTGATACCCAGTCCCGTCTCGTACAGGGAGAGCCCTCCGTGGGTAAGGCTGGAGACTAAGGCGGACACAAAATACCGCCGATCGGCGAGCTTAAAAAGTGATGAAGGCACGGGATAGAGCCTACAAAGTTATTGCGTCTTCCTAGCCCAAGACCCTAGGGAATACACCCAGGGCATCTTCAATCTCATGGTGTTGTCCCATTTCCTTGGAAGTGGAACGGCCAGGAGTGGGACGCTGCCCTGCTGCTGATGGAATCAGCAGCAGGGCAGCTTGGAGCCGATCTTGCTGTCTTTCGCCCAGGACGGAACTAGACCCCACCGGGCTATCAGCAGGCGCCGGTCAATGGTTCCCTCGTCCAGGCGTTCTGCCACGATCGGCACGTTCTGGGTCGGGGCAACGTTCCAACTCGGACCTGGGGGCTGCCTTCGACTTCCTTGGCGTCGAAGTGGCTCAGAAGATCGCTCGTTGCCTTGGATATCACGTATCTGCCGCACATGTGCCTATTTTTCCCACACAACCGCCACCTCAAACCCCTGCGCGTGCGGGCTGTCCTCTATCCGGGTGACCTCATCCCGTGGATGGCGAGTCGAAGGATCTCATCGGCCATGTTTTGTGGGTCCGGTCCGTTGCTGGGGTTATACCAGTCTGCGGTGGAGTTGATCACGCCAATGAGGAGCTTTGCGGCGGTATGGGGTTGGATATCGCTACGGATTGAGTTTTCGCTCCAGGCTTCGGAAACCAATGCACAGAACTGGTTTTGGATGGCGCTGCGGCCGGGAAACAGCAGCGCGTTCCACGTCGGTGTCCCCTTAGGTGAAGCAGGAGGGCTGCGGAAGGCACATTCCCTGTAAGGACCTCGACCATCCGCCGTATGACGAATTCCAGTCGACCGGGGACTGGACCGAGCTGGGCTTGGGGCTGGGACCCTATCTTTTCAAGCGCTGACAGAAGAGGTTCGAGAGCAAGGCGCAATAGCTCCTGTTTGGAAGGTGCGTGGTGGTAGAGCGCAGGCCTTGAGACGCCGGCGAACTCTGCGATGTTGTCCATTGAGGTGGCGTCGTAGCCGCGCTGATTGAATACTGCGACTGCCGCATCCACGATTGATTGTTGGGTTTGTCGGTGCTGGTGGTGGTGAGTGAGGCTTTTCTGCGAGAGCTGGCCTTTATGGTCCATATCATTCATCCAACAGATCCCGTAAGGTTTGGCCGGTTCCAGGTCTGGTCAATAGTTTGGGGAGGTGGCAGGAGCCGATCATCGTGATTCTCAGGTCAGGCGCCAGATCCGGTAATCACCCGCATTCAGTACTTTCCGGTCGCCACTCGTCTTTCTGCGTACCCAGATGACCCCGAGTTCTGGCGCTGTTTCTTCTATACATAGAGGATCTTGGGCGAATGGATCGCCTGTAACGGCAACCATCTCGCCTGGCTGCAGAACTGACCAATCCGTCACTTCCACTTGGTGTTTGCCGTGTTTCATGGATTCTTCACCACTTCCTCGTGGGGATTCATATTGGCCGGCGTGCGTGAGAGGCTGCATTCGGCGTTGCCGCGGACGCGACTGGGGCTGGCGCGGCGGCCACGTAGGCCGCCGCGCCAACCAAGCGCATTGATGTTTAGCCGTTGATGATTTGTGGAACGCCGAGGGCTTTGAGGCCTTCGACGCCGAACTCGAGGCCGTAGCCGGACTGCTTCGCGCCACCGAACGGGACCCGGGGGTCCACGGCGCCGTGCTTGTTGATCCACACGGTGCCAGCCTGGATGCGGGAAGCAACGTCGCGGGCCGCGTCCAGGTCCGACGACCAGACGGAGGCCCCCAACCCGACTTCAAGCGCATTCGCCTTGGCGACTGCCTCGTCAACGGTGCTGTACTTGATGATCGGCAGCGCGGGTCCGAACTGTTCCTCGGCCACCAGCGGGTTGTCGTTATCGATGTCCGCGATCAGAGTCGTGGGGTAGAAGTAGCCGGGTGCGTCGGCGTCGGGGTTGCCGCCGATCAGCACGCGGGCACCGGAGGCCTTGGCGTCCTCGACAAGGCGGGCGACGATGTCGTACTGCTGCTGGTTCTGCAGCGGGCCCAGGACATTGTTCTCATCCAAGCCGTTACCCATCGGCATGGCTTGTGCAACGTTGGTCAGTGCATCGCAGACGGCGTCGTACTGGGACTCGTGCACGTACAGGCGCTTTAGTGCCGCGCAGGTCTGGCCGGTGTTGATGAACGCGCCCCAGAACAGGCCCTCGGCGATGGCCTGGGGATCTGAATCGGGGAGGACGATGCCGGCGTCGTTGCCGCCGAGTTCCAGTGTGAGTCGCTTGACCGTGTCGGCCGAGGACCGGATGATCGCTTTGCCCGTGGCGGTGGAGCCGGTGAACATGACCTTGCCGATCGCGGGGTGGGATGCCAGGGCTTCGCCGACGTCACGGCCGCCGGAGACGACCGAGACAAGGTTCTCGGGGAGGGCCGTGTTGATGGTTTCGACCAGGGCCAAAACCGACAGTGGCGTGTATTCGGAGGGCTTGACGACCACGGCGTTGCCCATGCGCAGGGCGGGGGCGATCTGCCAGACGGTGATCATCATCGGCCAGTTCCACGGGCCGATGGCACCGACGACGCCGATGGGCCGGTAATGCAGTTCGGCGCGGGTTTCTCCGTCGTCCACTACCGTTTCGGCCTCCAGGGGCGTTCCGGCAGCTGCTCGCAGCCACGCGGCGCACGCGCCGACTTCGAAGCGGGCATTCGGTCCGTTCAGCGGCTTGCCCTGCTCGCGGGAGAGCAGCTTGGCAAGTTCTTCGGCGTTGGCTTCGACGGCGTCGGCTGCTTTCATGAGCGCGGCTGACCTTGCTTCGTGGCCAAGGGCAGCCCAGGCAGGTTGCGCTTCGGTGGCGGCGGTGATCGCGGCTTCGAGGTCCTCGACGGTGTGGACCGGCGCTTCACCGACAGCTTCACCGGTTGCCGGGTCAAGGATGGTCCGGGTCGGTGTGGATGTCGAGGTGAGCAGGCTGTTGGTGTTCATGGTTCCTCCTGGTTGGAAAATCGTGGAGTTGATTCGGTGGTTGCTGTTCGATGGCAGGACGTGCCGGGAATGGACCGGAGGGTTCCTGGCTACGTCGTTGGTGTGGGAAATCTACTCATGCGGTACGACCTTCGAGTGTTTCCAGGGCCAAGCGCAGCTGCTCGATCATGTACTCGGCATTTTCACGGTCGAAGACCATCGGCGGACGCATTTTGAGGACGTTTTCGTGGCGGCCGATCTTTCCGATAAGAACGCCCCGTGAGCGCAACTCTTCAGTGAGCCCCTTGGTCAAGATGGGGTCGGGTGTTGAGTCTTCTGGATTCACCAGCTCCAGACCAAAGAAGAGTCCGCTGCCGCGGACGTTCTTGATCCGGGGGTTGCCTTTGGCCAGTGCGGCGAGTTCGTCAGCGATGTATTTACCCAGCTGGTGGGCGTTTTCCAGCAAACCCCGCTCGTCCATGACGCGCAGGACGGCAAGGCCCGCTGCGGAGGACACAGGGCTTCCCGCGAAGGTGTTGAAGTAGGTGTTGTTTTCGCCGAATTCCTCCATGAGGGCTGAGGTGGTGACGACGCCACCTACGGGATATCCGTTGCCCATGGGCTTGCCGAGCGTGACCAGGTCCGGTGTGGTCCCGAAAGCCTGGTGTCCCCACATGTGGGTCCCGATACGTCCGAAGCCGGATTGGACCTCGTCGGCGATGACCAGGCCGCCAGCGGCGTGGACCCGATCCGTGACAGCCTCAACGTAACCATCAGGGGTCTTCAACAGCCCCTCGGTGGAGAACAGCGGGTCGTAGAGGATGGCGGAGACGCCGTAGCCTTCTGCTTGGAGTGAGGCTATTGCTGTGTCTACTTCGCGCAGCGCCTCCGTCAGGACACGCTTCCGCTTGGCAGCAGTGAGTCCGGCGGCGTCGGGAATGCGGATCGCTCGGACGTTGGCGCCGAGGGGTTCCTTGACGTGAAGACCAGTGGTCAGCTCTGCCAGGGTGGTGGTGTTGCCGTGGTAGCTGTGGTCGGAAATAAGGACACCTGTGTTGCCGGTGTGCTGCCTTGCGATCCTCAAGGCCAATTCGTTCGCTTCCGAGCCGCTGTTGGTGAAGAACACCCGCTCCAGTGGCTGATCGAAAAGCGAGAGGAGCTTTTCGGCGTATTCCACCACTGCGGAGTTGAGGTACCGGGTGTGAAGATTGACTGTCTGGAGCTGGTTGGTGACCGCCTCCCGGACGGTGGGGTTGGAGTGTCCGACGTGGGGAACGTTGTTATAGACGTCCAGGTACCGCTTGCCGTCGGCGTCCTCGACCCACACTCCTTCACCGGCCACAATCTCCAACGGCGTGGCATAGAACAGCGGCGAGTGACGCCCGATGGTGCGTTCACGGCGTTCCATGAGGCTTTCCTGGAGGATGGCCTCGGGGGCCGGTTCTGTGGCTGTTTCGAGTGTCATTACTGTCCTTGGCCGTTGGTGCGGATTCGAATCGGGAAATGGGGGCGTTGCCGGGCCGGACGGTCGATGGCCTGACCCGGCAACGGTCTAGAGGGCGTTGACGCCGGCGGTAGCAACCAGATGGTCGTTCTCCACGGTGCTGCCACTGACGCCGATCGCACCGATGATGACACCGCCCTTGGTCAAGGGGATGCCTCCGGGGAAGGTAATCAGGCCACCGTTGGAGACTTCGATGTTGAACAGCGAACCGCCGGGCTGGGAGATGGCACCGATGTCTCCGGTGGGCATGTCGAAGTACCGGGCCGTGCGTGCCTTTTTGATGGCGATATCGATGCTGCCCAGCCAGGCACCGTCCATGCGGGCGAACGCTTTGAGGTTTCCGCCGGCGTCCACGACGGCGATGTTCATCAGGGTCTCGGCGGATCGCGCCGCTTCGCGCGCTGCTTCGAGTACCTGTTGTGCTTGTTGTTCGGTGATGTCGTTCATGTGGTGCTCCTATTGGATATGTCCCGTTTTTGGGCGTACTTGTCCTGGCTGATGGGTAGTCAGCCGGTCTTTTTGGCCCGTCGGGCGTTGGTGTTTTGTTGTCTAGACCAGTGCTGCCGGTGTCGCAGCGGTCTTTATCAGTTCCGGGAAGTCAGGGGAGGTGATTTCCGTGATCAGCCCTTCCCAGCTGGTCCGCAGTTCCCCTGCATAGTCGGCATCGTCGTTGGGTCGGGCGTTGCCCAATGCAGTAATCCACAGTCCGCTGTTGGACCAGTGGGCCACTGCCATAAACAGCCGTGCGCGGGCGATTTTCACGGGGTCCTCGTTGCCGAAGTAAGCCTGGAAGAGGGCGTGGGCTTTTTCTTGTCCGAACCCGTTTTGTGCGGCGACGAAGCCGACTTCGTAGCAGGGGTCTGAGTTGCCGGCGAGGTCCCAATCGATGATGTTGTACGTCATCGAGGAGGTCTGCTTGATGATGTTGGCGTCCCAAATATCCAGGTGGCAGGGCACGAACTGGGCTGGATCCAGCGCCAGGACCGTCTCGATGCGGTCCATCAGCGCTTGTATGGCCGTCGCTCCCGGGGGAAGTTCGATGCCGTGCTGTCCTGCCGCGGCCATCCTTTGTTTTGCCTGGTCGAAGGGATTGATGTCGTTGAGGAAGCGGCGGCCTGAATGGTGCAGCCGGTGAAGTGCGGGGACGAGTCGGGCGATGGAATCCTCGTCAGCGTTGAGCTTGGGGTGGCCGCCGGCGACGAAGTCCAGGGCCAGCGCCAGAGGTTCGGTGGACACGGTGATCACAGGCGCCCCGACACCTATGTCAGCGGCAATCTTCGTGTTTTCCAGCACGACGTGCGCTGCTGGAAGAACGCCTACTGTCTCCCAGTAGTTGTTCCAGAGCTTGACGACGCAGCGGCGCTGCCCGTCTTCCACCAGATAGTTCTTATGTGCTTGGCCGCCCGAGAGCGAACGCGCGGTGACATGACACCCACCCCACTCCGGGGAGGATGAAAGCACCGCCTCAATGCTGGTGATTTCGGTATCAGGGACGATGGTCATTAGAGTTGGATGTCCTTCGAATTTGGAATGCAGGTGCACTGTGTTGTTGTCGGGGACCGTCCTGGCTGCACTGTTCGCACTGTTCTACGAGCTCCCACAAGCTCTGTAACGGTGCGGCCAGGACCTCAACGGATGACATTTCTCATGCCTTCGCTGCGACGAACCGTGAAGGCAGGAACAGGCCGGTTTCCGGTCGGGAGACGCCGTCAACATGATCGGCAAGCATTTCACCGACAGCCGCTGCATAGCGGAATCCCCGGCCCATGTCCCCGGTACCAATCACCACATTCGATGACTCGGGGTGCTCGCCGATGACCCAGTGGCCGTCCTCGACTTCGGACCACATGCACACCGTGGTGGACACCGGGTTCGGGTCAATTTCCGGAAGCCTGTCGCGTAGAACGTCCTGGATCCGTTCGATATCTCCGGGCCGGAGGTCCTGGCTGAGGTCCTCGGGGTCGATCCAGTTTCCTTTTCCAGGGACGGAGAACTTCCACTCCCCATTGGGCTCAGAGCACCCGTAGGACGGCGCCTCATCCGATCCAGGCGGCTTGGCGAAGTAGATGGCCGGCTTCGGCGGCCCGGCCTGACGGAAGTTGGCCAACACCTGACGGTCCACCTTGTAAGGCAGCTCCAGCTGCATCAGGTGGTTGGCACGGGCGCCCACGGTCACGACAATTTTGTCCGCGGTGTACTTTCCCCGCTCCGTCTTCACAACGATGCCCGACGATGTCTCCTCCCAACCCAGAACGGACTCCCCTGTCCGCAGGGTTGCTCCGAGCCGTCGCGCCTCGGATTGGAGCGCCTCGATGGCGGGGTGGACCAGAGCGACCGTGCCGTTTGGTTCCCACACGGCGACTTCGTCGTCGGCGATGCGGGCCCAGGGAAAACGCTCACGTGCTGTCTTGCCGTCAAGAACGTCATATTCGAAGTCAGACGAACCCAGCGAAGCGACGGTCTTGTCGAACCACATCGATCCGGGTTCACCGACGAAGACCGTTCCTGATCGCTCCAACAGCCGGGTCCCGGTCTTCGCGGACAGCTCATCCCACAGTTCAAAGGTTCGTTTGGTAAAGGTCGTGTACTGGGCTCCGGCGCTGCTGGACTGGCGTGCCAGCCTTGTGGCTCCGCCGTGGGAGCCGTGCATGTGCGGAGGCGCAAATCGATCCAGGCCCAGGACGGTCTTGCCGCGGGCCGCCAGATGCCATGCCGCCGATGAGCCCCATGGGCCCAATCCGACGACGATGACATCGTAATGTTGTTCAGACATAAGTTCCTCCGTTGGTGTTTTTGACCCAGTGGCGGGTCAGACAGTAGCTCGTACGAGAAGTCCATCAATGAGCAGCCGGACAGCCTCGACAGCCTGCTCGGCGTTCTCAGGTTTGCCGGCCGCAGTCGCCCCGGCGGCACGGATTGCCCCGGTGATGGTTGCGGCCAGGGCCTCGGTGGGTGCGTCCTGGGCCAAGGTCCCTTCCTCTTGGGCGTGCTTCAAATCCCGTGCAATCAGCTCCTCAAAGGAACGGGACGTCGAACCCAGGACGCCGGACAGCGCCGACACCAGGTCCGGTCCCATGACCCCGTAGAACCGACCCGCTGGCTCTTTGGTTGCCTCCACCAAAGCGAAGGCCAGGGCGGTGATCCTCTCCGCAGGATCGATCAAGGCATCACGCAGGCTGATACCCCGCACATAGACTCCATCAGCGATCCGGAGGTAGACCTCCCGGACGATTTCATCCCGCCCGCCTGGGAAGTGGGCGTAGATGGTTCCCCGCGAAATACCCGCTTTCTGGCTGAGGACTTCCAGGGCGGTGGCGCCGTATCCCTCAGAGCCCAGAAGCTCCGCAGCGGTGTCCAGGATGTCTCCTCGGGTACGCATGCGGTTCCGTTCCCGGAGCGAAAGGGGCTTGTCAGCGGCGCTCATTTGTTGTCCTTAGCCTGGGTAATAGGGTGATCTGCTTCACATCATTGCACACTCAATCCTAAAAGTGAACAGTCCGTACAGACTTTGACGGAACCTCGACGCGCTCACCGCACCCCCTAGAAACATTGAACAGTATGAACAGACTTTGAACTAGATGCGTAACATCGAATTAACATGTTCTATTGCCGAACGACACATTCAGGGTTTAGCTTGGCTGTATGAAACGGGACACAGTCGGGTCGAGTGCACACTTGACCCTGCAGAGCGTCCGGAACTTCCGGAGCATCGGTGGTCTGCACGTCCGCGGAGGATCCCGTCTCGCTGAAGGACTTGTGTACAGGAGCGGACATTTCGGGTCCGCGACGAGCCAGGACCGGGAGCTGCTGCGGGCTGCGGGCCTGCAGTTCATTGATCTGCGTAACCCGTGGGAATCGCACGCCGAAGACCGCAGCGTTCCCGCCTGGAAGGGCGTCCAGACGCCCCTTCAATCCAAGGACGGCAGGGATGCCGTTCTCTGGTCGGCGGTACGGGAAGGCCGGCTCACCGAACTGGCCGATACCCTCACCGCCGAAGAAGCTGAAGAAGCGATGCACCGCCTCTACGCGAATGACATAGCCGGCAACCCTTCAGTATTTGCCACTTTCCTCAGCTCCCTGGCCACCGGCGACCTGCCCGTGGTCGTCCACTGCTCGGCAGGAAAAGACAGGACCGGCTGGGCCATAGTCGTGCTTCTGACCGCTTTGGGTGTACCCGAATCCGTAATCCGCGATGACTACACCCAAAGCTCTTTGCCCGAAAACCAGTACCTCATCCGCAACACTGCAGGGGACGTCCCACCCATCGACAAGCACCTGCGCACCGCCATCACGCCCCTGCTGGAAGCCCGACCCAGTTATCTCGAAGCCGCTTGGCGCAGCGTCGAAAACACCTGGGGAACGCGTCGTTCCTACCTGGAAGACGGCCTCGGGCTCACCCCGGCACTCCGCCAAAAACTCCAAGCCCGGCTCCTCGTCTGAGGACCCCCGCCACGGCTACGGCCGTCCTTTGTGAAAGAGAAATCCCATGATTGATAACGTCAGCGAGTTGCCGGCAACGATGCCGTTCAACACTCCTGCACCGCAACCAGGTCACCTCCGCTCCAACAAACTCGGCGTCTTCGCCATCGCCTTTTTCGTCATCGCCGCCGCAGCGCCGATGGCAGCGGTCGTCGGAACCGGTCCTGTTGTTTTCGCCTCTGTAGGAGGCGCAGCCCCACTCATCTACGCCATTGCAGCTCTGCTCATCGCTCTGTTCTCGGTCGGGTACCTGCGGATGAGCCGATTCGTCATCAACGCCGGCGGCTTCGTTGCCTATATCGCCAAAGGCCTCGGCACGCCCTGGGCCACAGCAGGTGCCGGGTTGGCGGTGCTGATGTACCTGAGCCTGCAGGTAGGGCTATGGTCGCAGTTTGGGGTGTTCGCCGGGCAGCTGCTTGAGAGCCTCACAGGACTCGCCGTTCCCCCGGTCGTCTGGATCATCGTGCTGCTCGTCATCACCACGGCACTGACCATGCGGGGCATCGACGCGAGCATCCGGCTCCTTGCTGTCCTCATCATCGGCGAAACCCTCGTCGTCGCAGCCCTGGTCATCGCGCTCGTAGCCAGCAAAGGCCCGGAGGTCTTCTCGGTTTCCGGTTTCACGGCCGAAAACCTCTTCAGCCCGGGCCTGGGCATCGCTTTGCTGTTCGCGTTCCTGTGCTTCACCAGCTTCGAAGCCACTGTCGTGTTTTCCGAAGAGGCAGTTAACCCGCGCAAAACCATCCCGCGGGCCCTCTACGCCGTGATCGCCTTCGTTGGCATCTTCTACACCCTCTCCATCTGGGTTATCGGTGGCGCCATCGGCGTCGACAACATCCAGCAGACCGCCACGGAAGACCCGGCAGGTTTCATCTTCAGCCTGGCCAGCGCCAGCGGCGGCGACGCCCTGAGCATGTCCATGCAGATCCTGGTCGTCACCAGCTACCTGGCCATGCTGCTGGGCCTGATGAACATGTTCGCCCGCTACCTCTTCGCCCTGAGCCGCGCCGGCGTCCTGCCCACCCGACTCGCCGCAGTCTCCAAAACCGGAAGCCCCTCCCCCGCAGCCCTGACCAACGGCATCGCCGTGGGCATCGTCGTTGTCGCCTTCCTGCTCTTCGGCGCCGACCCCATCACGGTCGTTTTCGCCTGGTTCAGCGCCCTGGCAACCGCGGCGTTCATCACCATCCTGATCGTGACGTCCATATCGATCGTCGTGTTCTTCGTCCGGACTAAAGACTCATCCAACATCTGGGCGACCAAAATCGCCCCTGTACTCTCCACGCTGATCCTCTCCTACATCGGATACGTAACCATCGAGAACTACGACTCACTCATCGGCCCAGACAACGCCGCCGCCAAGTGGCTGCTCATCCTCATTCCGGTCCTGATCGTTGCCGGCCTGGCATTCGGCAAGGCCAAACGCAGCATCGACTACGCCAAAGAGAACGTCTAACTCCTGCCCCGTAACGGCCCCGAACACGGCAGAGATCCACATTTGCTTGGAAGGACCACAGAGTGAGTACTGCGTACACGAATGGAAAAATCTACACGGTCAACCCTGACCAGCCCTGGGCAGAAGCCTTACTGGTCGAAGACGGGTTAATAGTGGCCATCGGAACTGGTGAGGACATCCGGACCAGGATTACTGAGGACACCGAGATCGTGGACCTGGAAGGTCGGATGATGATGCCAGGCATCCACGATGCACACCTGCATCTGCTGTTCAGCGGCCTCAAATTCCGGTTCGAACCAAGACTGAGTCCCGGTGGTGACCAACAGCGGGTCATCGAAGACATCCGCTCATGCAACTGCAGCGGCCCCGTCGAAGCAGACGGCACCAGCTGGGTCCTGGGCGGGGACTTCTTCCCACCGGATCTGGGACCCAACGGCGTCACCAAGGACTTCCTGGACGAGGCCTTCCCTGATCAGCCAGTCTTCCTTTACGACTACACGATCCACCACGGCCTGGCGAACTCGAAAGCCCTCGAATTGGCCGGGATCTCCGAGGACATCACCGACCCGCCCGGCGGACGCTACATCCGCGACGAAGCCACCGGCACACTGACCGGTGAGATGGTGGAACAGGCCCGCTGGCCCGTTCTCCGGTCGATTCCGGACTACTCCCGCACCACCAACGCCGAAGCCATCGCGTGGGCGGTTTCGGTCTGCCATGAATTCGGCATCACCTCGGTGCAGGAGGCATCCGCCTCCCCGCAAGCCTTGCAGGCATTCCGCGATCTGGATCAGGAAAACCAACTCAAGATCCGTATCGCGGCGCACCTGGTGTGGCGCGACGAAGGCTTCGGCATGGCCACCCTCGACGCCCTCGAAACCACCATCAAATCAAGAGACGAGTGGGCCTCACAACACGTCGACACACGATTCATCAAAGTCTGGCTGGACGGAGCACCCTTACCGCCAAACTTCACTCAGGCCGACCTGGCTGAAGACGGGACGGTTGATGAAACCAACATCCTGGTTCCCGAAGAGGAATTCGTGACCAGACTCGCTGAATTCGACGCCGCCGGCCTCACCGTCAAAATCCACTGCGCCGGTGAAGGATCCACGCGCCGGGCCCTGGACGCCATCGAAAAAGTCCGCACGGCCAACGGACCCGACGGCCCGCGTCACGAAATCGCACATGCCGGGTTCATCAGTCCCAGCGACTACGGACGCCTCCAAGAACACAACGTTGTCGCCGAAATGTCCCCGGCCATCTGGCACGTGCCCGAATACGGACTGACCGATTACTACCACTTCAACTCCGTACTCAAGAACGATGCCCACATGACCGTCGGATCCGATTGGATCATCACCTCCGATCCCAACCTCTTCCCGGCACTTCAGGGCATGCTGCAGCATGCCAGCGAATCCATCGACCTGCCGGCCGCCCTTGAAGCGATGACCATCAGCGGCGCCCGGGCCGTCAACCAGCAAAAACACCAAGGCTCCCTTGAAGTTGGAAAAACAGCCGATTTCATCGTCCTGGACCGGAACCTCTTTGACGTACCCGTCGATGAAATAGGAGCCACCCAAGTGCTGCGCACCGTCTTCGAAGGAGAAACGGTATTCCACAGGCAGTGAGCTGGCACACGTCGAGGGCACGACCATGACCGCTGACCGTCGTCGTGCCCTCACCCCCAGAACCACCCATTTCGCCTAAGCGGGCAGTCCGTGGACGTACCCACGGCTGCCCCTCACGTGAGGATTACACATGGACAAGTCTTCAGTCGCTATTGTCACCGGCGGAGGTACGGGCATTGGCGCCGCCACCGCAGCAACGCTTCGAAACCAGGGGTGGGACGTTGTCATCTGCGGCCGACGCCCCGACGTCCTGAACGAGGTAGCCCGGAGCACAGGATCACATCCTGTCATTGCCGATGTTTCCTCAGATACCGACATGAAGCGACTCGTCACCGAAACCATCGCCCGGTTCGGAACCCTCAACGGCTTGGTGCTCAACGCTGGTATCGTCCGCCCAGGTGCAGCCGGGGACCTGAACGATGAGGACTGGGACGCCATGCTCAGCACGAATCTGACAGGACCGTTCTACCTGCTCCGCGCCGCCCTGCCGCACCTCCTGGACACCAAAGGAGCCATTGTCGGCGTCGCCTCCGCCGCTGCACTGCGGGCCACAGCAGGTATCGCCGGCTACGACGCCACCAAAGCAGCTTTGGCCATGCTGATCCAAACCGTCGCCATTGACTACGGACCGGACGGCGTCCGAGCCAACTCCGTATGCCCGGGTTGGACCCGGACCGAAATGGCAGACATGGAAATGAGCGAATTCGGTTCCGAACTCGGAGTCAGCCGCGAAAACGCCTATGAGCTGGCAACAGCCTTCGTTCCCACCCGACGCCCTGGGCACTCGTCCGAAGTCGCCGCCCTTATCGCCTGGCTACTGTCGGATCAAGCGTCCTACATCAACGCCGCCACAATCCCTGTCGATGGCGGGCTAGTGGCTGTTGAACCAGGCGCGATCGCCTTCGACCCGAGAGTGACAGTTACCTCCAACAGCCAGAGCAGCGGATCCCCGGAAATAGCCACACCCATTGCCGCAGCACGATAGGGCAAGCCCGCGGCACGGAACACCCCACAGGGGAAAAGAACGGATCACTCCCGCCCACCTGCAGTAGCAACGCAAACTTGGGGAATACGGGCCCATCCGCAGGCAGTACGAGCCGATCCGCGGCCGTAAGTGTGGACAGTGTCCACACCCCCAAATCGGGGTGATAGTGACGTGCTGGGGCTGACGGAATCTTCACTGCGGGAGGTGGAAGGCTAGCCAAGCTGTTTGTGTATGGCTGATCCGTCGCCGTGGAAGATCAGGATTCGGCTGTGGCCGTCGATCCAGACCCAGAAGTAGCTGGCATCCTCACTGATTTCGTCTACGCTGCCGTGTTCGGGTGCGAATCCACTCCTTTTGACGATGATTCTGTCGCCGGGGTTGAAGTGTATCCAGTTGTGATAGCTCAGCGGGACGGCTCCGGCTGTAACCGTTGGCAGATCGGCCATTTGTAGTTCGGCAATCATCGTTGCTCCTTTCGTCAGTTGCTTCCGGCATGTCGCGGAGCTTCGGTTCGGACGCTTCAGGACCTGGCTGACACATGGGCCGGCAGAGTTCCTTGGCGAGTACGGATATAGGGAAGCGGGGCGTGCATTGTGCACGCCCCGCCCGTTTCCTTTAGTACTGCTAGGTCAGTTCTGGGGTACTCCCTACATGCTTCGGGGCTGGGGACTCCTGCTCGGGGGCGTTGTCTTCGCTGTCCTGGAGACGGGCCTTTTTCTGAAGCCGCTTTGCCCATGCTGAGGTCACGATCGGGCAGAGCACAGCGGAGACGACGACTGATGCTGCGACGAGGACGGTGGCGTGGTCAGCGGCCGGGGCGTAGACGGGGTTGGCTGTGGCGATGATGGCAGGGACAAGCGCTGCGTTGCCGGCTGTGGTTGCCGCGGCGAGGCCTGCTACGCCGTCACCACCGGTGAGTTTGTCGGCGAGCAGCAGCACGGCGCCTCCGACGAAAACCACGAACAGGCCAAGGGCGATGCCGAGTAGGCCGGCTTCGACGACTGCGTTGAGGTTGATGGTCAGGCCGAGGGCTAGGCCCAGAAACGGCACCATTGCCGGTACCAGAGGGGCCAGGAGATGCCGCATGTTTTTATCGAGGTTCCCGAGGAGCATGCCCAGTGCCAGCGGGAGAATGGCGCCGACGAGTGCCTGCCAGGGGAAGGCGGACAGGCCGGCGATGCCGAGGGTAACCATGGTCAGGAAGGGGCCGGATTCGAGCGAGAGAATCGAATAGGCTCCGGCGTCGCGTTTGCGGCCGAACTGGCCCATGAGGGAAATGTAGAGCCCGCCGTTGGTGTCGTTCAGGGCAGCGACGAGTGCGAGGGTGGACAGGCCGGCGAGGATTCCGGAGTCGATCGGCGCTTCACCCAGGAAGCGTCCGGCGATGACGCCGATGAGGATCGCGAAGAGGATTTTGGAACCGAGCAGCACACCGCCCTTTTTCAGGATGTAGGGCGTGGATTTGACCTCGAGTGTCGCGCCGAGGCAGACAAAGAACACGGCCAGCAGCGGAGCCAGGCCGGTGAAGAAGGCCCCTGTGAAGGAGCCAAAGAACTTACCTGCGTCCGGCGCCAGGGTGTGGATGACGGCACCGATGCCAAGTGGCACCAGCATCATCCCTCCGGGGACCTTCTCCAGAGCTTTCTTGATGGGAATCGACATTGATTTCTCCTATTGAATAGCTGAGTGGTTGGGAACTGCGGTTCGGACCGTCAGTTCCGTTGTTGGGTTGGGTTAGCCGAGGCCTGGGATGAGCAGGACTTTGCAGGCGTCTCCGGTGAGCAGTTCGACGGCTTCGTCGATTTCGCTGAGTTTTTTGCGGTGGGTGATGAGCCAGTCGAGGTCCAGCTTCCCGGAGTCCAGCAGCAGCAGGCTTTGTTCCCAGGTTTCCCAGAGCCGGCGTCCGAAGATGCCGCGAAGGGTGATGCCTTTTTTGTTGATGTAGGCGGCGATGTCGACTTCGGCGGGGCGGCTGGGGTGGCCGACGGTGATGACGGTGGCTTCGCGGCGGACGGCTTCGAAGAGTGTTGTCAGGGTGCCGGGCGCTCCTGAGCATTCGAAGGCGACGTCGAAGCCGCCGCGGCGGCCGGTCAGTTCGCGGCAGCGTTCGATGATGCCGTCGTTGGGGTGCAGGGCCGTCGCACCGAGTTTCTCGGCTTGGGCGCGCCGGTAGGGGTTGGGGTCGACGGCGATGACATGGCTGGCGCCCATGAGCAGTGCCAGGTTCACGACGACGAGGCCGACCGGGCCTGCGCCGCTGACGAGCACGGCCCGGCCTGCGACGGAGTAGTTGGAACGCTGGATGGCGTGCACGGCAACCCCCGCGGCTTCAAGCAGGGCACCGGATTCGAGGGACAGGCCGGTGGGGAGCTTGACGCAGATGTCCTGCGGGACGGCGGCGTACTCGGCGAAGACGCCGTCGATGTGCATGCCGAGGATGCCGGTGCGTTCGCAGGTGTGCGCATCCCCGGTGCGGCAGGGGAAGCATTGTCCGCAGGTCAGGTGGCTTTCGAGGGCAACCTGGTCGCCAACCTGCAGTCCGGTGACGCCGGGGCCGACCTCGACGATGGTTCCTGCGCCTTCGTGGCCGAGGATGACCGGGAGGTTGAGGTTGAACGCCTGGGCAGAGGGGGTCCATTCGTAGAGTTCGCGGTCGGTGCCGCACAGGGACGCGGCTCCTACTTCGATGACGACGGTGCCTTCTGTTGCTTTGGGGTCGCCGGCGTCGGCGACGTAGGTGACGCCTCGCTCTGCTGCGTTCTTGACTACTGCCCGCATGGGGGCCGCCTTTCGTTGGTTCTGGTGATGCGTGGAGGATGGTGTTGGGGTATCAGCTGGGGAGCTGGCCGGCGAAGCGGCGCAGGATGTCGGTCGGGCCGACCTGTCCGCCTTTGAGCAGGAGCCTGCACCCTCCGACAGCGGAGGCGCCGTCGGCCTGCAGGATCGGGCCGGCTGTGACGAACTGGTCGGAAACTCGCAGCTGGCGTACACCCATGGCGATGAGTGCGTGGCTGGAGGTGTCGCCGCCGCAGACGGCGATGTCGCGGGTTAGACCCGTGTCGGCCATCCGGGCGGCGACCCCGCCGATGAGCGTGCCGACATAGCCCGCGTCCACCGGTTTACCTGTGCCGTAGCGGGGATCCGCCGAACCCCTCGTGGTGTGGACAACAACGTTCCTGCCCGCCCGGAGGGCCGCGGAAACCTGCTCGTCGAGGGCCGACACGAGCGTGCTGTCATCGCGCTGCAGCAGTTCGGCCGGTACGGGAACGTCCTCCCAGCCATTGGAGATGGCGTCGTTGATTTGTTCCGCCGTGGTGCTGGAGGCTGAAGCGCTGACGGCCAGCACCGGTCCGGACGGGCGCTGTGGCCCGGGGGTACGGGGCGCCTGGTCCGAAACGGACCGTGCCAGGGCTGCCATGATGCCGCCGGATCCGACGACGATGGATGGGCCGTGGCCGTGTTCTTCCCGGGTAAGGGCTTCTGCGACGGCGTCCATCTGGTGTTCGTCCACGGCGTCGACGACGTAGGCCTGCGCCCCGGGTTCCCGCCTCCGGTCCGCCCAGGCGTCCTTGAAGCTGCCGTCCTCATAGGCGGGCAGGTGGATCGCCCCGGGCACCCGGGTGCCGCCGAGCTGTTCGGCCAGGACCTGGCGCAGGTCCGCCTCGGCCATGGGCGTGGACGGGTGCCGTGACATCACCGGATGGCGGTCCAGCCGGTAGATCTTGCCTGCGTAGGTGGCGTAGTGATTGCTGAAGGCGGTGTAGCGGCCGAAGCCGGGCTGGGCCGGCACCACGGGAATGGGGCCGTGCAGGGGGAATTGCTGATGAAGTAGCTGGATCCCGCGGCCGATGCTTCCCACAGTGGTGGAGCTGTCGAACGTGGAGCAGACCTTGTACAGCAGCACGTCCAGATTCAGGGCCGCAATCCCGGCAAGGTCCCGGGTGACCAAGGTGTCGAACGCTGTTCCCGACAGGGAGCGTGCCGGTCCTGCGAACCCGACGACGTCGGTGTCCGTGGGCAGCGGCGCGTCCCCGATGACGAGGGCTGCTTCCAAGCCGTAGCGGTGGGACTGGGCCAGGACGTCAGCGGCTCCGGTGAGGTCATCCGCGACGAAACCGAAAGCAGGCATCTCAGGCACCTTTCCCGAAAGTCTGAACGGCGTGCAGGAGAGCATCGTCCCCGGTTTGAGCGAGTTTGTCGGCTGCCGTCTGCAGCGGCACCCCTTCCACGGCTGCTTCCCACGCCTGGCGCAGACTCCGCACTCCGGCACCGGGACCGTCCGGGTGGGCGGCGACCCCGCCGCCGGCCAGCATCATCAGGTCCGTAGAACCCACCGCGTCGAATGTGGGACCGGGAGTGGTGACATTCTGCCCTGAGGACAACACAGGCAGCGGTGCAATGGTCTGCCCGAGGGGTTCGAGCAGGCTGCGGATGTTGGCAGCGACCTCTTCGTCCAGCTCGTAAAACTTACTGCCCAGCCCGCTGGCATGCAGATGGTCGGCGCCGGCAAGACGGGCCATCTGCTGCCAGACCCGGTAATCCATGCCCAGGGCCTTGGACCGCATCGAGGCCGCGAGGCCGGCACGGTGGCCATGGATCGGTACCTCCGCGAAGGTGCGGAGCAAAGCCAGGGCGGGCATTCCCATCACGGGGATGTTCAGCATCACGCAAGTGCCGCCGGCTGCAACAACCATATCGTGTCGCTTCTGCAGCCCGGCGAGGTCACCGGTGATGTTGAAGGCATACATGGTGGAGTGGCCGGTAACCTGCTCGGCGGCGCGGATTTCCTCGGTAGCGACCGCGACCCGGCGTTCCAAGGGCAGGTACGCCGGATCAGTCATCAGCTCGTCGTCCTTGATCAGGTCAATGGACGCCATCGCCAGATCCCGGACCACCAGACGGAACTCCTCTTCCGAGAGCCCGACATTGGGCTTGACGATGGTGCCGACCATCACGCCCTGAACGTCACTGATCAGTTTGCGCGTCCCCTCGATGCCGAAGGCCGGCCCCGGGTGGGCTGCGACGAAGTCCTCTGGCAGCTCAATGTTTTGGAGCCGGCAAGCATACAGATCGCCCAGCTCGAAGAGATTGCCTGCAATGGCAGTCTGCAAGGTCGCCAGGTCGGTTCCGACGTTCTCCATCGGGAAGTCGACGGTTACCAATGCAGCGCGGACTTTTTCCGGGTTGGCCCGTGACGGCAAGGAAGGCCGGCAAAAACCAAGCTCCTGCACATCGGATATCCGGGCGGCGTGCCGTTCCCGGATCCGGGCGGATTCGCCCGGGACCGGCAGGAAGGTGCCGCTGGACTGCTCGCCCGCCATGATGGCGGCGGCCTTCCCGGGGTCAATCTCGGACTCTAGGTAGTAGGTGCAACGCACCGAGCGCGGGTCGCGCATGGATTCTCCAATTCGAGGGGGGTTTGAAACTCACGTATCCGACTGTCACCTGCAGGTACTTTCACTTCGCTCACGCGCCGATGCGGGCTCAAGCAGGTGACTCGCACTTCGGGTCCATGGCGTCTCCTGTGACCCCAAGCCCGAAGTTGTACGTACCTTTGATACGTACAATAATAGGTGGTGTAGGTCACGTCAAGCCCGGCTGATAACACTGCAGCCCGCCAGGACGCGGCGGGAGGGCTAAGATTTGCTCAGTGGCAAAGGAGTTGTGAGTTTGGAACCAGCAGAAACAGCGTCGGAGCCGGCGGGACGCAGCGGTGGTCTAAACCGGGAAGCCGGAGGCCCGCTCCATGCACAAATCCGGGACATCCTGCACCGGCAGATCGTGGACCTTGCACTGTCCCCGGGCTCCTCTCTGCCCACTGAAGAGGAACTGCAAAGACGGTTCGGGGTTTCCCGCAGCGTCGTGCGTCAGGCCCTGTCAGGCCTTGCTGACCTCGGCCTGATCCGACGTCAGCGCGGCCGCGGCAGCGTAGTGGCCGCAACGCCCGTCCTTCGACGTCACGTTCAGCGCGCGGGCGGCCTGGACGAACAGGCGGCCGCGCACGGCCAGCGCCTGCGCACCCATGTCCTCAGCGTGGAACCATCCGAGCCACCGCAGGCAGGCATCGAGGCCCTGAACACCACCAATACCTGGAAAATTGAGCGGGTCCGCTACCTTGACGATCTTCCCGTTGCCTTCATGTGCACCTGGGTCCCGCGCGACTTCTTCCCGCACTTCACCGTAGAGCTGCTCGAAGACGCGTCACTTCTGAGCCTGATGCGCGACCACGGTTACCACCCTGCCGGGGGCCCCCGTCAGGTCCAGGCCGTGTCCTCAGATCCTGACCTGGCGCGGAAACTCAACATCAACACGCGGGAACCGCTGCTCCTGCTCCAAGGGGTAACCCGTGACGCTCTCGGCCATGGTCTCGAATGGTTCAATGTCTGGCACAGCCCCAACACCGTCTTCGACGTCGATGCACAAGTTACGACCCAGCCCGGGCGCGTCTCCCAAGAGCACATCCGCCGCCTGCGCAAACTGACCCAGCAACTTGAGTCAGAACTGGCCAACCTTGAACGAGGCGAACGCTAAGAATCACTTGGCAGTGCAGATAACTTCTGACTTTGGTGCAGACGATTCCTGAAACTGATACCCGCCCGGGCACAAAAAATGGTACGGATCAGGTCTTAGGTGCGGTGCAGAGTCTCGCAACTCAAATGTTTCGAATCCCACGCCCTGCAAAAACTCGAAGCCCGGTTCCCCGAGTTGCGCTCCGGCCCCTCACACCCAGCGGTGACTCCGCTGTCAGAATGACGCCAAAATCTGACAGACACATCAACTGCCGGACGCGATAATCGGCCTCACGGCGGACACCGTGGATGAGCGGGTGAAAATAATTCACAAGATAACCGCGGGCGAGGTCGCCGAGCAAGCCAGGACGCACTGGGACGACGCGCTGGACGGAAGCTCATACTGACGGAATCATCAATGCCCGCGGGGAATCGGTCGCAAATCAGAGAAGATTTTCACCGCCGGAGAAGGTCATGTTGCCCACGCCCTGAACGACAATGAAGAGATAACAAGCACCAAACCGTCGACCGAGCAGGTAAGGAGCGCGCCGGCCCACCAACGGCCACCAACAAAAAAGGCCCCCCAAGGGGCCCTCATGTGAACAGTTTGGCCACACTCAGGGGCCCACAAGCCCCTGAACAGGGAAAACACGTGCCCGAGGTGGGACTCGAACTGCATTCCAACCCTTGCAGACACTGGGAAGTCCCGAAAACATGCCGAGTACGACTCAGTCCGGCACTGGTACGGGCCAGTCGGACGGCAAGAGTGTGCACAATGTGCACACGCTCTTTTCCAAACTTCGATGCCCGATCCAACCGGCTCGCGCGCCCGCAGAGGCGCCGGAGTCCGCTAACTCGGTTGATCCAGAACCAGTCCCCCGCGTTCTCGTCTCGCCCTCCCCTTACCGGCTGGTCGGCTACGACGACATCCCAGAATGGCTAACACGCAAAGGCAAAGCCAGGGTGTGCCAGCTGAGGCCAGAACGACGAAAGGTCCAATATCGGCGTTCAACGCAGGCCTGGGCCAGGAGGCGCTTCGCTAAATCTTGCTGATCCACATCAGTCGCCATGGGATCTCATGGTTCCGCTCATGATCAGGCCTCCGCCAGGCAACACCCGGCGTGTCAGGCCAGCCCCGGATCCACCGTTATTCAGACAGTCCCGCACGGTTCCCACACCGGGAGGTCCTCCGGATGTGGGCCGTCGATTAGTTTTTGAAGACTTCCTTGGCGACCATGATTGCCTGCATGGCCTTGGGCCAGCCGGCGTAGAAGGCCAGGTGGATGATGGCTTCTTTGAGTTCGGTTTCTGTCAGTCCGTTGACCTGGGCCCGGGCGAGGTGTCCGCGGAGCTGATCGGTGCTTGCGGTGGTGACCAGGCTGGCAACCGTGATGAGGCTGCGGTCCCGTGGGGAGAGTTCGGTGCGCTCCCAGATATCTCCGAAGAGTACGCCGTCGGTGAGCTCGACGAGTTTGGGGGCGAAGTCGCCGATGAGCTGTTGGGCGCGGGTCTGGTTCGTGTCGGTCATGGGAACGGTCCTTCCGGGTGAATGACGGCTTGATGCTTTGGCGTGAGGTCAGGTTTGAAGGAGGCCGGTGCGGCGAAGCCACGAGTCGACGTCCGCCCCTGCGTTTAGGACTTCCTCGCCCCGTATGGCGAGCCCTTCGGCGATGACGGCGCCTGGGCAGGAGCGGGCGTAGTCACGTTCTGTGGTTCCCAGCGCGCTCATGGCGTGGGTGGTGACGGGATGGATGGTCTTGCCGGTGAAGTCGTGGCTTTCGACGAATGTGGTCATGATCATCGGTGCCCTGACGTTCCAGATTCCGCTGGCAAGGAGCACTGTGTCGTATTGTCCGATGTCGGCCAGCGGGGTGGTGATGGCGGGCCGGGCATCAATGTTCTGCTCGCGGACGTTCCTTGCCACCGTGGCGTCGTAACCGTCCGGGTAGGGTTCTGCCGCCTCGATCCGGTGAACGTCGCAGCCTGTCCGGTCCCGGATCATGCCGGCGAGGACTTCGGTGTTGCCGACGATGAGGTTGGTCCGTCCGCCGTTGTAGTAGTTCTCCCCTGCCCGTGAAAAGTACACCAGCAGGATTCGGCTGGTGTTTCCCGGGGGCACGGGGGGATTCGGTGCCGGGCGGCCGTCTTGTTTAGGCATGGTGGTGGTTTCCGGGTCAGTTTTTCGTGGGGCGCATCCCGATATGGCGGCGCCGGTAAGGGTGCTGGCCAGCGCTCCGGCCCCAATTTTGAGCATGGAGCGCCGGCCAACGACGTGCAGTGTGGTCATGGTGGCTGGGATCAGTCGATCCGTCGTCCGCCGAGCCAGCTGACCATGGCGGGGTCGCGGTGGTCGAAGAAGAGGCTGGCCCCTGTGTCCAGGGCGGCGATCTGCTGCATCTGCGTGTCGGTCAGTGTGAAGTCGAAGACGTCCAGGTTCTGGGCCATGCGCTCCGGCCGGACAGATTTGGGGATGACTACGATGCTGCGCTGGATGAGCCAGCGCAGGACAACCTGGGCGACTGATCTGCCGTGGGCCTGGGCGATGGCTCTCAGAACCGGGTCGGTGAACAGGTTGTTCTTTCCTTCGGCGAAGGGACCCCAGGATTCAATCTGGACGCCGCGTTCGCGCATCAGCGCCTGGTCGGTTTCGCGCTGGTGGAACGGGTGGGTTTCGATCTGGTTGACGGCGGGGATGATCTCGTTGTGATCGATGAGGTCCACGAGCCGGTCGGGGTGAAAGTTCGAGACACCGATGGCGCGGGCGTGGCCTTCCTTGTTGGTCTCCTGCAAGGCCCGCCATTCGCTGTAGTAGTCGCCCAGGGGCTGGTGGATCAGGTACAGGTCGACGTAGTCGAGGCCGAGCCGGTTCAGGGAGTTCTCGAAGGCACGTTTGGTCTCGTCCTGGACGTTCCCGGCGGGTGCGTGCTGGATCCAGAGTTTGGTGGTGACAAACAGTTCGTCGCGGGCGATTCCGCTGGCCTTGATCGCTGCGCCCACGGCTGCTTCGTTGAGGTAGGAGGCCGCCGTGTCCAGGTGCCGGTAACCGGCTTCGAGGGCAGCTTCGACGGCGGCCTGGGTTTCCTCGTCGGGGATCTGGAAGACGCCAAAGCCCAGGATAGGCATTTCGACGCCGTTGTTCAGGGTCACGGTTTGCATGGTTTTCCTTCGGGTGGATGGAGGCTCGGGATCTATCGGGTTGCTTGTTGGTGGGCTGCTGCGTAGTCGGTGTCACTGACGGGTTCAAGCCATCTGGCGCTTTGTCCGTTTTCGTGTTCGACCATGGCCAGATGTGTCATTAGGCTCTCGGGTGCAGCACCGTGCCAGTGTTCTTCTCCTGCAGGAGTGTGGACTGTGTCCCCCGGCCGCATGAGGATGACGGTGCCATCACGTGTTGCCACGATCCCGGCACCCTCGGTGCAGTGCAGGGTTTGCCCGAGCGGATGGGAATGCCAGTTGGTCCGCGCTCCCGGAGTGAAGTGCACCAGCGCGGCAATGAGCCGCGATGGTGACTCCCCCGCGTGGAGGGGGCTGAGATAGACCGCTCCGGTGAACTTCTCGGATGGCGCCTTCGTAGGGGGTACGTGCTCATTCAGTTTCATGGTGTCTTCCGTCGATCGTTGCGTAGCGTCATGGAGGCCAGGACGAGCAGGACGAGGATGGCGGCGGTCCAGCCGAGGCTTGTGCGCAGGCCATCCATGAAGCCCTTTCCGGTCAGCAGCGCACCGAAGACTGCGACGCCGAGTGAACCTCCGACTTGCCGTGCGGTGTTGACGACGCCGCTCGCTGTGCCGGCGCGTTCGGCCGGCACGTGGTCCATGACCAGGGCGATGATCGGCGGGACGGTGAAGGACCCGCCGACGCCGACCGGCACCATCACCGCCGCGACGAGCAGCACCGGGCTGTCCGCCGGGAGGATGCAGAGCCCGGCAAGGCCCAGGGCCATGATCAGCTGCCCTGCCGCGATCATGGCAACCTGCCCGAAGCGGGCCATTAGCCGGGCTACCAACGGGTTGAGCAGGGCAACGAGTGCTGTCATGGGCAGGAACAGCAGGCCGGTCTCCAACGCCGTGGCGCCGCGCTGCTGCTGGAAGTACAGGCTTTGCAGGAAGACGACGCCGTAAAAGGCCGCCATTGTTGCCACGGCAACGCCAAGCGTGGTGGAGACGGTGCGGGAACTGAAGATATCCATGGGAAGCATCGGAGCCCGGGCCTTGACCTGCACCACCAGAAAGACCACGAGTGCAGCTGCGCCCACTGCGAAGACGGAAAGGATCGCAGGGCTCCCATAACCGGCGGAGGCGCCCTCGATGATGCCGTACGTCAGGCTCGCCAGGGCCAGCACAGCGCTGATCTGCCCGGCCCAGTCGAAGGGCATCGGACGCCGTGGTGACCTGGCGACCCGCGCCAGGACCAGCAGAGCCAAAGCCCCGACCGGCAGGTTGACCAGGAAGATCAGCCGCCAGTCGATAACGGTGAGTAACCCACCAAGAACCGGCCCGGCAGCAGCGGCCACGGAGCCGCCCAAACCCCAGTAGACAATGGCACGGCCGCGCTGCACAGCGTCGTGGTAGGCCTCCCGGATCAGGGCCAAGGAAGCCGGGGTGATCATTGCCGCCCCGATCCCCTGCAGGATTCGACCCGCCACCAGCAGTGGAAGGTTCGGGCTGAACGCACACGCAGCGGAGGCCAGCGTGAACAGGATCATCCCGATTCCGTAGGCACGTCGTGCACCGACGCCGTCGGAGAATGTTCCAGCGAAGAGCTGAAGCGCAGAAAACATCAGCGTGTAGCCGGTCACAACCCATTGGAGCCCGGCCAAACCGCCGCCGAGATCATCCCGGATTGCCGGCAGGGCGACGTTCACAATCTGGGCATCGAGGGCCACGACAAAAAAGCCCAGCATGGCCACCGCGAGAGAAGCGCGGGGCCGCGCCATCGTCACGGGAGGGCTGGCAGCAGACACAGGCATGGGGTCCTTTCGAAACCGGAGGAGAAGCTGATTCAAGAAAACCAGCCCTCTCACATACGTAGGAGTCCCTGTCGTACGGTGTACTGCCAGTACCTGTTAGCAGCACCCCCGGCCGTCGTAGCGTAGGGAAATGGACAACACCAAGGACGTCCGCGAGTTCCTTATGAGCCGCCGGGCGCGCATCACACCCACCCAGGCGGGGCTTACCGTCTTCAGCGGCACGCGGCGGGTCGCCGGGCTCAAACGCGAGGAAGTGGCCATGCTGACCGGCGTCAGCAGCGAATACTACGCGCGCCTCGAACGCGGGAACCTCCGGGGCGTGTCGGATTCGGTTCTGGACTCGCTGGCACGGGCATTGCAGCTGGATGAGGCAGAACGGGCACATCTGATGGATCTGGCAAAAGCCGCTGAACCCCCGCGGCCCGCAGGAGGCAGCCGCCGGGCCCGCGCTCAGGTCCGGCCCAGCGTCGAGCGGATCCTGACCGGGATGACAGGAACGCCCGCCTACATCCGTAATTCCAAGATGGAGATCATGGCCGCGAACGAGCTCTGTTTCGCGCTCTACACCGGCATCCTCAGCCCGGAGGTCCTGCCGCTCAACCTCGCCCGGTTTATGTTCCTCGACCCGCGTTCACAGGACTTCTTCGTCGACTGGAACACCCTCGCAGACGATTTTGCCGCCGCACTCCGCACGGAGTCCGGCCGCAACCCGCGCGACCGATACCTGAACAGCCTCATCGGCGACCTCGCCGCCGGCAGTACCGAGTTCTCCACGCGCTGGGCCCGGCACAACGTCCGCTTCCACCGCACAGCCCGCAAGACCATGCGCAATCCGCTCGTCGGGGAGATCGAACTTACCGGCGACGCACTCGACCTCCCCGGAGAAGGTCTGACCCTCATCGCGTACACCGCGGAACCGGGCAGCCATGCGGAGGAACAGCTTGCCTTCCTCGCCAGTTGGAGCAGCACCGGGAAGGTTCCGGTCAAACAGGACGCCAGCATCCCCGTTCTGCCCACGCCACCTCACAGCGATCTTTAGGCATACCGGGGCGCGGCCTGCAGTCCGGCCGGCTGGTCTCAGGCCGTGATCCACATCGACCCAGTTGTGCGCGTGTTCGCGCATCAGAGAAGGGTATGTCATGAGTACAAACAACGGCCCCACCCGGGTGGCATTGGTCACCGGGGCTTCCTCGGGGATCGGGGAGGCTACTGCCCGTGCCTTCCATGCGTTGGGCTTCAAAGTCGCGCTACTGGCCCGCCGTACCGAGCGGATTGAGGCCATAGCGGACGAACTCGGCGAACGAGCGGTTGCGGTGGCAGCAGACGTCACCGACAGGGAGGCCCTGGTCGCTGCGGCCGAACGGGTCAAGGCGGAACTTGGCAGGGTGGACATTCTCGTCAACAACGCCGGCCTCATGCTGCTGGGCCCGTTCGGCTCGGCGCAGCGTGACGACTATCGCCGGATGATCGAAGTCAACCTGCTCGGCGCCATCACCGCGACGGAGGTCTTCCTCGACCAACTTGTCGACGGTGGCGGCGACATCGTGAACATCTCCTCGGTCGCCGGACGCACCGCCCGTGCCGGGAACGGCGTGTACGCGGCAACGAAATGGGGACTGAACGGCTGGTCCGAGTCGCTGCGCCAGGAACTGTTGCCGGATGTACGTGTGACGCTCATTGAGCCCGGCGTAGTGGCGACCGAACTGCCGACCCACATCACCCACGAGGCGACAAACGCGGCGGTCAATGAGATGTACGGCAAGGCAACGGTGACGCCGGACGACGTTGCCGAAGTCATCGCGTTCGCCGTTCAGCGGCCGAAGCACCTGGCTATCAATGAGATCCTGCTGCGCCCGGCAACCCAGGCCTGACCAGACCACGTAAGACGCTGGGTAGAGCGGCCGGTAAACGCAACGCCGAGTCCCGATAAGTGGCGCCCGCTCCACGACGAAAGAACCAAAAATGAAGGAGAGAACATGTCATTCAGCAAGAACTTGACCCTCAACAACGGCGTCGAGATGCCTGCCCTGGGCTTCGGAGTCTTCCAGACGCCGCCCGCTGAGACCGCCGAGGCAGTCAGCACAGCACTGTCCACCGGATACCGTCTCATCGACACGGCCGCCGCCTACGGAAATGAACGCGGCGTCGGTGACGCGATCCGGGCAGCAGGACTTTCCCGTGACGATGTCTTCATCGAATCAAAGGTATGGATCAGCGACTACGGCTACGACGAGACCCTGCACGCCTTCGATAAAAGCGCCCGTAAACTCGGCGTCGAGGTCATCGATCTGTTCCTCCTGCACCAGGCGCTGCCCGGCGAGTTCGACAAGACGGTTGCCGCTTACCGGGCGCTCGAGAAGCTGCTCGCCGATGGCAAAGTCCGTTCCATCGGCGTGAGCAACTTCATGCGTCCGCACCTGGAGACGCTGCTCGCTGAAACGTCCGTGGTTCCCGCGGTCAACCAGATTGAGGTGCACCCCTACTTTGCCCAAGCCGAGCTGCAGGCATTCGGGGCAGAGCATGGAATCCTCACCCAGGCATGGTCCCCCATCGGCGGAATCACCTCCTACCGCGGTGACGGCTCGACAAGCACTTTCGAAGACCCGGACATTCTTGCGATCGCTGAAGCCCACGGAAAGACCGCCGCACAGGTCATGCTGCGCTGGCATCTCCAGGAAGGCCGGGCTGCCATCCCCAAGTCGGTGAAGCCGGCCCGCATCGCCGAAAACTTTGACGTGTTCGACTTCGAGCTCACCGCCGAGCAGCTCGTCCGGATCGACGCGCTCGACACCGGGGTACGGGGCGGACCCGAACCCGAAGCCATCACCCTGGAGTCCTTCGGGCGGGACATCCCCGAAGAATGACCGACGCGACGCCTCTCACTGTTCTAGTCGTCGGATCCACCGGCAGCATCGGAATTCCGACAGTTCGCGAAGCACTATCCCAAGGCTTCCAGGTGCGGGCACTCATTCGCGACGCCGGGCGGGCGGTGCAGCTGCCTTCCGGCGCCGCTCCGGTCGTCGGGGACCTTACCCGGGTGGAAACCCTGGCCGGTGCCGTCGACGGCGTGGATGCGGTGGTTTTCACGCACGGCTCCCACGGCGGCCGCGGCCAGGCCGAATCCGTCGACTACGGTGCCGTGCGGAACACGCTTTTCGCCCTCAACGGACGTCGGGCCCGGCTCGCGCTTATGACCGCCGTGGGAACGACCGACCGGGCGACCGAGGGCCACGACTGGAAGCGACGGGCAGAGCGACTGGTCCGAGCCTCAGGGAACCCCTACACAATCGTCCGCCCCGACTGGTTCGACTACAACACCCCCGAGGAACGGCACATTGTCATGCGGCAAGGCGACACGCAGAGCACAGCGTCACCCGCAGACGGCGTGATCGCGCGTGACCAGATAGCCCGCGTGCTCATCGACAGCCTCCACAGCGATGCAGCCAATCACAAAACCCTGGAACTCGTTGCCGGGAAAGGCACGGCACAGGACGACCTCACCGCCACCTTTGCCGCGCTCCTCAGCGATGACGGACCGGACGGCGCCCTGGACAAGGACAACATGCCCCTCTCCCGGGAACCTGAACGCGTGTGCGACGACCTCGACGAGATCCGCAGGTGACACCCGACAGCCATCAGCCCGACGGAAGGGAATCGGTGAACAAGCTACTCGTGCCATCATCGGCACTTCTGTGGGGCCTGCAGCTGGCCTTCCTCAGTCCCGCCCTCGCACTGATCCTTGTCAACCTCTATGGGGCCAGCACCGCTGAGGTGGGCTGGGTACTCGGCGTCTACAACGGCAGCGGCTTCATCGCATCGCTGTTACTGCCCGCCTATGCCGACAAGAAAAGCGACTATCTGGGCCCGATGCTGGTTTGTGGAGCGCTGACGCTGCTGCTGGCCGTAGTTCTGGGTTTCGCAACCACGCTGCCGGCCGCCACGCTCGCCCTGATGCTGATCGGGGGTCCGGCGGGCGTGGGCAGCTCAATGCTGTTCGCCCACCTCCGCCATTCAGGTGCAGGCCCTTCCACTGTCATCAACACCCGGGCGATAGTATCGGTGGCCTGGGTGGCAGGCCCACCGGCGGCAACCTTCATCATGGGCTGGTTCGGCAACCGCGCCATGCTGCTGGCCATCGCCGCAGTCGCCGTCATCAACATCGCCACCACCGCGTTGATGATCAAGGCCCGCAACGCCGCGCATGCAGGCGCTGCGGCAGGGAGCCGTCAGGTTCCGGCGGCCCCGACCCCGGAGGAGGAGCCGCCCGTCGGCCTTCTCCGTGTTGGGCTCATCGTGGCCGCTTTCATCCTGCTGCAAGCCACCAACGCCACAGCCATGACAATCATGACCATCTACGTGACGGAGACTCTCAGGTTGGACATGATGTGGGCGGGCATCGCCCTCGGCGTTGCCGCCGCCCTCGAGGTGCCCGCCCTGCTGCTCGTCGGCCGGCTCACCAGCCGCTTTTACCAGCTCGGCCTGCTCGCCACCAGCTGCATAGCGGGAATCTGCTACTACGTTGGCCTGAGCGTAACCACCGGCCCCCTGATGCTGCTTGTCCTGCAGCTGCTGAACGCCTGGTCCTTCGCAGGAATCGCCGGCGTCGGGCTGCCGCTGTTCCAACACATGATTCCCCGGCCGGGCCTGTCCACCGGCCTGTACATGAACACCCGCAGAATCGGCGCCATCGTGTCCGGGCCCATCATCGCGGCAGGCTCCCTCACCGCGCTCGGCCAACGCGGCATCTTCCTCACCAGCGCAGCCCTCACCCTCCTTGGCCTTGCCATCATCGTCATCGACAACCGAACAAACCAAGCCGCGGCCGACCGTTCAGCTCTCCCCATTGAGGCAAGCTGAAGCCGGTTGCGAGCAATAGGCGGATCCTTAAACCCGCCTGCTCCTCCCAGCAAGTAAAGACGGTAGATGCTTGTGGAAGCTGGCCACGCTGACACCGGCTCGCTTAGCCCCGGGCGGAGCAACCGAAACGGCACTATGCAGTGTGCCTACGGCGGGCTCCTATTAGGGCGGTGACGGCTGCTTCGGCCATGGCCGTTGCGGGTTGTTCCACGCTCGTCAACGGCGGCCAGCTGTACTCAGCTTCTGCGGATCCATCAAAGGAGGCCAGCGCCATGTCCGAAGGTACAGACAGGCCGGCTTCCCGCAGGGCCCTAAGGATGCCGATGCCCTGCATGTCTGAACTGGCGAAAATTGCTGTCGGTTTGTGGGCGGAGGACAGTAGTCGTTGGCCTGCCATGTAGCCGCCGTCCCTTGTGAAAGAGCTGCGCACGACGGGACCTTCAGGCGGGCCTCCCTCAGCCAACGCCTGCAGCCAACCCTGTTCGCGTCCGTCCAGGAAGTTTCCGGTGCGGGTGCCCATAGTTCCCCGTGAGGACACCGTTATGGTGGACAGCACGGACCGGCTCACCTGTGTTGACGCCAACCGAAAATAGGGCCACGAACGCCAACTGAAAATGGGGCCACCGACCATTATGGAAGGTGATCAATTTGGATGATTGGGCGGAGATACGCCACCTGTTTTCGACAGGCAAGCACTCGAAGCGGGAGATCGGCAGGATCGTGGGGGTTTCCCGCGGAACGGTGGATCGGGCGCTGGAATCGGACCGGGCGCCGAAGTATCAGCGGGCGGCCGGAGGGTCGAGTTTTGATGCGTTTGCTCCCAGGGTGCGGGAGCTGTTGGTAAAGACGCCGACGATGCCGGCCGCGACGCTGGCGGAGCGGGTGGGCTGGTCCGGTTCCGCGTCGTTGTTCCGGGCGAAGGTCGCCGTGATCCGGCCCGAATACGCAGCCCCTGACCCGGCGGACCGGCTGGTCCACGAGCCGGGGTTCCAAGTCCAATGTGATCTGTGGTTCCCGCACGAGCCGCTGCCGGTTGGGGCGGGCCAGAGTGACACGCCGCCGGTGCTGGTGATGACGTCGGCGTTCTCTGGTTTCATCCAGGCGCGGATGCTGCCGTCGCGGACGACGCCGGACCTTCTGGGCGGAATGTGGACTCTGCTGCAGGACGCGCAGGCGGTCCCGTCCAGGCTGTTGTGGGACAACGAATCCGGCATCGGCAGGCGCAAACCAACGGAGCCGGTGGCCGCATTCGCCGGCTCCCTAGGGCTGGAGATTAAGCTGCTTCCGCCGCGGGATCCGGAGTCCAAGGGCATGGTCGAACGGATGAACAGGTTCTTCCGGCAACGCTTCATGCCGGGCCGGGACTTCCACTCACCAGCGGACTTCAACGGCCAGCTCGAAGACTGGCTGCCCAAAGCCAACCACCGCTATTCGCGGTCCCGCCACGGCCGCCCCGACGAACTGATCATCCTGGACCGGGAGAGGATGCGGGAACTGCCGCCGGTGAGCCCGGAGGCGGTCTTCCGCAACACGGTGCGGCTCCCGCGGGATTACTACGTGCGGGTCTTCTCCAACGACTATTCCGTGGACCCATCATTCATCGGGCGAATCGTGGATGTCATCGCTGACCTGGACACCATCTGGGTCACCCACGAGGGTGTCATCATCGCCACCCACGTCCGGGCATGGGCACGGCACCTGGTGGTGACCGATCCCGCCCACGTGGCCCGCGCGGCGGTGATGCGCCGGGACTTTCGGTCCCAACGGGTCCGCCGCCCCGAACCAATAGAGTCCGTGGAGGTGCGGGATCTGGCTGCCTACGACGAGATCTTCGGCATCGACCTCGGCCCGCAGCCGGACCTGGTCCTGGAGGCGGCCTCATGACCGGGACACCGTCACAGATCGAGTACTACGCCCGGGCCCTGCGCGCACCACGGATCAGCGATGGGTTCCGTCGGCTCGGGGACCAAGCCAGGGATGCGGGCTGGTCCCATGAGGAGTACCTGGCCGCGGTCCTCTCCCGTGAAGTCTCCGAACGCAAAGCCTCCGGAGCTGCCACCAGGATCAAAGCCGCGAGGTTCCCGGCACACAAGGACCTCGAGGAATTCAACTTCGACCACCAGCCCTCCGCGGACAGGAGCCTCATCGCGCACCTGGGCACCGGGGTGTTCCTCTCCGAGGCCAAAAACTTGGTCCTCCTCGGGCCACCCGGCACCGGCAAAACCCACCTCGCGGTGGGCATCGGCATCAAGGCAGCCAAGGCCGGGCACCGGGTCCTCTTCGATTCCGCAACCGGCTGGGTCGCCCGGCTGCAGGAAGCCCACTCACGCGGAAAACTCACCCAGGAACTGGCCAAACTCCGCCGCTACAGCCTCCTGGTGGTCGACGAAGTAGGATACATCCCGTTCGATCAGGACGCCGCGAACCTGTTCTTCCAGCTCGTCTCCAGCCGCTACGAACACGCCTCGATGATCCTGACGTCGAACCTCCCGTTCGCCCGCTGGGGTGACGTCTTCGGAGACCTGACCATCGCCTCGGCCATGATCGACCGGATCGTCCACCACGCCGACGTCATCAGCCTCAAAGGCAACAGCTACCGGCTCAAGAAACACCAACCCGACGTCAGTACGGCACAATAGAACCACAACCCCGTGGCCCCGTTTTCAATTGGCACTAATGGCCCTATTTTCGGTTGGCGTTAACAACCTGGCTGGAACCTTGATGACTTGCGTGCTCTTGTCCAAGGCGGGGCTCGAAAGGGCGTGCGGATGGGGGACTTTACTGGACGACTCCCTTCGGCCAACCTCATGCTTTCTGTCATGGGGGCCTTCGCTCAGTATTCGAACGCTCCCTCATCAAAAGACCGACAGCGGGAAAGCGCAGAGCCTACAAGGGGCATAAAAGACCTTCACGCCGGACCGGGCATTCTAAGTGGTCCAGCGCGCCGGAAGCGCGCCAAGTACATCTGCGCTCTTACCTAATCCAGTGGCTCCGCACACCAGCACCGCCGCATTTTGGTCAATCGCGACTAGGACTATCAGTCCTCGGAACTCTCGCGCTCAGCGCGCGTCCACACGGATGCGGCAAGCGGCTGTTGACGCTCTTCTAAGAGGTGTCCTACTAGGCCAATTGACCGGGCCATCACACCTAGCCCCCGGGCCACATCCCACGGCAGTCCCAGCACTGCGGCGATGGCGCCTATGGCTCCTGTTACGTTCACAGGCAGGATCCGGCCGCGACTTTCGGAGGAGAGCCTTGACAGTTCCTCCATCAGCCGAAGCGGGGTATCGTCGAATCCCTGTTCGCGCGTGATCGCAAAGAGCTTCTGTGCACGTGGGTCAACAGGCTTGTGGACAGGATGCCCAAGTCCCGGGATTGGATTGCCTTCACGGGTGAAGTCCTCCGCAATCCTTGCCGCCAAGGATTTTATGCCGCTTTCGTCGAGAGTTCCGGTCACCGGAAGATATGTCTGGCAGATTCGGGCGGCTCCTTCGATGGTTCCGACGAAGGTGTTTCCGAGGCCCAGGAGTCCTGCTGCGACGGCCCCCTGCAAAGACTCGGGAGCCCCCAAGGCAGTGAGCCTAGCGGTAAGGGCACTCGGCGTTAAACCGTGTTCTACGAGCGCGACGACGATGGCGTTGAAAACGACGGATTCAGATTTATCGGGGAGCCGACGGAACAGCTCAAGGTAGGCGAAGTCGCCCAAAGATACGGTTCCGAGCATGTCGATGAGGTCCAGTCCGTGCACGTGGACAGTGGACGGGGTGGCACGAGCTATGTCCGAGCGGATTGGGGTGCCGCCGCGGGTGTGAGTGGCCATCAGCGTGCTTCCTTCTGTCGTGCGGGGGCCGGGTTTTCCGCGAGCAGTTGCGCTGCTTCCAACCGCAGCTGGTCGCGACGGATTTTGTCACCGTTGGCGCTGGGCGTTGACGGGTACGAGCGCACTATAACGATGCGTTTTGGGATCTTGAAGCTTGCCATCCGCTCGGCACAGTGCGCCAATATACGGTCGGGGGTTACCTCGGCCCCCTCTTCGGCGATCACGAAGGCGACGCCCAGGTCGTCGCCTGAGCGCGGGTCCCGTACTCCGACGACCTGTGCTTGGCGTACGCTGTTCAGTTCTTCGATTGTTGTTTCAACGTCGGCAGGCGAGACGGAGTATCCTCCGAGGCGCAGGGTGTCGTTGGCCCGGGCCAGATAGCAGAAGGTGCGATCGTCGATTAGGCGGGCGCTGTCGCCGGTGCGGAACCAGCCATCGGGTGTGCGACTTGCCGCTGTAGCGGCATCGTTGCGCAGGTAGCTTGGGAAGACTGTCGGGCCGGAGAACTGGAGTTCGCCTACCGAGCCAAGCGGAAGAACGAGACCCGTTTCAGGGTCTGTGACGCGGACACGGGTCTCAGGCACAGTGACCCGGCCGCCAGGCATTGCGCGGGCGGCCGCACTGGCTCCCGGCTCGCTGATTCCCGCGAACGCAAAAACTTCGCTGGATCCGTAAACGTTCATCGCCGTAATGCCGCGCTCTGCGGCGCCTCGGATGACGTCCTCGATATCGAGTCCGGCTGTGACCACTCGGGTAAGCGCCCCCAGCTCCGTCGGCCCGGCAGCCTCAAGAAGCTCCCGAACCGACCCTTCTGCTGCGACGAGCAGGTCGGAAGGGTGTGATGCCAGTGCCGCCAGAACACGTTCCCGCTTGAAGATTGGCAACAGGACTGCAGGTTGGCCGGCCATTAGCCCTGCGAGGAAGGGTACGAATCCGAAGGTTCCCGACAGCGACAGGACAACCATCTGCCGTGAAGCGGGGCTGAGGCGTAACCTCTCGGCGACTGCATCCACATGGGTCACTACTGTCTGGTGCGTGTGGATGGCCAATTTGGGTGCAGAGGTTGTCCCGGAGGTGCCGAACACGATGAGCGGGTCTGCCGGTTCCGCAGTCACCGGGGGGACTGGCGCGTCGTTGACGGAGAGGTCGCCGCCCTGATGGCGCTGCCAACGACTGGGCGCCTGGTCGGGGTCGCCGCTAACGACGATGACGTGTTCCACGGGAACGGCTTGCTCGCCGTCAAGCGCTGCTACTTCCGTAAGCCGGGGTGCAAAGTCCACGCCCTCGAACTCTGTAGCGGTCACCAAAACCCGTGCGTCGCTGAGTCGAAGGAGGTGTCCGATTTCCTGCGCGCGGTAACGGGTATTAAGGGGAACGAGCAGTGCGCCAAGATGGGATGCGGCAAGGAACAGATCCACCCATTGCTGGCAGTTAGGCAGCAGGGTGGCCACGCTGTCGCCGCGCCTAATTCCCAGCGACGCAAGGAACGCGGCGGTCCGTGCCACCCGTCCGGCCAACTCGTCATAGGTGGTGCACAATCCGCCGCCTACGTCGCTGAGGTCGATAACCGCAGGGGCTCCAGGGTGCAGTTCGGCGAGTGAGGAAAGACGCTCATGGAGCGTAAGGGTGCTTTGAGTATGCAGTGACATCATCGTTTCTTCTACTCTGTGGGACGGCCCTTCCGGGCGGTGAATTTAACTTTGCTTTGTCTCGTAGGCCGGGTCGACTCGAATGTCTCCGGCAACAGTTTCGGGGGAGGACCAGGAGCTGGCGTCCTGAACCATGGCCAGAGCCAGAAGGGCGTACCGCTCTGCCACTTCATCCCCCGTCAACGTGCCCTCCGAGCGGTACCACTGTGCGACCCCGGCGGACATGGTCAGGATCGCCCGCGTTGCTTCCCGGGGAAAGGGCGTGAGGAACACACCTGACTCGCGTCCCCTTGAGATGATGCCCTGCAGCATCTCATCGATACGATCACGTGCGACGACGAGGCGCTTGCGGTGGTCGACGTCCAGATAGCGCAGCTCTGTCTGGGCAACCAGTGCTTCGGCAGGATGAGTGACCACATACTCGACGTAGGCGCGCACCCCCGCCTTCAACTGGTCCGAGGGATTGCCGCCAGCACCGGCGACCGCCCACTCGGTATGTGCCAAGTGGTTGTAGTTCGCCGTCTTCAGGATCTGGACCAGGAGGTCCTGTTTTGAAGGCGCGTAGTTGTACAGGTTGGAAAGCGCCATTCCGGCGCGCTGCGCAATTGTTCGCATAGAGGCGCCGCTGAAACCAAATTCCGCGAAGGAACTGATGGCGGCTTCGAAGAGGGACTCTCGGGCTGGCGACAAGCGCTGAAGTGAACGGTCGTTCATAGGAATAGAGATTGACACGACTACTGGATGCTGTCAATAGGAAGCCTTGGGCTGACCTAAAAATGCACTTATGAGGCGGGCGAGGACTCGTAGCCGTTACGCAACAGGGACCATTGACACGGCTGACCCTTGTCGGCTAGCGTTCTTTCACATGAACAGGCGTTCATGTGATGGGCAACACTTTTTCTAAGTGCAGAGTTGCCTTGAGGCCTCGATCCCCTCCCTCCCCTTACCCTGAAGGACCTACCCGTGACGTTCCAAACCCCGGTGAGTGCTCCCGCCGCAAATGGCATGACCACATCGCTGTATCTCGAGGATTTCTTCCCAGGTCAGCAGTTTGTAAGCGAGTCCTTTGTCGTTGAAAATGACGACCTGATCCGCTTCGCAGAAGTGTCGGGAGACCGGCATCCGATACACGTTCCCGGCGCCGTTGCCGGCGCCGACCTGATGGGACATGGCCCGTTCGGCATAGCCCGTTACTTCGGCGCCGTATTCGCCTCCGGCATCCTCGCTGAAACACTCATCGCCGGCCTCGACTCCCACTGGTATTACCGGCAACCGCTCCGAGTGGGCGCTCAGCTCCACTACGAGACGACGGTGACGGGCTGGCGCAGAAGTTCGGATCCATCGCGCGGCGTTCTGCACCGGTCGATAAGACTGCTGGACGCAGACGGACTCGTCGTGCAGGAGGGCACCACCGCCGTGCTGGTAAGAGCGGCAAGTGCCTCCCCCACGCAGGATGATCCTTCGTGGGCTCTGCCGTTGGGACTGCCGTGGGCGGCAGCAGTCGTCGCCGAGCTCGAGGATTCCTCGGCTTTCCACGATGCGACGCAGCTCTTCGACGGCACGATTGGCTTGGCAAGCGAAGCCGCAGAGGTCCAGCTGCGGATCTACAAGGGGCAGGTCATCGACGTTGCCAAGCGCACGCCTCGCGGTCCCACGTTCACCCTCAAAGGAGACGCGCGCGCCTGGTGTGACCTCCTGAGTAGTGATCGGAATGATTTTATCGCCCGCGCTCATCAGGGCCAGTTCGATGTAAGTGGCGACGCTTACACCTATCTCCAGCTGACCAAGGCCTTGCATCTCATAGTTGAAGCAGGCCGCGCCGTGACCCAAAAGGGAGTTCAGTAATGACCCGAAACCCGCCCAGCTCCGCGCACTATCTAGATATCGATGACCGTCCCGGATTTGTCGCCACATTTGGGGAGGGCCGTCCGATCGTATGCATCCACACTGCCGGACAATCCGGCCTCCAGTGGCGTGACGCCATCGCAGGCCTCGTCGCTGGGGGGTATCAGGTCATCGTCCCGGATCTTCCGGGCCATGGACATTCGGAAGAGCCCGTTACCGGTCCGGTCACCGATCTCGGATACTACGGCGACTGGATCATTCGGCTAATAGAAATCCTTGACCTTGACGAACCCTATGTAGTGGGCTGCTCGATCGGCGGAAAAATTGCGCTCGACGTCGCCGTGAAGAAGTCCGCCAAGCTCGCTGGAGTGATCGCCATGGCAGCCGACGCACAAAACAACGGGCAAAATGAACGATCGCTTCGCCGAAACCTCGAAGATGCGGTCTCGCCCTCACGCACCGACCGCACCTTCTACGGCACCCTCGCCGCCTGCGGCTCCGGCGTCGAGGAAGCACGCCGGCAAAGGATCGCCGCGCGGCACCGCCGTGAGGATCCACAGGTCGCCCTCTCCGATCTGATTGGCTGGGCCAGGCATGACGTCTCGTCAGGGCTATCAGCGATTGTCTGCCCAGTGCATCTGGTAGTGGGTGGGGATGACTTTTGGCTCGACCCTGAAGGCGTGGAACGGACCGCGGCGGGAATCCAGGGAGCGCGGTACACCCTGCTTCCTGGCATCGGTCATTATCCAATGGAAGAGCTTCCCGACATCGCAGAGCGGCTGTCCGAATGGCTACTGGATCTCTCCATCAACGGGAACTTCCGCATCACTTCAGATGCTGCCCGAACACCGGACACTGCGCTCTGACTTCCTATCCCCTCTTCAATCTGCCCAATAACCGGAGGTTCAACGATGAACACCAATGCAAACATCCATGAGGATCTGCCACCGGCGGAACTCTCCCGCGCACGACGGGCCGTTCGCGGTGCCTCGATCGGCTTCGCCATCGACTGCTATGACATCTACCTACCTGTGATCGCGCTGGCACCAGCCATCGTCTATTTCATCCCAAAAAACCTGGACGTCGGGTCGATGGCCCTCATCAATGGACTGGTCTTCGCCGCGACCCTACTCGGGCGGCCCCTCGGCGCCGTCATTTTCGGCAACGTGGCAGACCGCCTCGGGCGCAAGAAAGCCACAGTATGGGCCATGTTCGGCTCCGCAGTGGGAACAGCGTTGCTCGTGGCATTGCCGGGCTTCCAGACCGTGGGATTCGCGGCAATCGTGCTGCTCATCCTCATGAGGTTCCTCACCGGCATCTTCCTTGGCGGTCAATACACCGGGGCCGTACCGCTTGCCATGGAATCGGCACCCCGGCATAAACGCGGCCTCTACGGAGGGCTCATCAGCATGGGCTTCCCTCTCGCCTTCTGCGTAGTTTCCGCCATCACGGCAGCCGTGATTTCCGCGACAGTGCTCCCGGACGGCTCTAACCCCGCCTACATTGAGTGGGGCTGGCGTATTCCGGTCGCGATCGGAGCCATCGTGACCTTCGCCTTCACCCTGTACTACATGAAGTCAGTCGACGAGTCGCCAGCCTTCGCGGCGGTAGCGGCTACCCGGAATACGGCCAACGCCAACAACACACGCCCGGGTCCTTTGCGACAGCTGTTCACTGGTCAAAACGCACGGAACCTGCGACAGGTGTTCATCCTCATGACGGGCGTATGGATTCTGTCGAACGCGACCAGCGCTTCGTTTCCTGGCACTTTCCGGGGTCTTGAAGGAATGACGCCGGGCCGGGCGACCATGATCATCGTCTTCTATCAGATCGCCCTGATCGTGCTCTACCCGCTCGCGGGCGCCCTGAGCCAGAAAATAGGCCGCCGCCGGTTCCTGGCCATCAACGGTCTCACCGGTGCCACCATCGCGCCGATTACGTATGGACTTCTCGTCAGTAACGTCGTGACGACAGACTTTGGCTACACCGCACTGGCAATCGTCCTTGTCGCAACCTCGATCTGTGCCTTCGGCTGCACCGGCTCGTACCTCTCCGAACGGTTCCCGTCGGCCATCCGCTCAACGGGTTACGGCGTGGCCTACAGCGTCGCAGTGATCCTCCCGGCTTTCTATGCCTTCTACGAGTCGGGTCTGGCCTCGATCATCCCCTCCCCTTACGGAACGATCGTGCTCTACGTGCTTGGCGGAGCGCTCCTGCTCATTGGAGCACTTATGGGCCCCGAAACCCGAGGCGCCAATCTGCGTCTTCCGGCTAATCAGACCAACGATGATAGCGCCCGCCCCGTCGCCGTCACCGAGGAGATCCGATGATCACGGCTCAGGACGTGTCCCCTGGCCTCGTTACCGATCGTCAGTTCATCGGTGGCCAATGGGTAGAGTCCGCCGGCGGAGTCATGGAGTCGATCGACCCGGCAACTGAAGAAACCTGGGCGCAGGTCCCGGACGGAACCGCGGCCGACGTGGACCTCGCCGTGGCAGCAGCACGTGATGCCCTCTCCGGGCCATGGAAGCGGATGACTGCCACCGACAGGGGGGAGCGCATTCACCGGTTGGGAGACCTGCTGGACGAACACGCTTCACGGCTGGGCGAACTGGAGACCCGCGATAACGGCAAAGTCTGGAAGGAGACGACCAGCGAGGTGCTCCGCGCGGCGAAGTGGTTGCGCTACTACGCCGGAGCCGCTGACAAGATCGAGGGCTCGGTCGTACCGTTCAAGACCGACGCCCACGCATTCACCCGATATGAGCCCGTCGGCGTCGTCGGTGCGATTACCCCGTGGAATTCTCCGATCAGCCTCTACAGCTGGAAGCTCGGCCCTGCCCTGGCTACCGGAAATACCGTCGTGCTCAAACCTGCCGAAACAACAACCGTTTCTGCGTTCGCCTTCGCCGAGCTCATCCGTGAGGCCGGTATCCCTGACGGGGTGGTCAATGTCGTTTCGGGCAGAGGATCTGTCGTTGGTTCGGCGCTCTCCGGGCACCCGGGGGTGGACAAGGTGACCTTCACAGGGTCCTATCCCACCGCCCAAAACATCATGAGGGCGGCGGCAAACGGCCTGAAACGCGTCTCCTTCGAGTGCGGAGGCAAGAGTCCGCACATCATCTTCCCCGACGCTGACCTTGAACGCGCCGCCATCGTCGCAACCCACAGTGCCTTCCGCTCAACAGGCCAGTCGTGCTCGCTCGGATCACGACTGTTGGTCCACGAAGCAATCTACGAGGACTTTCTGGCAGAGATCGTCGGCCGCGCTTCACGGATCCGGGTCGGCATGCCGCTTGAGTCCGGAACGCATATCGGGCCGCACAGCTCAGCAGAGCAACTTGAAAAGACGCTGGACTACATCCGTATCGGCAAGGAGGACGGCGGTACCGTGGCGGCCGGAGGGGGGCGCGCCGCTGGCTTCGACCGCGGATACTTCGTTCAACCGACAGTCTTCACCGGCCTTGACAACGAGTCACGGCTGGCCCGTGAAGAGGTTTTCGGGCCAGTACTGACCGTGTTGCCGTTCCGGACCGAGGACGAAGCGCTACAGCTTGCCAATGACACCAGTTACGGCCTAGTGGCCGGGCTGTGGACCCGGGACGTGAACCGAGCTCATCGGTTCTCGGCCGAACTGCAGGCCGGTCTCGTTTCAGTCAACACTTTCCGCCCCACCCACTGGACGCTGCCTTACGGCGGCTACAAGCAAAGTGGTCTTGGCCGGGAAAACGGCCAGGCAGTTCTTCGCGAGTACCTCGAGGTCAAGAGCGTCGTGATCGACTACTCCTCAGCTCCGACTGAAGACCCCTTTGACAACTGAACCCCAAAACTCTGCAGGAGACCGCGTCATGACCACCCAAACGAACGCCTTCCCCGTAGGCAGGCGCTCCGACCCAGGAACCACCACCGCCGCCGTCTTCCGGGACGTCGCGACGGGCCTGACAATCGAACAGGTCACCCTCGAACCAATGCTTGCCTCGGAAGTGACGCTCCGGGTCGCTGCCTGCGGTGCCTGCCAAAGTGACGTCCACAAACTCCGAGGACATGGTCTCGTTCCGACGCCAAACGTCTTCGGACACGAAATATCCGGCGTCGTGACTGCCGTCGGCAATGATGTCCACACCATTGCGGTCGGTGACCGCGTAATCTGCTCCTTCCTCGTCCCATGCGGTGATTGCACGGCCTGCCTCAGCGGAGCCGAGGACGAATGCGGACCTTTCCGAAGCCACATGCAAAACGCCGGCGTAAGATTCGATGGCAGTCCCCGGATGCGCACACTTGAAGGCCGGCCGCTGCTAACCTCCGGTGTAGGTGGTCTGGCGCACGAAATCACCCTGCCCGCAACCGCGGTATTCCCTCTACCCGCCGACTGGCCTGCATCCATCCCCCTCAGGGACGCAGCCGTACTCGGCTGCGCAGGACTCACCGCATACGGCGCGGTCCACGAGGCAGCCCAGCTGCAGCCCGGCGAGTCGGTCCTCGTGCTGGGCGGAGGAGGCGTCGGTCTATGCACCGCCGCCCTTGCCCGCCATGCAGGAGCCCGTCACGTCGTCGGTACCGACATGAAAGAAGAATCCCGAGAAGCCCTGGTGACCTTTGGGGCATCTGCAGCGATCACCGCCAATGCACCGGACTTCACCCATCAGATAGAATCCGCTTTCGCCGGCGGCCGGCCTGACGTCGTCTTCGACACCATCGGCGTTCCAGAAACCCTTCGCCAAGCGCTCTCACACGTCGCTGTCGGCGGCCGCGTTGTAGTGACGGGGCTCGGCGGCACCAACGGGCCTGCCACAATCGATGACCTAACGATTTTCGTCCGCCGCAAGATTTCCCTCATCGGCTCCTACGCCGCGGTTCCCTCCCGTGACATGCCCAGGCTGTTGGCTGACGTCGCCGCCGGGGCATTCAATCCATCCAAGCTCGTATCGGCCCGCTACGCGTTCGACCAGGCCGCGGACGCCTACGCCGATGTCGCTGCAGGCCGAATCACCGGCCGCGCACTGATCCTCGGAACCTGAACCAGGCTTCCTCCCTTTTGAACCAAGCCGCCGGACGCAAAGCCTTCCGTTTTCCAAAACAACCCCAGCCCCGTATCAAGGAGTCCCCATGTCCCCGCAGCCCTCGACCCAGAGGCCAAATCCTGACCACAACACCGACAATCCTGACGTCATTGTCGTTGGCGGCGGCAACGCCGCCTTCACCGCCGCGCACGCCGCCGCCGTGCGCGGACGCAAGGTGCTGCTCCTGGAAAAAGCCCCACCAGAGCAGTCCGGCGGCAACAGCTACTACACCGCCGGCGCGACCCGCATCGCACACAACGGACTACCGGACCTGCAAGACTTCATTGAGATTGACGAACGCCACCCAGTCACCGAAGTCCCTCCATACACCAGCGAGGACTACACCGCAGACCTGGAGAAAGTCACCGAGGGACGCAACGATCCGGACCTCACCCAGGTCCTCGTCACCGAAGCCGCGCCAGCCCTGCGCTGGCTGCACTCACTCGGCCTGAAATACCGGCTAATGTACGAACGCCAGGCCTACAAAAGGCCGGACGGAACCTTCCTCTTCTGGGGCGGCCTGCACGTCGGAAACGTCGGTGGCGGCGAAGGTCTGATGGCCGACCACGTCAAGGTGGCGGCGAACCTCGGTACCGAAGTCCGCTACGGGCAAGAAGTTTTTGACCTGATCGTCGAGGGCAACGCGGTCAGCGGAGTAAAAGTCAGACAGGTCGATGGAAGCGTCCACGAGCTGCGCGCCGAATCCGTAATCCTCGCAGCAGGCGGCTTCGAATCCAACCCCCAATGGCGCCAAGAGCACCTGGGCCCCGGGTGGGAGAACGCCAAAGTACGAGGCACGCCGTTCAACACCGGTGAAATGATCGCAGCAGCTCTCGGGGCTGGAGCCGCCAAGGGCGGAGACTGGGGCACCTGTCACTCCGTACAGTGGGACGCCTTCACCGAAAACAACGAGTCCAACCGTGAACTGACCAACCGGCTCACGCGGCAAAGCTACCCGCTGGGCATCATCGTGAACAACAAGGGTGAACGCTTCCTCGACGAGGGCGAAGACTTCCGCAACTACACCTACGCCAAGTACGGCAAGGTGATCCTGCAGCAGCCCGATTCCGTGGCATACCAAATCTTCGACAGCACGCTTCGTCCCATGCTGCGCAGCGAGGAATACGAGATGCCGGGCATCTCCGTAAAAACCGCCGAAACCATCGAAGACCTGGCAGCCGAAATCGGGATTAATCCGGAAAGCCTGACCAAAACCGTCGCCGACTACAACAACTCCATCGACACCACCATCGAATTCGATCCCAACGTCAAAGACGGGCGAAAAGCCGATACCACCCCGGTCAAGAGCAACTGGGCTTCCCCCCTGACCACGGCCCCCTACTACGCCTACGGCGTCACCTGCGGCATCACCTTCACCTTCGGCGGACTGAAGTCAGACACTTACGGACGTGTCTTAAATGGCAACGGCGAACACATCCAGGGCCTGTACGTTTGCGGCGAAATGCTTGGGGGCTTGTTCTCAGCCAACTACCCCGGCGGCTCGGGCCTTGCTGCCGGGGTCGTGTTTGGACGGCGCGCGGGCAATCTGGCCTGACACCATTCCGACCGGCCGGGCGCACATTCCACAGCGCCCGGCCGGAAGGAGTCGTGATGCCAGAGATGGCTCTGCCAGCTTTTTCTCGTTCCAGTCGCTGAAAGCAATAGAGGTCAGGTGCTTGAGGTTTAGTGTCCCGAGAAGTTCCTGCCTTATTGTCTCGTGACACACACGCGGTTACAGGACCGGAAGAAGAGTCCGGATCCCCCTTCACTTTGTCGATTGATCGTGCGCCGGTCACGAATACGCCATGAGAGTGCCTGCGAACAGGAACGTCCTACGAAACCGACGGTCCGGGCCGCGAAGTCATGTCGCCTGAAGCAGAGAACTTCATGAAGTGATGTCGGCAGAACCAGGAGGAAGGGATCAAAATGCGGGTCGACGAGCCGCCCGTCGACAAAATGTGGACAGTGTCCACGCCACCTTTGGCCGGACAAACTCGCAATGAGCGGACCCTGCTTGGCTCGGAGAAGACAGCTATCCGGTGAAGATCCTCGAAGAGAATTCGTCTTCGTCATGTCGTCACCACAATTCTTGGCAATGAATGAGTGAGGGCCAACAACTGGCCACCGGAAAACAGCAAAAGGACGACTCATAACCCGAGATACCAGGAGGCGGAAGGCCCACCAGCCAGGGCTCTGATCCCGCTACCCACACAACCGAGTAGGCCACCGCGGGCGCCAGGCCCAGACCGCAGCCAGCGTCAGAGGAACCCGCGGAGGGGCAATGTCCACACATTAAAGCAAAAACCCCTCTGTCGAGGGGTTATGCGTGCCCGAGGTGGGACTCGAACCGGGTTCCAGCCCCTGCAAACACTGGAATCCCGCCCACACATACGGAATCCGACCCAGTCCGGCACCAGTACGACCCGATCCGAAGCCCAGGGTGTGCACATTGTGCACACCCCCTTTTGCTGCCTTGCGGCAGCAGCACCGAAGCAGGTAAGGACACCCCCGCTGTCGCCCGGCTACCTGCATTTCCCCCTTCAAGACCTCGGGTCCGCAGAGACTGATTTCGCACCCTTTAACATCTTCGCCTGCTTCAAGAATCGTAATCACGGCCATCTACCTCCTCTCCCTCATCTCATGGCGGAACCGGCAGCAACCGACATGACACCCCCCCTCCCCACCTGCCGCCCCCGCGTTGGCAGGGCGGCATTTCTTTGTCGTGGGCTCACTTTGCCAAATGACGGAAGATCCATTATCGGCGCTTGAGTGGCCGGTCGGCCTGGTGAGGAACCGGCTTGGTGAGGAACCGGTTTGTCGTCCGCGCCGGCGCGTCAACAAAACCGAACGCAGAGCTGTGGAGCGCTCCAATTTGTCTGCTAGAATTGCCATGTTTGTTCTAACAAACTGACATGCTCACGAAAGGTACCGGCTCCACATGACCGGAATCGAAATAGCAGTGGACCGGTCCTCACGCGTGCCGATTTATCACCAGGTGGTGCAGGGACTCCAGTCGCTGATCGAGACGGGGAAGCTCGAACCGGGCACGATGCTGGACAACGAGATCGAAATTGCGTCGAGACTTGACATTTCGAGGCCAACGGTGCGGCAGGCTATGAACGAGTTGGTGCGCGCCGGACTGCTGGTACGTAAACGCGGAGTTGGGACTCAGGTTGTATCCAGCAAGGTGAGACGTGACCTGGACCTATCGAGTCTGTATGACGATCTGGCACGGGAAGGCCAAGTGCCGAGCAGTCAAGTTCTGTCCTTTGAGCGTTGTCAAGCCCCGCAATGGGTCGCAACTGGCCTGAAGCTGCCGGACGGCGCGAAGGTTTTTCACTTTACCCGCCTGCGGCTGGTCCGCAGCAGGCCACTGGCGCTCATGGAGAACTGGGTTCGTGACGACATTACTGAAATCAGCGCCGAGGAGCTCAGTGACGTTGGCCTTTACCAGCTGCTTCGCGCAAAAGGCGTTAAGTTCCGCCGGGCAAGTCAACGCATTGGTGCCGCCGTCGCCGAAGCGAGCCAGAGTTCTCTGTTGCAGGTCGCCACATGGTCACCGCTGGTGACGATGGAACGCACAGCCATGGACGATATCGGCCGCAACATTGAAGTCGGGAGACATCACTACCGCGCCGACTCATACACGTTCGAGATGACGTTGGTCCAGCACTAGCCGCAGGACCGTGAGGACTGAGAGGAAACCAGATGACGCAGTGGGTACACCCGAGCGGAACAGCCGCCCAAGGAGAATGGTCAATATCTTTGGGAGGCAATGACAGCGCGCTCAGCATAGACGGCTGGCGCTATACCGGGTTGAAGGTCGCGCACCTGACTCCTGGCGAGGAAGTGTCGCTTGACCCCGCAGATGAAGAACGGATCGTAATCCCGCTCGCCGGTCCGTTCGCTGTGACAGTGGATGACGTGACATATGCCCTACGCGGCCGTGATTCCGTCTTTTCCGGGGCCGACCGACGTCCTTTACTCCGGTGTTGGACGCCCCGTGCGAATTTCCTCCGACAAAGGCGGCCGCGTAGCGGTTGCTCTCGCACCTGCAGAGTAGAATATCCGACCAGGCTCATCCTCGCCGAGGAGACACCAGTGGAGCTGCGGGGATCGGGAAACTGCTCCCGTCAAGTCCACAATTTCGGTACTCCTGCCGCACTGGAAGCAGACCGCTTTATCGTCTGCGAAGTCCTCACCCCCGCCGGCAACTGGTCTTCGTATCCCCCGCATAAGCACGATGTGGAAAAGGACGGGGAAACCTCGCTAGAGGAGATCTACTACTTCGAAACACGTGCCTCTGCCGAACTCCACTCCGACGGTGCTGGAGTACCGGGCGGGGTTGACCCGGTCGGCTACGCCCGTGTCTATGCATCAGACGAACGGCACATCGACGTGCAAGCCGAGGTCCGGACCGGGGACGTGGTTCTGGTCCCCTACGGCTGGCACGGCCCAGCTATGGCCGCACCGGGATACGACCTGTATTACCTGAACGTCATGGCTGGCCCTGGCCGAGTCAGGGAGTGGCTTATCAGCGACGACCCGCACCACGGCTGGGTGCGGAACACTTGGGATGCCCAAGAGATAGATCCCCGCGGACCCTTCGTTGCCTAATGGCTGCAGCGGCTGTGCCACGGGAGGGCCTGTTCGGGCTGGGCAACACATCGGGCCTATCGAGTGCGCTTCCAGATGCATCGGTTAGAGGGCAGGGTCGGTGCAGGCCCACTACTAATGCTGCACGACCGTTGGGCGTTAAACGAAGCAGCCGCCACGCGCGGGACCTGATTCTGGGGTTCACGGCACGCTAACTGTCCTGCCGGTAGCAGCAGATTCGCCGGCAGCCAGAGCCAGCGCGAGTGCATCGCGGCCGTCATGCAGAGAGGCGAGCGGTTTTTCGTCTCCCCGGGTCACGGATACAAGGTGTTGGATTTCCTGGCGATACGCCGTTTCGTAACGATCGGCATAGTGCGAGATGAAGGGATCGCGGGTATCCGTGTAATTTCGGCTGGACGCTGTGACCAAGGTCGGCGTGGGGTTCACTACCGCGAGCGTCCCCCGGTGTCCGAAAGCTTCGATGCGCTGATCGTATCCGCTCGCATTGCTGCGGGAGTTGACGATGGTTACTAGCGCACCATTGGTGGTTGTTAGCGTCGCAACTGCTCCAGAGGCGTCGCCGAGGACAGCAAGTTCCGGGTTCGTCCTCTGGACCGAGGCCTGAACGGTGGCAACGTCGCCGAGGAGAAAGCGTGCCATATCCAGGTCGTGGATCATCATGTCCCTGAACAGGCCTCCGGATACAGGCACGTAGTCAAGGGGCGGCGGCGCAGGATCACGACTGACGATAACGAGCTGTTCGACCTTCCCCACTTCACCCGCGAGGATGCGGCTTCGAGCTGCCACGAAGGAAGGATCAAACCGGCGGTTGAAAGCTACAATTACGCGGTCGATGGAGTCCCCTACCGCATGAATGCAGTGATCCACTCGTTTCAGGTCGAGGTCCACCGGCTTCTCGGCGAGCACAGCCTTACCGCCGACTACGGCCTGCATGATGTGGTGCGCGTGGAATCGGTTCGGCGAGGCTATGACCACAGCGTCAATGTCAGTGCCTGAACATGCGCTAGCGACGTCCATGCTTGCAGCGCCGAATCGTGACGCTAGGCCATCCGCCCCGGATCCACCTGCAACCGCCACCAATTGTGCGCCCGCGGTCCTAAAAATGTTCTGGGCATGGACGGACGCCATCTTTCCGGAGCCAATGACGGCGATCCGCACGGTCTCTCCCACGGTCATCCTGTCGCCTCAAGATCACGGTCCTGCTGTCCTGCGTTCAACATCATCATCTCCTCCCGCTCAATACTTCCGTCTGTAGTTTCAGTCCCGCGACTGCGCTGGCCACTTCACTGGTCGCGCTCGCGCACCTGGCCGGGGACAGTGTGCGTTTAGGAGCCCTTTCCCTTCGCTGGTCAAACGGCCGGATCTCCGGATTTGAATTCGTCCTCGAGCTGTTCCAAGGATTTCCCCTTGGTTTCAGGCATATAGGCGCTCAAAAAGAGAAGACCCCCGACGCCGAGGACGACGAAGATGAAGTAAGACCCGGAGATCCCAATGAGGTTGACAAGGACAGGGAACAACAACCCGATCAGAAAATTGATGATTCTTCATGAACTTCCGGGACGAAGTGGTGCTTTGGTTGTTTCAGTCCTGCTCACACAGAGGCCTTTGTCGCGCCACGGCCCAACGACGCGCTGGATGCATACTCTTGGATCGTGTGAAGCTGGAACCGGGCGACGTCCATCGCGTTTTCATCCTCCGCGAAGACGCTTGAAGACATCACAGTGTCGTCCCTGTCGAGGAAGCCGATTTCCCCCAGACCACCGAAGAACTCCTCCCAGTTCACGTCACCATCGCCGATCTTGAGGTGCTGATGGACCCGGACTGCATTTCCGGGCGGGTTGGTGATGTATCGGAGGCCGTGGGATGCGTGATGGTTCATGGTGTCTGAGACGTGAACTACTCGGATCCGTTCCCCGGCTGCCTGCATGATGGCCAGGGGGTCATCATTCATATGGAACGTGTGTGAAGCTACGTAGGTCATTCCAACGTTTGGTGAGTTGATGCCACGGATTACGCGCAGGGCAGCGAGCCCTTCCTCAACGAAATCGTCCGGGTGGGGGTCAATGGCTACGTGCACTCCTTCCCGTTCGAAGATGGGAACCAGCTCTTCCATGGACTGGTAGAAGGCGGCCTCGGACTCCTCCGCCAGTTCGGGGCGCCCGCTGAATTCGGTGTTCATCTGCTTCACGCCCAGGTCAACGGTGATCTGGATGGCCCGCTTCCAGTACCGGACGGCTGCCTGCCGCAGCGTTTCATCGGGTCCCGACCAGCGCAATACCGGAAGGACAGAAGCAACTTCGACGCCTGCGTCCGTGCAAGCCTTTCGGAACGAGCGTACGAGCTCATCGTCCGCTTTGGGGTGGGTGTAGAACGGGATCATATCGCGGTGGGGCGTGAGCTGAAGGTACTTGTAGCCCAGCTCTGCAGCCAGACGCGGGAACTCCAGGAGAGTGTGGCTGTGGTGGAAGGGTGTCGGGTCCAGTGCAATTTTCATGTGTACTACTCCGCTTTCTGTGATTGTTGCATCAGGTTGGTAGAGGCTGAAGGCATGACCCGGTCCCCGGACAGTCCATCCCACCAGCTCTACGAGGGTCGGGCGGTGGTCAGTCGCGCCGCCCGCGTCCTTCAGTGGCGTCGTCGGCCCGTCCGGGAACCGCGTCCTCTCCTCCGGCAAGCTGATCCGGAAGCCCCTCCGCGATGCCGTCATGACGAACCTGGTGGCTGTCGTCGGCGTGGGACGGGAAGTTGTAGGAGGCGCCGGAGGCGTGGGTGGGCTCGGGCCAGCGGGAGGTGACCACCTTGCCGCGGGTGTAGAAGGACACACCCTCCGGACCGTACATGTGCTTGTCGCCGAAGAGCGAGGCCTTCCACCCGCCGAAGGAGTGGTACGCCACCGGCACGGGCAGCGGCACGTTGATGCCGATCATGCCCACGGTGACGGAGCGCTGGAACTTGCGGGCGTTGGCGCCGGAGGAGGTGAAGATGGCGGTGCCGTTGCCGTAGGGGTTGGCGTTGATCAGCGCGATGCCGGCGTCCAGGTCCTCGACGCGGACGACGACGAGGACGGGTCCGAAGATTTCCTCGCTGTAGGCGGTCATTTCGGTCTTGACGTGGTCCAGGACGGTCGGGCCGACCCAGAACCCGTCCTCGTGGCCGGGGACCACGAGGTCGCGGCCGTCCACCACCATGGCGGCGCCGGCGGCTTCGGCTTCGGTGACGATCCGGACGATGCGGTCCTTGGACGCCGGGGTGATGACCGGGCCCATTTCGGCGTCGGGCACGGTGCCGTTGTTTACCTTGACGGCCAGGGCGCGCTCTTCGACCTTCTTGACCAGCAGGTCGGCGGCTTCGCCGACGGCGACCGCGACCGAGATGGCCATGCAGCGTTCCCCCGCAGAGCCGAAGGCGGCGGCGGCGAGGTGGTCCGCGGCGTTGTCGAGGTCGGCGTCGGGCATGATGATGGCGTGGTTCTTTGCGCCGCCCAGGGCCTGGACGCGCTTGCCGTGCTTGGTGGCGGTCTCGTGGACGTACCGGGCGATCGGGGTGGAGCCGACGAACGAGATGCCGTCCACGTCCGGGTGGGTCAGGAGGCCTTCGACAGTTTCCTTGTCGCCGTGCAGGACCTGGAACACGCCGTCGGGCAGGCCCGCGTCCTTCCACAGCTTGGCCAGCAGCATCGAAGCTGAGGGGTCCCGCTCGGAGGGCTTGAGGATGAAGGCGTTGCCGGTGGCGATCGCCATCGGTGCCATCCACAGCGGCACCATGACGGGGAAGTTGAACGGGGTGATGCCGGCGACCACGCCGAGCGGCTCGCGGAAGGAGAACACGTCGATCCCCGTGGAGACCTGGTCTGAGTAGTCGCCCTTGAGCAGGTGCGGGATGCCGCACGCGAATTCGATGACCTCCAGTCCGCGGCCGATCTCGCCCTTGGCGTCGGAGAGGACCTTGCCGTGCTCGGCCGTGATCAGCTCGGCGAGGTCGTCCACGTGGGCAGCGACAAGTTCGCGGAATTTGAACAGGACGGCGGTGCGCTTGGCGAGGGAGATGTCGCCCCAGCTGTCGGCGGCCGCGCGGGCGGCGGCGACGGTGGCGTCCAGGTCGGCCCGGTTGGCCAGCCGCAGCTCCGCGGTCACGGCGCCGGTGGCGGGGTTGTAGACGGGCTGGGTGCGGGTGCCCTCGCCAGTGGTCTCTGCGCCGTTGATGAAGTGCTGGATGGTGTTGGTGGTGACAGTGGTCATGGAAAGGTCCTTGGGAGTTGGAGTCTGGGGTGGCTCAGGAGGCCGGGGTCAGCCGAGCAGCTTGCGCTGGCGGCTCTTGTGGTCGACGTAGGTCTGGAAGGCTTGTTTCGTGGAGTCGAGTTCGGAGACCTGGGAGACCGGAACGTCCCACCAGGACTCGGAGCTGGGCGCGTCCAGCAGCGGGTCGGATTCAACGTGGATGACGATCGGGCCGCCGCGTTCGGGGGCCGCTTTGGCGTCGCGGACGGCCTGTTCGAGCTCGGCGATGACCTTCTGCCCCGGTTCGATCCGGATCACCTTCACGCCGAGGCTTTCGGCGTTCAGGGCCAGGTCCACGGGGAGCCGGTCGCCGTCGTCGAAGCTGTGGTGCTCCTCGACCAGGGCCCGGTACTGGGTGCCGAAGCGCTGGGAGCCGAGGGATTCGGAGAGTGAGCCGATGGAGGCGTAGCCGTGGTTCTGGATCAGGACCACGATCAGTTTGATGCGTTCGGCGACGGCGGTGACCAGTTCGGTGTGCATCATGAGGTAGGAGCCGTCCCCCACCATCACGACGACGTCGCGCTGCGCCCCGCCTTTCGCGGCTTCTGCCAGCGCGGCACGCTTGACGCCGAGGCCGCCGGAGATTTCGTAGCCCATGCAGGAGTAGGCGTATTCGACGTGGTATCCGAACGGGTCCCGGACGCGCCACATTTTGTGCAGGTCGCCCGGGAGGGAACCGGCGGCGCAGATGACGACGTCCTGGGCGTCCATGGCGCGGCTTGTGGCGCCGATGATCTCGTTCTGGGCCGGGAGCGGGGTGAAGCGGGTGTCGAAGGCTTCGTCCACGGTGGCGTTCCAGCGGGACTTTTCGGCCGCGATCTGCTGTTCCAGGTCCGCGCCGATCCGGTAGCCGCCGAGGGCCTGGTTCAGCTTGATGAGGGCCTTGCGGGCGTCGGCGACGATCGGCAGGGAGGTGCCGTGTTTGTACGCGTCGATCGGGGCGACGTTGATGTTGATGAACTTCACGCCCGGGTTCTGGAACGCGGTCCGGGAGGCCGTGGTGAAGTCCTCGTAGCGCGTGCCGATGCCGATGATGAGGTCCGCCTCGGCGGCGATGGCGTTGGCCGCCGTCGTGCCGGTGGAGCCGATCGCGCCGAGGGAGAACTGGTGGTCCCAGGGCAGGACGCCGACGCCGGCCTGGGTGTTGCCCACCGGGATGCCGGTCAGTTCGACGAACTTCGCGAGTTCCTCATTGGCGTAGGCGTAGAGGACGCCGCCGCCGGCGATGATGAGTGGGCGTTTGGCGGCGCGGATGGCGTCGGCGGCGCGGCGGATGTCCTCGTCGTCGGCGTCCGGGCGCCGGATCCGCCATTCGCGTTCGGCGAGGAATTCCTCCGGGACGTCGAAGGCCTCGGCCTGGACGTCCTGGGGCAGCGAGATGGTGACGGCACCGGTTTCGGCCGGGTCGGTGAGGACCCGGAGGCCGTGGTGGAACGCGGAGAACAGTTGCTCGGGCCGGGAGACGCGGTCGAAGAACTTCGAGAGGGGCCGGAAGGCGTCGTTGACCGTGATGTCGTAGGCGTACGGCTGTTCAAGCTGCTGCAGGACGGGGTCCGCGGCGCGGGTGGCGAAGGTATCGCTCGGCAACAGGAGGACAGGCAGCCGGTTGGTCGTGGCCAGGGCCGCACCGGTCAGCAGGTTCGAGGAACCCGGGCCGATCGAGGTGCTGATCGCGAAGGTCTGGCGGCGCCGGGTGTGGCGGGCGTAGCCGACCGCCTGGTGGGCCTGGGCCTGTTCGTTGCGGCCCTGGTAGTACGGCATGATCGTGGGATCGAGCTGCTGGTATTGCTTGAGGGCCTGGCCGACGCCGGCAACATTGCCGTGGCCGAAGATCCCGAAAGTTCCCGGGATCAGCCGCTCCCGGTAGTCCTGGCCGCCGATTGAATCGACGGTGTACTGCTGGGACAGGTATTCGACGACCGCCTGGGCGACGGTCATTCTGCGTGTTCCTGAGGCAGTTCTGGTTCCCATGGGAAGTTACTCCGATACTTCTTCGGCGCGGGCGGATTCGGTGCGGGTGGATTCGGTGTGGCGCAGGAGCGAGGCGGCAGTTGCCACGGCTCCTGCGACGTCGCCGTCTTGCGGGTAGAGCAGGGTCCGGCCGACGGTGAGGCCCTGGACGCCCGGCAGCGCGAGGGCGTCCTGCCAGCTGGCGAAGACCTCGTCCTGGCTGCCCTCCGGATCACCGCCGAGCAGCACGGTGGGCATAGTGGTGGACGCCATGACGCGCTCCATTTCGGCCACCACGGGAAGTTTCATCCAGGTGTAGGCACTGGTGGAGCCCAGACCCTCGGCGATGGCGACGGACTTGATGACGGCGTTGGTGGACAGGTCGTTGCGGACCCGGCCGTTCTCCCAGATGGACAGGAACGGCTCCACCATCGCGATGAGCTTGCGCCCTGCGAGGGAGTCGATCGCCTTAGCGGTCGCTTCCAGAGTGGCGACGGTGTCCGGGTCGCCGAGGCAGATGCGCGTGAGCATCTTGCCGCCGTCGGCGCCAAGGGCTTCGAGGGCGGCAGCGGTGTGGCCGGTGAAGCGGTCGTCGAGTTCATTCACGAGGCCGGAGAGCCCGCCGCGGTTCATCGAGCCGAAGAGCAGCTTGCCCTCGAGCGCGCCCAGCAGGAGCAGGTCGTCCATGATGTCCGGGGAAGCCAGGACACCGTCCACATCCGGGTTGGCCAGGGCGATCCGGAGCCGGTCCAGCAACTGGCGGCGGTCGGCCATGGCCACGGGATCGCTGCCGACGGCCAGCGCACCGCGGGCCGGGTGGTCGGCGGCGACGATGAAGTTCTGTTTGCCGGCCTTGACGCCGGGATGGCGGCGGCGGGCCTTCGCGGCACGGGAGATCGCCGCCGGATCCTCGAGCCGGATGACGCCCAGGTGCTCGTAACGGCGGGGATCGTCGTCCACCGTGAGGGTGGCGGCGGCGTGGTTGACACTCACAGGATTGCTCCTTCGGTGGCGTAGGTGCCCGGCACAAGGCGGCCGCGTTCGGCGAGCAGGCCGGTGACTTCCTCCGGCGTCGGCATCGCGTCGGCGCAGGACAGCCGGGACGCAACGAGGGCGCCGGCGGCGTTGGCGAAGTCGAGGACCTGGGCGAGCGGCCAGCCGGAGAGCAGCCCGTGGCAGAACGCCCCGCCGAAGGAGTCGCCGGCGCCCAGGCCGTTGACGGTTTCCACCGGCACCGGGGCGGAGACGACGCGCTCGGTGCGGGTCTTGGCCATGACGCCTTCCGGTCCGAGCTTGACGACGGCGATTTCGACGCCAGCGGCCAGGAGCCGGTCCGCCTGCTCGTCCGGCGTGCCTTCGCCGACGGCGACGGCACACTCCTTGTCGTTGCCGATCGCCACGGTGACGTGCGGGAGGATTTTGGCGACCTGTTCCCGGGCGTCGGCTTCGGAGGCCCAGAACATCGGCCGGTAATCGAGGTCCAGGATGGTGAACTGGCCGGGCTTCAGCCCGGTGCGGGGACGCGCCTCGTGGGCCGCGAGGTGGGCGGTGCGGCTGGGCTCCTGGCAGAGGCCGGTCACGGTGGACCAGAAGATGCCGGCGTCCCTGATGGCGTTAAGGTCCAGCTCCTCGGCCTCGATCTGCAGGTCCGGGGCCGTGGGGAAGCGCCCGTAGAAGTAGAGCGGGAAGTCCTCCGGCGGCTTGATCGCGCAGAAGGTGACGGCGGTGGGCCATTCCTTGACCGCGGTGACGAAGGAATCGTCCACGTTGAACTTGCGCAGTTCGCGGTGCAGGTACTTGCCGAAGGCGTCATCGCCGGTGCGGCTGATGACGGCGGAGCGGCGCCCGTGCCGGGCGGCGGCAACCGCCACGTTGGACGGGGAGCCGCCCAGGTACTTTCCGAAGGACGTGACATCCTCCAGATCCACCCCGATGTCGTTCGGGTAGATATCAACGCTGATGCGCCCGATCGTGAGCAGTTCGTGGGTCACGGTGATCGCGGACCTTTCTGTTAATCCCCTGGGGTTAGGGGGCAAGCGCTTGTGCCCGTCGCTGGCAAGCGCGTGTTAGCGAAGGAGTCGGGGAGCGCAGGGAGAGGGCACCCGTTGCTGGTACAGGTCCGAACATCGGCAGGCTGTCACCACTTCGTCTGTCTATTTTTTGGGTACAGCCAATTCGCCTGTGACGTACTGGGCGCGGCCGAAGCCGAAAGACCAATCGCCGGGGGTGTTTTCGACGTAGCCAATGAAAACGTTTTCGCCACCGACTCCCAGCTCGCCCAGCCGTGCAGCAACTGCAGCGAAGAGAGCCTGCTTCGCATCCTGGGTGCGGCCGCCCTGTGTAAATATCTGGATCATTACGACGTCGCTGGAGCGTTCGAAGCCGAGCCCGGCATCCTGGGCAAATATTTGACCGTTCTGGTGTTCGGTCAAAATGTGAAAGTAGTCCCGCTCAGGGATGCTGTACTCAGCCAGAATGGCGTCGTGGATTGCCTGGCTTAGGTTGCGCAGCTCTTGCGGAGTGCGGCCTTGGTTTACGTCGATGCGCACGAGAGGCACGTTGACTCCTTGTGAATGACTGCCGGTCCTGCAAGCACGGGACCAGCAGTCGTCGGCGTAAATTTTCGAGCGGTGAACTAAGGGGTGGGGCCGCCACGTCCCTGGCGGCCCCACATTCTTAGGCGGAGACGGTGAGGGCTGCGTCAGCGTCCCTGAGAACCTTGGCTGCGACTTCCAGACCCTCAATGCGGCCCAGCTCGACGTCTTCGTGTTCGATGTTGACGAGCATGTCCGGGTCGACCTCGCGGAGGGCGCGGAGGAACTCGGTCCAATACGCTGTGTCATGTCCCTTGCCGAGGGCCACGAAGTCCCAGGCGGCTGGCTTGGGCCATTCGTTAGCCCACTCGTCGCCGCCGAGGTTGGTCCGGTTTTCGTCGGGGGAAAGCCTGCGGAAGCGGTTGTCCAGGACACCGTAGAGGGCCGCAGTTTCTTTGTTGACGCGGACGTCCTTCGCCGCGGCCTGAAAAACGAGCGGACCCAGTTCGCGGACGACGGCTACGGGGTCCATCTGCTGCCAGAACAGGTGAGAGGCGTCAAGCTCTACACCAACGTGTGTGGCGCCCGTCAGTTCAACGAGTTTGTACACATCGGCCGGGTTGAAGACGAGGTTCTGCGGGTGCAGTTCGAGAGCCACCTTCACGTCGTGATCTGCGGCGAGCCGGTCAGTTTCCTTCCAGAATTCCGCGGCCACGCCCCACTGGTAATCCAGGACGTCCAGTGCCGATGAGTTCCAGGCGTTGACGACCCAGTTTGCGACGGTGGCGCCCGGTTCGCCGCCGGGCAACCCGGACATGGTGACGACACGGTGCTGGCCCAGTCGTTGGGCCAGGCGAATGGAGCGCCGGATGTCTTCAGCGTGCTTGTCACCGATGAGCCGGTTCGGGTGCAGCGGGTTACCGTTGCAGTTCAGGCCTGCTATGGAAACACCGGTGCCCTCGAAAATGGCGAGGTAGTCGTCACGGGCAGCGTCGCTTTCCAAGATCTGGTCGAAAGCGGGGACGTGCACGGCTGGCAGGAATCCGCCTGTGTTGATCTCGATCCCGGTGAGGCCAAGATCGGCGATAACCTTTAGCGCCTCGGGGAGCGGGCGGTCGTGCAGGATTGCGTTGTAGACGCCGAGCTTCACAGGGTCACCTTCTTACCGTTGTTGAGGGCGGATTTGGCGACGGCACCGAGCAGTTCCATGTTGCGGACACCCTCGTCGAAGCTGGCGCAACGGGGAAGGGATTCCTGTTCGCTCAAGCCAGCGACCTCTTCGAGGAACGCCCGCGCTTGGTAACCGAAGGCATCGTTTTGGCCGAAGCCTACTTCCGGGGCGTCCATGGCAAGACCGCCAGCGATGTACGGGTGACCGGGACCGAGGATGACCTGGCGGTAGCCGTTTTCGTTGCCGGAACCATCATTGAGGAACAGCTGGATCTCCGAGGGGCGCCGCTGGTCGAACTTCGCCGCACCTTTCTCACAGAAGACTTCAAAGTTGAGGCTGTTGGCGTGTCCGGCTGCTACACGGGAGACTTCGAAACTGCCAGACCCGTTCTGGAACTCCGCAGAGAACGCCGCGTAGTCGTCGTTTTCTACGGCCTCGAAGGTGTCACTGACGGCTGCATGGTCGTGCCCGATCACTGCGGCCAGCGGCAGAGGCCGCTTATCGATGGCGGTGCTGAAGCGACCACCGGTGATGGACTTGATGTCACCGCACAGGAATTCCGAAACATATGCCAGATGGGAGCCGACGTCGGCCAGGGCACCCGAGCCCGGGCCGCCCTTGTAGCGCCAGCTCATGGGGGCCGACGGGCTGAAGCCGTAGTCCGTCCAGTATCGGCCGCTGAAGTGCAGCACGTTGCCGAGAGTTCCATTGCGGATGAGGTCCCTGATATACGCGATGCCCGGGGTGCGGCGGAAGGTGAAACCGATACGTGCGAGAGTCCCGCCTGCCTCAGCGGTGCGGGCGGCACTGGCCATGGCACGGGCGTCGTCCAGGGAGTCGCTCAGCGGCTTCTCACAGAGCACATGCTTTCCAGCGGCGAGCAGTCCCTCAACCACTTCGCGGTGCAGAGAGTTGGCGATGACGACACTGACGACGTCAATGTCATCGGCTTCGGCGATGGCCTGCCACGAGGTGTCGTTGCGCTCGTAACCGAAGCGGCGTGCGGCAAGAGAACCAAATTCAGCGTTGACGTCTCCGATGGACACAAGCCGAACCGGCGGCAGAACGGGGCTGTAGAGAGTTGACGCCGTGCGGTACGCGGCAGCGTGGGCCTTGCCGGCCATACCCGCACCAATAACGGCTACTCCAATGTCGTGTGTCATGTGTTTCTCCCTTGAAATCCAATAAGGCTGAGAACTAGACCGGGCTCAACCTGGCTACTCCTTGGAGCGCTCCACAAAAGCTTAGGCCCGGTCACTTTGTCCTGTCAATAAGCAAAACAACCAACCGTGCCGCACTGCGTCGATCACGCGTCCGAGCCCCAGCGCAGCAAGCTTCCGATTCGTGACACCCGTCGGGAGCGTGCCAAAACCTCAGCAAGAGCGGTGGAGCGCTCCGAAGGCCACTTTGCCCAATCGGGCTGGTTATATCAGTAAGCCGAACGGGCCAATACGGCACGTTCGGCACCACAGATCTAAGGGCGTCGTAGCTCGCCTCCAGGGCCGGGCCCGTGCGGAACTATTCGGACTCCCTCAGGAGGCCACCCCATCGGCGGTAGTGAAGGAGGCCTGAAACGTCGGCATCCATCTATTCAGCTTCCCCCAATTGCAGGAGCGCGGAAGATCATCCCGGAAAGCCCTGGGCTGAAGTCATGCTCTCGGCTACCGGGGCGTACGGGGCGTTTAGATGATGTCGCCTCACGACGGAACCGGGGAGCCGGCGGCGGTCCCCCGAGCGCCGGAATCAGCTCTGAGCGTCTGTAGAGCGCTGGCCTTGGCAATGGACACGCTATGGTTTTCTTAGCAGCGCCACTAGATGAAAGGCTGTCGCCATGACAGTGCATGCCCCCCCAACCCGTCGTCCGACTATCTACGACGTGGCGAAGCGGGCGGGCGTCTCCAAGTCATTGGTTTCCCTTGTCCTCACCAACTCTCCGTCAGTTCGCCCAGCTAAACGCGAAGCAGTCATGGCCGCTATCCAGGAACTCGACTATCGACCAAGCCGTGCGGCCACGGCCCTTGCCAGCCGTGAGACTAAGAGCATCGGCCTGGTTATCGATGACTATCGGAACCTCTGGTTTGTCGGCCTCCTCCGAGGTATGCAACAGCAACTGGGCCCGCTGGGCTATCAGGTCACGGTCGCCGATTCGGCTGCTGAAGCTGAACCGGGGCAAGGGACCGTCGAACGGTTACTTTCAACTCACTTGGCCGGCCTGGTAATTGCAATGGAGCCGCGGTCATCGATGCTGAAAACGGCATGGGTTCCGACTGTCGTCGCCGGCTGGCGTGACATCGTGCCTGCAGCGGCGGACTTGATAGCAAATGACGATGAGGCTGGGGGGCGCCTTGCCGCATCTCACCTCTTGGATCTGGGGCACACGAAGATCGGCCACCTGACCGGTTCGGGCGGCGCGGCGGCTCATCGAAGAGCCGGCTTTCATGCCCGTACTGACGAGTCGGGCGTCTCGTTGCGTCTGTCGGGCCAAGGGCAAGGGACGACCGAGGAAGACGGCTACCAGGCCGCTATCTCCCTCCTCGCGCGCTTTCCCGACACAACAGCTATTTTTGCCGCTAACGACACCATGGCCGTCGGTGCCATGGCCGCGATCAAGGCTCGAGGCCTCTTAGTTCCACAAGACATCTCCGTACTTGGATACGACAACTCCCCCCTGGCCCAATCCAGATACTTGGACATATCGTCCGTCGACGACAGAAGCGAGGAAGTGGGGATACTGACGGCCCAGGCCCTGCTGTCGCGCATCAAAGATCCAACACGGGAGCCACTGCGCACCCTCGTGCAGCCTACGGTTGTAAGCCGCGGAACCACGGCGCCGCACACTTAAGACTCCGCCGCCGCCTTGCCAGGAGCCGCCAAGAGGAATTGCGAGTAGACCGCTCGGAAGTCCTGCACCACGGTCAAACGACCTCGTCTATGCCAGCACAAAGATTTAGCTCGCGTCCCGACTGCCGCATGGAACGGATGAGATTCTTGAGTTTCCGCCTGAACTGGTTGCTCAGAATTACCGGAGGAGACCATAGGGGCAGGGCCTGTCAGCCCGTTTGGCGTGCCATCAACGCGCCAATTCCGGGCACGGTTAAGTGCACGTCGGCGCTTAGGCTGCAAAGTAGTCGCTCTCCAAGGACTCGAACGAGTCTCTGACCCCAGTGGTTTTGTCCGAGCACGGCACCGAGCGGCAGCGGCCCGCAGCCGCTCGTAGATCGAGGTGGCCAACGGCCGCCGCTTATTGACGTCATGTCGTAGCGTATGCACCCGGAGACTTAGGTCAGGTGACGACTGACGACAGCCAGCGCCGTGGCGCCTTATCCAGCAAATAGGATGGTGGCTGCGTTGTCCGTTCCCCTGGCGTCCTGCGTGTCCTCCTCAGCGATCGACCAGCGCTAGCGACCGTCTCAGCACAGCGGCCCCACGCTCTCTCAGCATATGCAGGAATAGATGTAATCCTGCCCGGAGCAAACAACTGCTCCGGGCAGGAGCACATCCGCTCAGTTCGAGGGAGCACTTGTGGTCACTGCAAGGTTTTGAGCGCGGCACGCATGCTAGTGCGCGCGGGTCCTGGTCTCGTCAGCCGCAACCCCGGCCACTTCGGCTTGGACTTCCTTGACGATGTCGCTGTGGCCGCCGAGTTGTTCGAGTTCGTGGGCGAGTTCGGCGAGTTCGGCGCCGCCGGCCATCTGGGCGGTGAGTTCGTCGAGGGTGATGTCCTTCTTTTCGTAGTAGCCAATCGACTTGCCGCGCTTGAGCAGCAGGAACCGGTCACCGACGGGGAAGGCGTGGTGCGGGTTGTGGGTGATGAAAATGACGCCCAGGCCGCGGTCGCGGGCCTGCAGGATGTAGCGCAGCACCACCCCGGACTGCTTCACGCCCAGGGCGGCGGTGGGCTCGTCCAGGATCAGGACCTTCGCGCCGAAGTACACGGCCCGGGCGATCGCGACGCACTGGCGTTCACCGCCGGAGAGCTGGCCGATGGGCTGTTCGACGTCGCGCAGGTCGATGCCCATCGCGGCGAGTTCCTGGAGCGTGATCTCCTTCATCTTCTCGACGTCCATGCTTTTGAACGGGCCAAAGCCGGACGTGAGCTCGGAGCCGAGGAAGAAGTTCCGCCAGATCGGCATCAACGGCACCACGGCGAGGTCCTGGTAGACGGTGGCGATGCCGGCGTCCAGCGCGTCGCGGGGGGAGGTGAATTTGCGTTCCTCGCCCATGACCTTCAGGATCCCGGCGTCGTGCTGGTGGAGGCCGGCGATGATCTTGATCAGGGTGGACTTGCCGGCACCGTTGTCGCCCAGGACGCAGGTGACGCGGCCGTTGTCCACGGCCATCGTGACATCGCTCAGGGCGATGATGTTGCCGTAGTGCTTGGCAACCCCGTCGAGGGAGAGCAGGTGCACCGGGGTGTGGGTGAGGGGGTCTTTTTCGTTCTGCAGCAGCGTTTGCTGGTCGATCTCTTTGGCATTCATGTTCTTCACAGGCCCCTTTACTTCAGTTCCGCGCGGCGCTTGACGATGAGATTGACGATGGTGGCCAGCAGCAGCATCAGGCCCAGGAAGAACTTGAACCAGTCCGGGTTCCACTGCGCGTAGACGATGCCCTTGTTGGCCATGCCGAAGATGAACGCGCCGATCGCGCCGCCGATCGCCGAGCCGTAGCCGCCGGTGAGCAGGCAACCGCCGATCACCGCAGCGATGATGTAGAGGAATTCGTTGCCCACGCCTTCACCGGACTGCACGGTGTCGAAGGCGAAGAGGTTGTGCATGCCCAGGATCCAGCCGCAGAACCCTACGCCCATGAACAGGCCGATCTTGGTGGCCTTGACCGGCACACCCACGGCGCGGGCGGCGTTCTCGTCCCCGCCGACGGCGAAGATCCAGTTCCCGACCCGGGTCCGCATCAGTACCCAGGTGGCGACCGCGACGAGCGCGATCCAGATGAACACGGTGATTTTGACGTCAACCCCGCCGATGGTCACGGAGGAGGCGAACACCGCCCGGGCCGAGGCGAAGCCGTCCATGGCCGAGATGGAGGGTGAGGAGACCGAGCCGCCGATCAGGCGGGTCAGGCCAAGGTTCAGGCCGGTCAGCATCAGGAACGTGGCCAGGGTGACGATGAAGGAGGGCAGCTTGGTCTTCATCAGGATCCAGCCGTTGATGAAGCCGATGCCCAGGGAGACCACCAGGGCCAGGAGGACACCGACCCAGACGTTCGTGCTGAAGTACCAGCTGAACATGGACGCCGTCAGCGCCGAGCTGATCACGGCGACGCCGGTGGAGAGGTCGAACTCCCCGCCGATCATCAGCAAGGACACCCCCACCGCCATGATCCCGATCGTGGAGGAACCGTACAGGATGGTCGCCAGGGCGTTGGGCTGGGTGAACGTCGGGGACACCAACGCGAAGAAGACGAAGAGGACGATGGCGCCCACCAGGGCACCGACCTCGGGACGTCCGAGGAGTTTCTGGAACGGGCTGCGCTTGGCGACGCGCTCATCGGGCGCCGCCGGCTTTGGCTTGGTCTGGGTGATGGTCATGGTGATTCTCCTTGCTGCCGGGCCGGCGTGAACCGGCCCGGCCAGCGGGCTGTTAGCGGATACCCTGCTCGGCGAACTTCAGGACATCGGCCGCATTTGACTTGTCGACGATCGCAGGCCCGGTCAGGACCGACTGGCCGCCGCCGATCTTGAATCCGCCTCGCTTGTTCTGCCACAGCGCATCAACAGCGCCATAGCCCTGCAGCCACGGCTGCTGATCCACAGTGAACAGCACGCTGCCGTCGGAAACCTTCTGGGCGAGTTCCTTGTTCAAATCGAAACTGGCAACCTTGGCCGAACTGCCGGCGGTAGCCACTGACTTGAGGAGCGTAAGGGTGATGGGAGCGCCGAGGCCGACGATCACGTCAGCCTCTTTAGAGGCCTGAAGCTTTGCGGTAGCCGTCGATTCAACCGAGGTCATGTCCGCACCGTTTACGTAAAGGATTTCTGTCCCGGGGACCTTGGCCTTCACACCGGCGCACCGGGCTTCGAGTCCCACGTGGCCCTGCACCTGGATCACACAAATCGGGTGCTTATATCCCCCCTCTGCGAGCTTTGACCCCACTGCCTCGCCGGCAAGTTTCTCGTTGGAACCAAAGTGGGTGAATGCTCCCAGTGCAGCGGAGGAACCTTCGCCGGCGTTGAAGCTGACGATCGGGATACCTGCGTCAGAGGCCCTTTTCAGCGCGTCTTTCAGAGCATCCGGGGTGGCCAGAGTCACGGCAATGCCATCCACCTTCTGGTCCACGGCCTGCTCAATCAGCTGCGCCTGCCGGCCCGCCTCCGGATCGGAGGTATAGAGCAGTTCGATGTTATCTTTTGCCGCAGCCTCTTCGGCACCCTTCCGGACGGTGTCCCAGAAGGTGTCACCGGCAGGGGCGTGGGCGATCATCGCAATCTTGATCCGTTCCGTGCTTGCCACCTGGCCAGCGGCCCCTGCGCCCCCGGAATCCGCCGGCTTACCGCCCTGACTTGAACACGCTGCAAGAGCCAGCATCGGTATTGCAACTGCAACGACCGCCGCGCGGCGCCAAACGAACTTCTTCACTGGTGATCTCCTTCGATCGTGGCCGAGTGATGTTGGGAATCCAGACTACGAGCGAATCCGGCGACCCCGCAGCAGGTAATGTGATTCGGAACACCTTTGGAGCGCTCCATAGAAAAACAGTAGATGTTGTTAGATTGTCCTGTCAATACTTCAATCTTTTAGACTTCGTTTCCCGCGTCTCGGTTTCCGTCAGTAAGTCTCGCAGCGGCCACCTACGCTCCCGAGGCAAGCCTGACGTCGACCATGTCTGGAAGTTGAGCTTGCCGGCGATTCGAGCTGGGGCACTCCAGGCATCCGCGTCACCTCAAATTCCGTTGTGGACGACCTCCTCACAGACCCGCCCCGGGCAACCATCGCACCGGAGTTGGTGCCGCTGGCAGCGGCGTAGAAGTCGATCAAGCGTGACGTGGTCCGCCGCTACATCCGCTGGCATCATCAACGACGAATGAACAATTGACGAAGTCGCTCGCCTAATCTTCCTCCACGCTTAACCGGGGTCACCGTTGCCTCCTGACCGGGTCGGCCAGGTTCCGCAACCCCGCGCGGCCCGGAACCCGTAACAAGACGCACACAGTCATGCACTTAACCGAGAACGTCGCCATGAACAGTCGTGACATCAAGAATGCAAACCAGCCCCGACAGCGACACTCCCCCAGCCAGCGTCCGGTCATGCAGTTAGCGACCCTCCCCGCCATGAACAGATAACCAGCGACAACGCCACCCAAAAGCGAAAGGAGGCAACGGCCACTAACAAAAAAGGACCCCGAAGGGGCCCATAAGTGAACAGTTTGTGCACACGCTCAGAGGCCCTCAGGCCCCTGAACAGGGAAAACACGTGCCCGAGGTGGGACTCGAACCGGACTCCAGGCCTCGCAAACACTGGGAAGTCCCGGAAACATGCCGAGTACGACTCAGTCCGGCACAAGTACGGGCCAGTCGGACGGCAAGAGTGTGCACATTGTGCACACCCTATTTGGCCACTTAGACGACCCGACCCGGCTGCTTGAACGGCCATCCCCGCGCCCGGCACAGCCTTGCTGAGGGTTTCGGGAGTTTGTATCCCTCATTCTCCGCCACGGCTCGTAACGTCGGTGCATATCGAGGAAGAGCTGAAGATGTCGCCTAGCTCTGCATCCTTTGCTGATCAGACGTCGATCGACGGCGTGAATGGGCCGGGTTACGACCTAACGCCCCCACTCAATCCGTGGCCCGGACGTGGCCGACTATCCGGCCACCGGCAGCCGTGCGGACGCTACGTCGCTCGTGCTTCGTGAATGATTTCGTTGAGGACCGGCGCAAGGAACGTGCGGAACAGTGGGTTGTTCTCTGCCATGGTAAAGTCGCCGATGCCCTGCATTCGTCCTCCCCGGGCTCCGGGAATAGCGGCAATGGCTCGCTCTGTGTCTTCTAGTGTGCACGCACGGTCGTACTCCCCGGTCAGGAGGTAGACGGGGCAACGTGCGGTGTCGATGGTGGATGCGGTTTTTCTCAGGTCGAAATCCTGAGCGTAGAAATAGGTGTCTCCCCTATAGATCCCGGCCGCCCTGGCTGTAGATCCACCAGACCTCCCGGCGGTACTCCTCCGGGCTGTGGGGAGACATCAGGCTGTGGGTCCATGTCGGTACGATCTGCTGGGCGTTGAGGTCTGGCCGCAGGGGCCAGTCGTGGAACCGCAGATTCAGAAGGCGCATGCACGGATTGTCAGAAGTCCTCTGCACCGTAGCTAATCCCACTGGTGATCCGTGAACGAGGCCGTTGATGAGGAGGCTGCGATGCCGATGGGGGTAGAGCGGAAAGGCTGGAGGGCACTCTCGATGCGAGTTCTGCGTCCGGCTTGAGAGCAGCTGACTCCTCGGACCCTCGGCAAAGAGTGGGCGGCCCTCTTGAAGCGCACCGGACAGGCCTTCAGCCGTGGTCGGGACTGTAAGAAAAACGGTGTGTGAGGGTCCGGGCTGATCCGAAAGGAGACGGCCGTGTCAGAGTTCACGACCGAGATGACAGGGGTGATGATCGATCCTGTGACGGGAGAGATCGTCGATCAGAAGGAGCTTGCGGAGCGGTTGCTCGCGCAGGCCAAGGAGCAGGGCGTGAGCCTGGTGGGCCCGGGCGGGCTGCTGAACCAGCTCGGGAGATTCTGGGCATCTGGGCCGGCGACGGCGGCGAGGGTGCCCGGTTCTGGCTGCAGGTGTTCTCCGAGCTGAAGAATCGGGGCGTGGAGGATGTGTTGATCGCTGTCTGCGACGGGCTCAAGGGGCTGCCGGAGGCGATCACGCCCACGTGGGAGCGGACGGTCGTGCAGCAGTGCATCGTGCACTTGATCCGCAACAGCTTCCGCTACGCCGGACGCCAGCACCGCGGCGGCATCGTCAAGGCGCTCAAGCCGGTCTACACGGCCCCGTCCGAGCAAGCGGCGAAGGAGCGGTTCGCTGAGTTCACGGCCGAGTGGGGCCAGCGATATCCGGCAATTGTGCGGCTCTGGGAGTCCTCCTGGGCCGAGTTCGTGCCGTTCCTGGAGTACGACGTGGAGATCCGGCGGGTGATCTGCACAACGAACGCGATCGAGTCGATCAACGCCCGCTACCGGAGGACTGTGAGGGCCCGTGGGCACTTTCCAAACGAGGCCGCTGCCCTGAAATGCCCGGCCCGACCCACACACCGTTTATCGGACAGTCCCGCTGACGGAACCATCGTTGTCGGCGTTTCTGCACCGGACTGGACTCAAGTAGGAATCGATCGATATCTCTTAGCTGGGCTACTGCAATTCCTTGTCGCTGGGTGCAGCTACTAGTGCCGACTTCGCAGCGTTGCCATTTCTACTTACTACGAGTAGTGACATTTGCGGTCGGGCGCGGGATTTGGACTTGGGAGGCGTCGGAGACCATCGGTCGCTGTGCCTTGGGCCGCAGGTGAATGGCGAGGGATGTGATCCACAGCAGGGCGGCAATGGGCAATGACAATGCGCCGATGTTGTTGGCTGCAGTTGCCACGGCGTTGGGGATTCCGAGGCGGGCGCCGAACCAACCGGCCGCCGCAACGGCAACCGCGGATGCTGCCGCAATCCGCAGCACCGTGTAGCGGTTGGCCGCTGCCAGCAATACGAGAGGTGGGAGGATCAAGGCCACCACGGCCAACTGCATTACCTCGATGCCCAGGTTGAATGCGAGGAGGGAGAGGATTAGGCGGCTGCCGGCGAGGCCAAGCCCGCGAAGGGTCTCGGAGAAGGCAAGCCCTTTAACCAGGCCGAAGAAACCGGCGACAAGGATTTCCTTGCCGGGAAAGAGCGGCCTGACGGCGTGTACGGCCGCGATCAGGCTGCTGGCGGCGATCAAGGCTTCGATGAGCCCGGAGGACCCTGGAAGGCCGAATGTGCCGAGCGCTAGGGTGGCAGAGTGACCAAGCGTGAAAGCCAGTGTGATGGCGGCAATGCGGCGCACCGCCTTCTTCACCTGAGCGGGCCCCGCCCATCGCTGGGTGCCGGCAATCAGGCCCGCCGGCCGGCCTTGTGTGCCGGACGGCGGGGCTTGGGTGGGATCGTCTCAGCTTGCCGAAAGTGAGGGCTGCTTGAACGGCAGTGCCCCCTCCGCAGATCCTCCTTGCCTGCGCACAACCAAGGTGAGCACCAGCAGGGTGGCTGTGGCAAACAGCGCAGCGAATGCGAAAATGCTGAAGCCCCATCCCTGGTTGCCTGCTGCGAACAGCTGCCCGCCCATCCAGGGACCGAATACTGCGCCGAAACGTCCAATACCCGTGGTCCATCCGATGGCGGTGGCACGGCTGGAGGTGGGGTACACGTGGGCCGCCGCTGCGTACACCATGGTCTGCGCGCTGAAGAGGAAAACTCCAGCCGCAAACACCAGGGCGTAAGTGGCTGCGAGAGGGAGGTGTACGCCGAGGGAGTAGACGCTCGCCGCGGTCAGTGCAAACCAGATTGCCGCAATCCGCACGGGCCCGAAACGGTCGGCGATCCGGCCGGCGATCAGCATACCCACGATGCCGCCACCGTTGATGACCAGCAGGAATGCAAGGGCGGAACCCAGGTTGTACCCTTCGGACCGCATCAGGGAGGGCAGCCATGTGCTGACGCCGTAGACCAGCAGCAGCCCGGCAAAGGAGGTGAGCCAGAAGAGTATCGTGACGCTCCGGCGGCCCGGGATGAAGAGCTGCGCAAGCGCTGCACCGCGGACAGCCCCGGGGACCTTGTCTTCGACGGCCGGCACGGGGATGTCGAACTTCTGTGAAACCTTTTCTGCCGCTTGGCTGCGTCCCTTGGAGATCAGGAAGGCGAGTGACTCAGGCATGTAGGCGATAACGAACGGGACCGCCAGCACCAGCGGGAGGACGCCGATCAGGAACACGATGCGCCAGCCAAAGTCCTGAAGTAGCCAGATCCCGAGGGTTGACGCGGCAATTCCGCCTGCCTGGTGGGCCGTCATCAGGACGCCGATCAGGAGGTTTCGGCGGCCCGCGGGAGCGAATTCCGCCACGAGAGCGATGGCGGTGGGCAGCAGTCCGCCCAGGCCCAGGCCCGCCACCAGCCGGGCGCTGCCGAAGGTAGTGACGTCCGGGGCGATGGCGCAGAGGCCGGATGCGACGGAGAACAGGACGCAGCAGAGCACCAGGACTTTTTTCCGCCCGATCCGGTCCGTCACGATGCCGGCGGACAGCGCCCCGATGAGCATGCCAAAGGTAGCGACGCTGCCAATGTCCCCGGCGGACGAGGGCGTCATGCCCAGCCCCTTGTCGGCGAGCATGGCCGGCAGTGCGGCGCCGTAGACGAAGAGGTCGAGGCCATCGAAGAAAACGAGCAGCCAGCAAAGGGCGACGACAAGGGTTGCCACGCGGGCGGTCGACGTCAGTGGGCGGGTGGCAGGAAGCATCATTGCCGTCCTTTCGGAAATGGAGCGTTGGAGTAGCCGATGGGCCTTGGATCACTCTACCCAGTGAGAACAATCACGTCAATTATATTGTTAACAATAATGATAGCTAAATTTTCCCTTTGATATGGCGAAAGCCGCCTTCCGCAACTGGTGCGGGAGGCGGCTTCCTGGTTTAGGGCGTTCAGGTATTGCTGGAGCGGATGACGTCGGCGACGCTTTCAAGGTGGGCGCGCATCGCTTCGGCAGCTGCATCGGCGTCGTGGGCACATACAGCTTCGATGATGGCGAGGTGTTGCGGTAGGGACACTGCCGGGCGCCCGGGCTGCCGGGCCAGCCGGAACTGGAAGCGGACCGCTTGGCCCCTGAGCCGCTGTATTGTCGCAGCTGCCGTCTGCTGGGCACTGATGCCGATGACCCTGGCATGCAGGGCCTGGTTTGCCTCCGAGTAGGATTCCCGGTCCCCGCGGTCCACGGCGTCCTTCATGCGCTCTGCCAGTTTCTGCAGTTCGGCGATCTCTGGAGCGGTGATGCGCTCGGCCGCCTTCCGTGCGCACAGTGCCTCGAGCGCGGCGCGGACCTCGGTGATTTCCACCGCTTCGTCCACCGACACGGCGCGCACCCGTGCGCTACGGTTCTGCACCCGCTCAACGAGACCTTCGACGCCTAATTCAGACAGCGCCACACGCACGTTGCCCCGACTGGCGCCGTATTCGGCTGCAAGGTCCGCCTCCACGAGGCGCTGGTTGGGTACCAGTTCACCGCTGACAATGGCCGTGCGCAGGTGCTCCGCCAGTTCCGTGGCGGTCATGCTCCGGTCCCCTGCCTTGGGGCCGGGCACTTCGTCCAGGGTTTTCACGTGTCACGCCTCCCGGCCGATGGCCTTAACCATCCGGCATTGCTAACAATCTGATTACTCAGGGTACTGCACATCGCCCTTTCACCCGTACCGCAGCAAGTATCAGCGTGATGCCGCGGCAGGACGCTGGCCGGTCTTGGCAAGCTGGATCTGCTCGTACACATGGTGGCGCAGTTCGGTGAAGCGGGGCAGCGCCCGCGTATTGAGCTGGTCCCGCTCGGCCGGAAGGTCGATCAGCAGGTCTTCCTGAACCACTGTGGGGGAGCTGGACAGGATGATGACCCTCTCCCCCAGGTAGACGGATTCGTCAATGTCGTGGGTGACGAATAGGACCGTGACTCCAAACTTTGTCCAGACCCTACGAATCAGGTCCTCGAGGTCGGCCCGGGTCTGGGCATCGACCGCGGCGAACGGCTCATCCATCAGGAGGACCTCGGGCTGGTAGGCCACCGCCCTCGCGATAGCCACACGCTGCTGCATGCCGCCGGAGAGTTGCCAAGGATAGGACTTGGGGACGTGGGACAGTCCCACTGCCTCCAGTGCCTCATCCACCATCCGGTCGCGTTCCGCTTTTGGAATCCCCCGGTTCTTAAGTGGAAGCTCAACGTTTTCGCGAACGCGCATCCATGGAAAGAGCGAACGTCCGTATTCCTGGAAAACTACGGCCATTTTCTTGGGCGGTCCCGTGACTTTGGCACCGTCCAGCAGGACTTCTCCTTCCGTTGGAGCCATAAGTCCGGAGATGCATTTCAGCAGCGTGGTCTTGCCCGAGCCGGAGGGGCCGACGAGGCAGGCCAGTTCCCCCGGCCTGAGGTCGAAGGTCAGGTTGCGCACGGCTTCCACCGGGCCGCCGTCGGTCTGGTAGACCTTTTTGAGGTTGCGGACGGACAGCATGGCCGTTCCTTCGGCCAGGACCCGGCCCGCGCCGTTCGCGGCAACACCCCGGGTGTGTTCATTAGTGTCAAGCTGCATTTTCTACCTCTCGCAGGCCGTGGTACCAGCGCAGAATGTGGCGCTCGGTGAATTGGAAGATGAGGGACATGGCCACGCCGATCAGACCCAGGATGACGATTCCGGACCACATTTCGGGCACGGCGAAGGCGCGCTGGAACTGCACGATGGTGAAGCCAAGCCCTGAGGAGGAGGCAAACATTTCGGAGATGACCATCAGGATGAGCCCGATGGAAAGACATTGCCGCACGCCTGCCATGACTTGGGGTCCAGCGGACGGCAGGACGAGGTAGCGTACCCGTGCCCAGCCGCTGATGCCGTAGGTGCGGGCGGAATCGGACAGGACGCCGTCGATGGCCCGGACGCCTTCGATGGTGTTCAGCAGCACCGGCCAGATGCAGCCGGAAATGATGACTGCAACTTTCATGCCGTCCGTGATGCCCATGAGCAGCATGAGCACGGGGACCAGCACGGGCGGCGGGACGGCGCGGAAGAATTCCAGAACGGGTTCGGTCAGCGCACGGAGCCAGCGCACGGAACCGATCAGGAGGCCGACCAGGATGCCCAGGATGATTGCCGACACCACTCCGACGAACAGCCGGCCCAGGCTGGGCAGGACGTCCGTGAGGATCCGGTCGCCGAACCAGGTGTCCTCGAAGGTGGAGACCAGTGCTCCCGGGGTTGGGACAAAGAAGTTCTTTGCACCCGTTGTGCCCGCCCACCAGGCCAGCACCAGCAAGGCGGGAAGGCCCAGCGCGTAGATAAGGCCTTTTGCGATTCTCATACGATCACCTCGGAACGGATGGACGAGTGCCAGGAGAGCGTCCTGCGCTCAACGATCCTCATCAGCAGATTAATGACGACGCCGATCAGCCCCGTGGTCAGGATCAGCGCATACATCCCGGAAATCGCCCCGCCTGACTGCGCCAGGGCGATTTCCCTGCCCAGCCCCGGGGAACCAATCACCAGTTCCGCCGTGATGGCCAGGATCAGAGCCACGGAGGCGGCCAGGCGCACGCCGGTCATCAGGTAGGGCAATGCCGTGGGGAAGACCACGTACCGCACCCTGGCGGCTGTTTTCAGCCCATAGCTCCTGGCCGTCTGCATGGCTACGTTGTCCACGTCGGCAACGCCGTACAGCACTTGGATGAAGACCTGCCAGAAGGACGCATAGATGATCAGCATCAGCGATGACTGGATCTTCACGCCGAACAGCAGGACGGCGATCGGGATCAGCGCAACTGAGGGGATGGGTCGGAGGAATTCGACGGTGGAGTTGGTGCAGCGCCGCAGGAAATGCGATGAGCCAACCACAAAACCGAGGACCACCGCGAGGGCCACGGCGGCCGCCAGCCCGAGGAACCAGGCCAGCAGCGTCTCGCTGACGGCGCCCCAGAAAGCGGCGAGCGGGACGTAGCCGGCGAGGGCGGCGATGACTTCGGAGGCCGGCGGCAGGAACCGGGCTTCAATGATGCCCGTGCGGGGGATGAGTTCCCAGGTCAGGAGGAAGCCGAGGATGCCGGCGAGGCCGAGGAGCTTTCGGGTCACGGGAGGAGCTCATCGAGCTTCACGTCGTCCTTCAACAGGCCATCGCCCTTGGACAGCGTGACCAGCTGTTCAACCGAAGCGCGGTTTACGTACGGCGAGAAGGACGGAAGGACCAGTTTCGCTGCCGTGGCGGCGTCGATCTTGGTGTAGGTAGGCAGGACCTTGCGGACGGCGTCGGGGTTGTCCTGGGCGTACTTGAGCGACTTCTCCATGGCTGCGGTGAACTTCTTGACCACGTCGGGCTTGCTGGAGACGTTGCTGCCAGTCGTGAAGTACGTGCCGACGGTGAGGTCCTTGGCGGTGTCGACATAGTTGGAGGAGAGAAGCTTGTCGCCGGCTCCGGTGCCGAGGGTCAGGAACGGCTCCACTACCTGGACAGCGTCCACCTGGCCGCGTTCAAGGGCAGCCTGCATATCCGGGAAGGCCAGCTCAACGAACTTAACGCTGGAGGGGTCACCGCCGGCTTTGCGCACCGATTCGCGGACGGTCGTGTCATTGATGTTGTTCAGCGTGTTCACGGCCACGGTCTTGCCTGCCAGGCCGGTCGCTGAGCTGATGGTACTGTCCTTGCCCACCAGGATGCCGCCGAAATCCTTGCCCTGTTCACCCGTTGAGCTGTTGCCTGCCGACACGACCTTGATGTCCAAGCCCTTCGACTTCGCCAGCAGCAGGGACGAAACGTTACTGAACCCGAAGTCCATGGTTCCACTGGTCACCGCCGGAACGATCGCGGCGCCGCCCTGGGCGGGGACCAGATCAAGGGCCAGGCCTTCATCCTTAAAGAAGCCCTGCTGCTGCCCCAGGTAGATGGGGGCTACATCCACGATGGGGATGACTCCCACCTGGATCTTTTGTTCCCCGCCGGCGGCGGCACTTCCCGACGCCTGGCTCTGGGAAAGCGGCGCCGATGAACAACCGGCGGTGAGAAGGAGGGCGGCTGCGGCCAATACGGCGGTGTACGACTTCATGTCATTCCTCTAAGTAGTTGTGGTGCGCGTCACTGCGAACAGCATCAAGCTACGGTTGACGGGCTTGATTGTCAACAATTTGGTAAGAAACATTGGTAATTTTCCGTACAGCAGACCGAGCGTCCGTTTTGTTTGCTAAATTGTTGACAATTATCTGTAGGCCCTGCGAAACTTGATTTAACGGCGTCCTTCGGCCGGACGCCCCTCCCCGGATAACAAAGGACACCAACGATGACTGACGCTTTTCATGACGTGGCGCACCTGGGCCACGTCGAACTTCTGACTCCCGAGTTTGAGAAGAGCCTGTGGTTCTTTACCGAACTGCTTGCGATGCGCGAGGTTGCGCGTGACGGGGACTCTGCCTACCTGCATGCGTGGGATGACTACGAACACCACACCATCAAGCTGACGGCGGCCCCGACGTCGGGCGTGGGTAAAGTGGCCCTGCGCGCTTCCAGTGAGGTGGCGCTGCAGCGCCGGGTGGCGGCGATAGAGGCCAGCGGGCACGGCATCGGCTGGCACGACGGAGAGCCAGGGATCGGCAAGACCTATGCGTTCACCGATCCCGACGGCCACCCGATGGACATCTATTTCGACACCGAATGGCACGTCCCCACCGAGGACGACCGGCCGGCGCTAAAGAACCAGGCCTCACGGTTCCCGGGCACTGGCGTGAACGCGCGTCGCCTGGACCATGTGAATTTCCTGGCCGCCGACGTCACGCTCAATGGCAGCTTTGTGGCGGAGAACCTGGGCGGCCGCGCCACCGAGCAGATCCGGCTGAACTCCGGCAAGCTGGGCGCTCAATGGTTCACGTTCACCAACAAGTCCTATGACCTCGTGTACAGCGAGGACTGGACGGGCAGCAACGGACGCCTGCACCACATCGCCTTTGCCACCGATACCCGCGAGGACATCCTGAAGGCCGCCGACATCTTCTTGGAGAACGGGATTCACATCGAGTCCGGCCCGCACAAGCACGCCATCCAGCAGACATTCTTCCTGTACGTCTACGAGCCCGGCGGAAACCGGATCGAGTTCTGCAACTCCGGCGCCCGGATGATCCTGGCTCCGGACTGGGAGACCGTGGAATGGACCGAGGCGGACCGCGCCAAGGGCCAGGCGTGGGGCATGAAAACCATCGAAACCTTCCACACCCACGGCACCCCGCCCGTCGCCGTCCCCGCCCATTAGGCCAGCGTCCCCGAGGAGAATCCCGTGTCCCACCCCGCACCCGCCGGCAGCAGCGCGCCGCCAGTACCCTTCCGCACCGGCGGCCAGCTGGCAGTGCCGTGCTGGTTCATGCGGGGCGGGACCTCCAAGGGCCCCTACTTCCGGGCCGCCGACCTGCCGTCCGACAAAGCGGCCCGGGATGCCATGCTGCTGGCGGCGATGGGGTCCCCGGATCCCCGCCAGATCGACGGGCTCGGCGGCGCGCATCCCCTGACCAGCAAAGCCGGGATCGTCTCCCTCAGCGGGCAGGACGGGGTGGACCTCGAGTTCCTGTTCGCCCAGCTCCAGCCCAACAGCGACCTGGTGGACACCACCCCCAACTGCGGCAACATGCTCGCAGCGGTGGTCCCCTTCGCCATCGAGTCGGGTCTGTTGACGCCCGACGGCGACACCACCACGGCGCGGGTCCTCACCCTGAACACGGGCATGATCGCCGAGATCACCGTCCAGACGCCTTCGGGCGACGGCGGCCGCTACGTCGACTACGCCGGAGACGCCAGGATCGACGGCGTCCCAGGCACCGCGGCGCCAGTGGAAATCAACTTCCTGGACACCGCCGGTTCAGTCTGCGACGCGCTGCTGCCCACCGGCAACCTCCGGGACTCAGTAGAGGTGGCCGGCGTCGGCCCGGTGGACGTGACCTGCATCGACAACGGGATGCCACTGGTGATCGTCCACGCCAGCGACCTGGGCCGCACGGGCCAGGAATCCGCCGTCGACCTTAACAAGGACGTTGAGCTGAAGGCGCGGCTTGAAGACCTGCGCCTCAGCTGCGGAAAGCTCATGGGCCTGGGCGATGTCACGGACAAGAACTACCCGAAGATGACCCTGGTGTCGCCGCCCGCGCACGGCGGTGCAATCAATACCCGCAGTTTCATCCCCCACGTCTGCCACGAATCCATCGGCGTTCTCGCCGCGGTCACCGCCGCCACCGCCGCCGTCCTGGACGGGACCGTGGCCCATCAGGTGGCAGCAGTCCCTGCCGGCACAGAGCCCACCGTCTCTGTGGAGCACCCCAGCGGCGAATTCACCGTCCAGCTAGGCCTGGACCCCACCGACCCCACCAAAGTGCTGAAGTCAGCGCTCATCCGTACCGCACGGTTGATCATGGCCGGACACGTCATGATCCGCGCCCACCTCACCCCCGACCTGGAGCAGAGCATCCGATGATTATCGACATCCACGGCCACTACACCACCGCCCCGCCCGCGCTCGGGCAGTGGCGGGACCGGCAGATCGCCGCCCTGAATGACCCTTCGGCGGCGCCGTCACGGGAAGGCCTGAAGATTTCCGACGACGAGCTGCGCGAGAGCATCGAGGCGAACCAGCTGCGGCTCATGGACGGGCGCGGCATCGACCTGACCGTCTTCTCCCCGCGGGCCTCGTTCATGGCCCACCACATCGGGTCCTTTGAGACCTCAGCCGAGTGGGCGGCGATCTGCAATGAACTCTGCCACCGCGTTTCCCAGCTCTACCCCGAACGCTTCGTCCCGGCAGCGATGCTCCCCCAGTCCCCCGGTGTGGACCCGGCCACCTGCATCCCCGAGCTCACCCGCTGCGTGGAGGAATACGGCGCCGTCGCGCTGAACCTGAACCCCGACCCCTCCGGCGGACACTGGACCGCTCCCCCGCTGACGGACCGGCACTGGTACCCGGTTTACGAAAAAATGGTCGAATACGACATC